>JBEDCU010000105.1:0-25336 GCA_041176585.1 Pseudomonadota bacterium
ATGTTGTGTAGGAATGATTAGCGCATCGTAATCATTCGAGAAAATTGACATACGATTATGCTTCGCTAATCGCATCTATATTTCTCAGTCTTTTTAATTGGGCAGTAACTGCATTAAATAATTTGTGCGTCATTTAATTTCTGCCTTTCCTCTTGCAAGTTCAAAATGATCAATTGGAGATATTTTTTCTTGCATTATTTTTTTTAGAAATATTTCGCCAGCTTGATTGATGGCGATATTTAATTGCATCCCAGACGTTAGGTTCAAGGATTTTCTAATTTTCTTTGGAATAGTAATCTGACCTTTGTAATTGATAGTAGGCATGTCTATATCCCAGTTTCGGTAAACAAATTTAGAAAAGTTAGTGGGAGTGATTGTAGGGCCGATTAGCGCAGCGTAATCGGCCGTAATATTTCTGTTTTTTCGTACGATTACGCTACGCTAATCGCACCTACAATTCTCAGTAATTTATCTTTTCTTATGATTGTTTACAATGCTGATTTTTAGCAAGTGAATGTATCTTAATGAAAAAACTCTATTCTGTTTTCCTCACCCTGTTTTTTAAAAGATCATCTAATAATGTATTAGATGACGGTGATCAGTTACTAGCTAATTGGGTGGCTGCGGTGAATCGGTGTGATGTGGATGCTGTTATGCAGTTATTTGCTGCTGATGCGATGTTCTATGGCACATCAACTAAAATACTAATAACAAGTAGCGAGGGTATTCGCCAGTATTTCGAGCAAGCGTTTGCTCAACTTCAGCCGCTCTCTATGTCGATTGATAATAATAAAATTCAATCTGTTTCTGATGATGTCTTGCTTACGGCATGTACGGATGAGTGGTCAGTGATGTTAGATGGTCAAAAACAAGTGATGGCTGGGAGATTGGTTCTCACTGCAGCGAAGCGACAGGAAGAATGGAGAATCGTGAGTTTCCATCGATCTGTGATGCCAAATTGATGTGTGATGTGATTGAAGGTTAAGCTATGAATAATTCAATTAAAAAAATTATTCCTCACTTTCCGAGTGAGGATCAAGAGCGAAGGTTTTGGGAGGATGATAAAACGGATGTGACGCTGTATTTCAATGCGAGTCAATCCGTAGTGAGTGTTTTTAATAACCTGAAACCTTCAGCATTTGACAAGTTAAACGATCTAAATAAATGATGATCGTTTGAAATTTAAAGAAGATGTAATGATGGCAGAAGGTTAATCAGTGATTCCGCTCAACTGCAAATCTAGCTAACTGCATGAGCGCAGTTTTGTGTGCCCCTTCAGGTAGGTTATCTAGAGAGCTCATTGCACGTTGGCTTGCTTGTTCTGCTTTCATTCTTGTGTATTCCAAGGCGCCGGATCCGGTGATGGCATTTAAGATGTCATCAAAATGTTCTTCATCACCATGTTCTATGCAGTTGCGTACAAGTTCACGCTCTTGAGTGGTGCCATGCTGAAGCAAATAAATAAGCGGTAAGGTAGGTTTGCCTTCGCGCAGATCATCTCCCACATTTTTACCTATGTCATGCGCATTACCTGAGTAATCGAGCACATCATCTATCAATTGAAATGCAGTGCCTAATGATCGTCCATATTCAGCTGCAGCATTGATGTGATCTTCGGTTGCGCCAGCAATCAAACTGCCCAACTCAGTGGCTGCTTCAAATAATTTTGCAGTTTTAGAGCGGATGACTTGTAAATAACGTTCTTCGGTGACATCAGGATCATGCATGTTCATGAGTTGTAGTACTTCACCTTCTGCAATCACGTTGGTGGCATCTGCCAATATGCGCATGACACGCATGTTATCTACAGAGACCATCATTTGAAACGCGCGCGAATAAACAAAGTCACCTACTAATACAGAAGCAGCATTACCAAACAATGCATTTGCTGTTTCACGACCACGACGTAATGAAGATTCATCGACCACATCATCATGGAGCAAGGTGGCGGTGTGTATGAATTCAATCACTGCTGCCAATTTGTGATGATCTGTTCCACGATAGCCCCAAGCATTCGCCATCAATAAAACTAAAGCAGGGCGTATGCGTTTGCCGCCAGCGCTGATGATGTAATCCGCGATTTGACTCACTAAGGGCACATCAGAATGCAGTTGTGCACGAATGGTGGCATCAACGGCAAGCATGTCAGCAGCGATGACTGTTGAAAGTGGGTTGTTCTGACTGGCTGTGGTTGAGGCGTTCACAAGGGAAGCAAGATTATTAAATGGTTAAGTTTTTGTGCGATGTGCGATTGATTACAAATCAAATCGAGTAAAGTTTTTAATTTGACAATTAATTGTAGTTATCGTGCATTAAATTTAAAAGTTGGGCGATTATACGATGAGCATTCACCCTCTGCTTCCCTAATAACCTAGCTTTAAGAGTGAGGTTTAGTTTTGACCTAATCGCTAAGTCTATGTATAATTTGGGGTTTTCCCGAATCGGCTGAGGTCTTAGCTGCTGACGGTTGAAATCCCATCGCCACTCTGGCATTGGGCTATGTTCCAAACACAAAAATTGATGAGGTTCCCATGTACGCGGTCATAAAAACCGGCGGCAAGCAGTATAAAGTTGCGGCTGGCGAAAAACTTAAAGTAGAACAGATACCGGCAGACATAGGCTCCGAAATCACTTTGGATCAAGTACTCGCAGTGGGTGCGGGTGACACCATGAAATTTGGTGCGCCTCTGGTTCAAGGTGCTAAGGTGCTTGCTACGGTAGTGGCGCATGGTCGTCACGATAAAGTGAAAATTTTCAAGATGCGTCGTCGTAAGCATTACCAAAAGCGTCAAGGCCATCGCCAAAATTACACTGAGTTGCAAATCGTCTCGATCAATGGTTAATCACTGATCAGATTGATCAGGAAATTAGGAGTAGCAAATGGCACATAAAAAAGGCGGCGGCACTACGCGCAACGGCCGTGATTCAGAGTCGAAACGACTAGGCGTCAAGGTCTATGGTGGTCAAGCAATCAATGCTGGCGGCATCATTGTTCGTCAACGCGGCACGAGATTGCATGCTGGCGAAAATGTAGGCATGGGCAAAGATCACACCTTGTTTGCTTTAACTGATGGCAAAGTGCAGTTTGCTATCAAAGGTGCAGCCAAGCGTCACTTTGTGATGGTTGTTCCGGCTTAGGAAGCATTCAGCATTCCTGCATAAAAGGCTCTGCCGCAGGTGGAGCCTTTTTACTTTCTGGCGGCAGATTATGAAATTTATCGATGAAGCAAAAATTGAAGTGATTGCCGGTGATGGCGGCAATGGCGTTGCTTCGTTTTGTCGCGAAAAATTTCGTCCATTTGGTGGGCCTGATGGTGGCGATGGCGGTAAAGGTGGCAGCATCTTTGCTATCGCCGATCGGAATATCAACACCTTAGTAGATTATCGTTTCGCGAAAATTCATCGTGGTCGTCATGGTGAACATGGACGTGGTTCAGATTGCTACGGCAAAGGTGCAGATGATGTTTACTTGCGCATGCCAGTTGGCACGTTAGTGATCGATCAAGTTGATGGCGGCATCATTGCGGATTTAACCGAACATGATCAAGTTGCCTTGCTCGCTAAAGGTGGTGAAGGCGGTTGGGGCAACATACACTTTAAGTCATCAACCAATCGCGCACCGCGACAAAAGACTGATGGTAAAGAAGGTGAGCGTCGCGATCTTAAACTCGAATTAAAAGTACTGGCAGATGTGGGATTGTTGGGTATGCCTAATGCAGGTAAATCCACTTTCATTGCAGCGGTATCAAATGCACGTCCTAAGGTAGCGGATTATCCTTTTACGACTTTGCATCCTAATTTAGGTGTGGTGCGTGTAAGTCATGAAAAAAGTTTTGTGATTGCAGACATTCCAGGTTTAATCGAAGGTGCAGCAGATGGTGCGGGATTGGGTGTGCAGTTTTTGCGGCATTTGCAACGCACGAGTTTGTTATTGCATCTCGTTGATTTAGCGCCGTTCGATCATGTGGATCCAGTAAAAGAAGCGAAAGCGATTGTGCTGGAGCTAAAAAAATATGATGAATCTTTGTTTGATAAACCACGTTGGTTGGTGTTAAACAAATTAGACATGGTGCCGCAAGAAGAACGAGTTGCGCGCGTCAAAGATTTTATTAAGCGCTTTGGCTGGAAAGGTCCTGTATTTGAAATATCGGGCTTAACCCGTGAAGGTTGCGATGATTTAGTTAAAGAGATTTATGACTTCATCGCCACACAGCGCAATCAAGAGCAGCGTGATCAATCTACCTTAGTCGAGGAAGTACGTGCGATTGTTTCAGTCGATCTGGATGATCCACGTTTCAAAGTAATCGACTAACTTTTCCTACTCATATTTTCTGAGAACCTCATGCGATCTGTTATTCAAGAAGCGCAGCGCATTATCATCAAAGTTGGTTCATCTCTTGTCACGAATGAAGGCAAGGGTCTCGATCATGCTGCTATTTCTAAGTGGGCAGCACAGATAGCGCAATTGCGTTCCATGGGTAAGCAAGTTGTCTTAGTGAGTTCAGGTGCAATTGCAGAAGGCATGCAACGTTTAGGCTTTGAAAAAAGACCTGTTGAAGTACATGAACTACAAGCATGTGCAGCAGTAGGTCAAATGGGCTTGGCGCAAATTTATGAAACCAGCTTTGGTGCGCATCAATTACGCACTGCACAGGTTTTATTAACGCATGCAGATTTAGCTGATCGCGAACGGTATTTAAATGCTCGTTCTACGCTGTTTACCTTATTAGATTTTGGCGTCATCCCTGTCATCAATGAAAATGACACCGTAGTCACTGATGAAATTAAATTTGGTGATAACGATACGCTAGGTGCTTTGGTTGCAAATTTAATTGAAGCTGATGCGTTAATTATTTTGACGGATCAACGCGGTCTCTACACAGCCGATCCACGTAAAAATCCAAGCGCAGAATTTGTACATGAAGCTAAAGCAGGTGATCCTGCACTCGAAGCGATGGCAGGTGGTGTAGGGAGTGGCATTGGTAGCGGTGGTATGTTGACTAAAATTTTAGCTGCACGTCGCGCTGCGGCTTCAGGTGCACACACTGTGATTGCTTGGGGACGTGAAGAACAAGTCTTAACCCGTCTTGCGAATGGTGAGGCAATAGGCTCGCAACTCATTGCGCAGACTGCGCGTCTCACAGCACGCAAACAATGGATGGCAGATCATCTTAAGACGGCTGGCAAAGTTGTTTTAGATGCAGGCGCAGTACAAAAGCTCAGCACCGAAGGTAAGTCTTTATTGCCGATTGGTGTAGTGGAAGTGGTGGGTGAATTTGGTCGTGGTGATGTCATCACTTGCGTCACGCAAGAAGGTAAAGAAATTGCGCGTGGCATGTCGAATTACGCTAGCACTGAAGCACGCCGCATTATGCGTCAACCTTCTTCTGAAATTGTAGCGATACTCGGTTATGTAGAAGAGTCGGAGCTAATCCACCGTGATAACTTAGTGCTGCTTTGAAAAGCTTAACGCTACAAATAAGCTTGAGTTTTATTTAAGCGGTTTATTGCGACGTATGCGTTCAATAATGTTTTCTGCTTTGCCCGCAACACGTGATCCATCACAAAAGAAATCCTGAGCAAGTGTGATGTGTTGGCGATTCACGCGACCATCTGCAATCGCATCCCAAGTATCGCGTTTAGCAACAGACCAGTTGCCATTAGCCTGACCAAAGGCATATGCTTTTTTCTCCATCGTCTTACAACGTATGCCTTCATAACTCACATTACTCGCACCAGTAGCGCTAGTGATGACGAGGGTGTAACGTACAACTTCATCTTTTTCTACCGTCAATGATTTTGCATCGATAGCAAATTTCATAGTGCCACTCGCATTCGGATTAAATGCGAGTAAATTTTCCTTTGTCGGCGCTGCTGGTAAACTGACAGTGGATTCTTGCCAGACTGCTGGTGCGCTATCTGCATCTTCTTTTTGTGCAATAGCTGACAGCGACATAAAGAGGGTTATGAATAATGCGATAGGGCGCAAAAAAGTCGTCAAGCTCATTTAGGTTCCGATTCGGGTTGGTCTTGCGCGTTAGCAGTGGGTGATGCTGGAGAGTTCTTAAGCTCAGCGTTGTTAGGTTCAGCGTTATTAAGCTCAGCATTATTAGGTTCAGAGGTGTTCGTTTCTGATTGATGTGCTTGACTGCCATGCCCATGTTGAACACGATCACGATTACGTTGCTGATTATTTGCACTCTGAGGACGATTTAAAAAGCGCGATAGTTCTTGCAAAGCTTTGAGATACACATCGCGTTTAAATTCAATCACCACATCTAAGGGCACCCAATACTCATGCCAACGCCATGCATC
The DNA here is from genome assembly GCA_041176585.1 of Pseudomonadota bacterium. GTDB lineage: Bacteria > Pseudomonadota > Gammaproteobacteria > Burkholderiales > Burkholderiaceae_D > Pernthalerella. The sequence goes on from JBEDCU010000105.1 coordinate 6,316, forward strand.
GAATTCAGGATGATCGGAAACACGCAGGTTAATGTCGCAATCGCGACCCACCATGCGCAACAGAAACCAGATTTGTTTTTGTCCACGATAATGGCCGCGGATTTCACGTTTAATGAAGTGATCCGGCACTTCATAGCGTAGCCAGTCACGGGTGCGGCCTATGATTTTTACGTGCTCAGCACGTAAGCCAACTTCTTCTTCTAATTCGCGGAACATGGCTAGCTCTGGCGTTTCGCCATATTTAATTCCGCCTTGCGGAAACTGCCACGAATGTTCGCGTACCCGTTTGCCCCACCAGACTTCATTCTGGCTGTTCAACAAGATAATGCCGACGTTTGGGCGAAAGCCTTCACGGTCTAGCATGATGCACCTCGAATTTTCTGTGGTCAGACGGCGGCTGCATGCAAGGTAAAACGCGTTTTTATCTGGTGGCGACAAGCCGAAAACGACAGCGCGGCAGGATAAAAAACTCGGTATTGCAATCAGCAGGCTGGATGACCAACTAATACTTTAAAATTGAGTTGATTATAACCCTCCTCTTTTAAAAGATTAGATTCTCATGCGCGCATCCCAGTTTTTTATTTCTACCCTTAAAGAAGCCCCTTCTGATGCGGAAATCGTCAGTCATAAACTCATGCTGCGTGCCGGCATGATTAAGCGCCTTGGTTCTGGCATTTATACCTACATGCCTATGGGATTACGGGTTATCCGTAAAGTGGAAGGCATAGTGCGGCAAGAAATGGATAAAGCAGGTGCTATCGAAATGCTAATGCCTTTGGTACAGCCTGCCGAGCTGTGGCAAGAAACCGGTCGCTGGGACAAGATGGGTCCTGAACTCATGCGCGTTAAAGACAGACATGGACGTGATTTTGCGATTCAGCCTACTTCAGAAGAAGTGGTAACGGATGTGGCGCGTAGTGAAATCAAATCCTATCGCCAGTTGCCAGTTAATTTTTATCATATACAAACAAAATTTCGTGATGAGCGCAGACCACGTTTTGGATTAATGCGTGGCCGTGAATTCACGATGAAAGATGCGTATTCATTCGATCGTGATGTGGAAGGCTTACGAGTGTCTTATCAAAACATGGTGGATGCTTACACACGAATTTTTCATCGCTTTGGTTTGATGTTTCGCGCTGTGGCTGCAGACAATGGCGCTATCGGTGGTTCAGGATCGCAAGAGTTTCATGTGATTGCAGATACGGGTGAAGACGCTTTAGTGTATTGCCCTACCTCGGATTTCGCTGCCAATATGGAAGCGGCGGAAGCGATGCCACCTGCGGGTAAACGCGCTGATCCACAAACCGCATTAAGTTTGACAGCCACACCTGGTAAACAGCGTTGTGAAGACGTCGCTGCTTTGTTAAACATAGCGCTGACAAAAATGGTGAAGTCGATTGTCATTAGCGTAGAAGTCGCTGATGAAAAACGTGAAATTTGGCTGTTACTGTTACGTGCTGATCATGATCTGAATGAAGTGAAAGTGGGTAAGTTGCTCGGCATTGGTCCATTCCGATTTGCGAGTGAGTCGGAGATTGTGCAAGCATTTGGTACACCACCGGGTTATATCGGTCCTATCAAACCTAAGCAGCCAGTAAAAATTATTGCTGATCACAGTGTCGCGATCATGAGTGATTTTGTGTGTGGCGCGAATCAAGAAGATTTTCATTACACAGGTGCTAACTGGGAGCGTGATCTTCCGATGGCGCAGATTGCAGATATACGCAATGTGGTGGCGGGTGATCCTTCACCAGATGGTAAAGGCGTGTTGGAAATTCAACGCGGCATAGAAGTTGGTCATGTATTTCAATTAGGAACACGTTATTCAGAAGATATGAAAGCGACTTATCTCGATGAATCCGGCAAACCGCAGTTGATGCAAATGGGTTGTTACGGCATAGGCGTGACTCGTATCTTAGGTGCAGCGATTGAACAAAATTTTGATGCCAAGGGCATTATCTGGCCTACATCGATAGCACCCTTTGAAGTGGTGTTATGTCCTATGGGTTATGACCGTAGCGAAGCTGTGCAAGCGGAAACTAATAAGCTGTATACAGCGTTAAAAGAAGCGGGCGTTGATGTGATGTTGGATGACCGTGGTGAACGACCAGGTGCGATGTTTGCTGATTGGGAGTTAATTGGTGTACCACATCGTATTGTGATTGGTGAGCGCAGCTTAAAAGAAGGCATGCTGGAATATCAGGGACGTAGAGATGAAGCAGCGACACCGGTTGCCTTAGCGGAGATGGTCGCGTTTATCAATCAACGATTAGCAATCTGAAGATGAAGTTCTTGTGCCACCTACAAGGCTTAAGGCGAGTGTGGTGGGGATACCTGTTACTGCTGATGGTTGTAATGCCATCAGCAGCGATAGCGGGCAATCAAAAAGAAGAAGCATTGGCAGATGCTGTGCGGGTTGCGTTGGCACGTGCCATCACTGATCCGCGTCCACCTAAGCTTGTTTTTTCGAATGAGAGTGAACGCGTTGCATGGCAGCGTTGGTTTGATGTCATGTCACGACGCTTACATAGTCGTATGCCAGATACCATGGTGCGGCAAGAATTTTTGCAGACAGTTTGGTATGAGTCAAGACGAGCAGGATTAGAGCCTGCCTTAGTGTTAGGTTTGATTCAAGTGGAATCGGCGTTTCGTAAATATGCGATTTCACGTGCTGGTGCCCGCGGCTATATGCAAGTCATGCCTTTTTGGACGCATGCAATTGGTGATGGTCGGCCAGCAGCTTTGTTTCATATGCAAACCAACTTACGTTATGGCTGCGCTATTTTGCGACTGTATCTTGATTTGGAACGTGGTGATGTGTTTATGGCCCTAGGACGTTACAACGGTAGTCGTGGTCGACCTGAGTATCCTAATGCTGTACGCGCCGCATGGAAGCGTTGGCAACATTGATTTTTTAATTTTTAAAATGGGAGTGGATGTGAAAAAAATTATCTTCATGATGTTATTAACTTGTGCTGGTGCGGTGTATGCAAACGTATCAGGACCGAAAGCTGATGCGGTTGCTGAGAATGCGGATTTTGTAGCAGGGCATAAAGCAGTGTTAGCAAAAGATTGGCCGAGCGCAGTCAAAGCATTAAACAGAGCAGTAAAAAAATCGCCAGAGAATGCAGACATCCATAATTATTTGGGCTATGCATATCGAAATTTGGGCGAGATGGATCTCTCTTTTTCGCACTATAACCAGGCCTTAAAAATCAATCCTAATCATCGTCAAGTACATGAATATATAGGTGAGGCTTATTTGAAGGTAGATAAGCTTGATAAAGCGCTCGAGCATTTAGCGCGACTAGAGCAAATTTGTGGCAAAGGATGTGATGACTATCAGGATTTAGCGAAAGCTATAGAAGCTTACAAGAAAAAATAAGCTTGGTTAGCAGTCGAATGAAATTCTTGTTGATATAAAGTCGTGACTAGAGTCTAGACGGCAGAAACAAAAACGCCCGCATGATTGTGGGCGTTTTTGTTCGCTACCTGAAAATTATTTCAAGTGAGCAGAGATGAGTTTAGTCATCTCAAACATAGATACAGTCTTCTTGCCGCCGAAAACAGCTTTCAGCTTGTCGTCTGCATTGATGTTACGTCTGTTAACGCTATCTTGCAGCTTATGCTTCTTGATGTAATCCCAAACTTTCTTGGTTACTTCAGTACGTGGCAAAGGATTTGAACCTACCACTTCTGCTAACACTGCTGAAACATTCAAAGGCTTCATGAATGCAGCATTCGGCTTACGTGTTGATTTTGCCTTAGTCGCTTTCTTTGCTACCTTCTTCGCTGCTACTTTTTTAACTGCTACTTTCTTTACTGCTTTTTTCGCAGCTGGTTTTTTAGCTGCTACTTTTTTCACTACTTTTTTTACTGCCTTTTTAGCCGCGACTTTCTTTACGACTTTCTTAACAGCTTTTTTAGCTGCTGGCTTTTTTACTGCCTTTTTTGCCGCTTTTTTTGCAGCAGGTTTTTTGGTTGTGGCCATCAATTACCTCCATCACTCAAGTTTGTGAAATTGCGCCAATGAACGCACCGCCAATAGTCTTAGGGTTTTGCTTGTGATGCAAGTGTTTTTTGTAAGTTTTTTTCAAATTTTCCCTATGAGAGGATGATTTTTCTCTCGCATAGTCGCTGAATTTTCATTCTTGAGAGGTGATGAAGTGTGCTTATCTTTATGTTTTTCTCTCTAGAGTGATGCAATAAAGGTTATGAAATTCAGTGATGTTGTAGTGAAGATTAGTGCATTCCAGGTAGCATACCCTTCATACCGCGCATCATTTTCATCATGCCGCCGCCTTTCATTTTCTTCATCATGGTCTGCATTTGTTCGAATTGCGCCAGCATACGATTGACTTCTTGTACTTGCACGCCTGCTCCAGTTGCGATTCTGCGCTTGCGTGAAGCTTTAATTAATTCAGGCTTACTCCGCTCTTGTTGGGTCATCGCGTTAATCATGCCTTCCATGCGTCTGACTTGTCGTTCAGCTTGATCGACATTGGTACCAGCTGCAGCTTTTTGAAATTGCGCAGGGAGTTTATCGACTAGTCCAGATAGGCCGCCCATTTTTTTCATTTGCGATAACTGTGCTTTGAAATCATTCAAATCAAATTTACCGCCGCCTTTGATTTTATGCGCCAGCTCTTGAGCCGCTGCGACATCCATACCTTTCTTCGCTTCTTCAACCAAAGCGAGAATATCGCCCATACCGAGAATACGATTCGCCATGCGGACAGGATCGAAGGCTTCTAAACCATCCAGTTTCTCAGCAACGCCAGCGAATTTAATGGGCTTGCCTATGATATGCCGCACTGAGAGTGCCGCACCACCACGTGCATCACCATCTAACTTAGTGAGAACGATGCCGGTTAAAGGCAGAGCTTCATTAAATGCGCGAGCAGTATTGATCGCATCCTGACCCAGCATGGCATCGATGACAAACAGAGTTTCTATAGGTTTAACGGCTTTGTGTAGTCCACTGATCTCTTGCATCATGACTTCATCGATACCTAATCGACCGGCGGTATCGATGATTAAAACTTCATGATGATGTTTCTTTGCGTAGTCGAGTGCAGCATGCGCAATATCAACCGGTTTCTCAGAAGTTTGTGAAGGGAAGAAATCAGCACCCGCTTGACGCGTCACGGTTTCTAACTGACCGATAGCAGCTGGACGATAAACGTCGGTTGAAACAGTTAATACTTTTTTCTTTTTTTGTTCGGTTAAAAATTTTGCTAGCTTACCAACCGTGGTTGTTTTACCAGCACCTTGCAGACCTGCCATTAAGATGATGGCGGGTGGTTGTGTTGCAAAAGATAACTCACTAGCTTGTGGCCCTAGATCAGCGCCCATCAGACTGGCCAACTCGGCTTGCACCACACCGACTAAAGCTTGGCCTGGAGTGAGTGAGCCTATGACTGCTTCACCCATCGCTTTTTCTTTCACGCGTGCGATGAATTCACGCACTGCAGGCAAAGCTACATCGGCTTCTAGTAATGCGAGTCGAACTTCACGCAACATGTCTGCGGTATTGGATTCTGTGAGTCGTGCTTCGCCGCGCATGGTTTTCACCACTTTGGCCATGCGCTGAGTGAGATTGTCTAGCATGAAAGTAAGCCTTGCTGAATTAGAAATGTCATCTTGCAATGAAGTTGCAATTTTACGCTAAGCGCTTATCAAAATTTGCGAACTTGCGCTGTTAGTAGGTTGAGAGTCTTGGTGTAAACTTCAGCGATGGAACCTCTACTTATACACCCTGCCGGACTGATCTATATGGTCTGTGCTTTATTGCCTGAGCAAAGGCGACGCACAATTGTATTCGGGACAGCACTGGCTTGGACGCTGCATGGACTTGCACTGATTCATGCCGTGATTACGCCGGATGCGCTCAGATTAGGTTTTGCGGTCATGTTATCTGCGGCCTTATGGATGACGGTGGCAGCTTATTGGATAGAAAACCTGAATCTATCAGTCGATGGTTTAAGAAGATTAGTGTTGCCGGTGGCTGCGATTGTGATTGCGCTACCTGCTTTATTTCCAGGCACATTGATTTCTATAGCAGGTAAGTCACCTTGGTTTGCTTGGCATATCGCAGTGGCGATCTTAGCTTATGGTTCACTCACAATTGCTGCGTTTCATGCTTTATTAATGGCAGTGCAAGAGTCGCGTTTACATTCTTCTCCTAATTCCACGAGTTGGTTATCCGCGATTGTGGATAGATTGCCGCCCTTGTTGAAAATGGAACGTTTGCTGTTTCGCATTATTGGTTTTGGATTTGTCTTGTTAACCATGACCGTCATATCAGGCGTATTTTTTTCTGAGGTCTTGTTTGGCACACCAGTTAAGTTTGAACACAAGACACTCTTTACTATGATGTCTTGGGCGTTGTTTGGTGTATTGCTAGCCGGTCGGCATTGGCGTGGATGGCGCGGTAAAACCGCACTCTCTTTTACGCTGATGGGTTTTGCTACCTTATTGTTAGCCTATGTGGGTAGTCGTTTTGTGATGGAAGTGATCTTGCATCGAGGCTTGGCGTGAAATTTTTACTCTGGGCTTTAGTGCTGTATTTGGTGTGGCGTTGGTATCAATCAACACAAAATAAAATAAAGCGTGATGCAGCTAGTGAGTCTGACAAGGCTTTTCAATCGTCTCAATCTACTGGACAAACTGCGGCAAAAACTTCGGAACAAACTGCAGCAGCTGAGCTAGTCGAGAAAATGGTGAGTTGCAGTCACTGTGGCATACATGTGCCTTTATCCGAAGCAGTGCAGTCAAATGGCGGTAGTTTTTTTTGTAGCATCGAACATCAAAGACAACATACGAGCTAAGTTCATACTTCCTTGATAAGCATTTACTAGCTTCAGTTAACCCTTGTTACCCCCAGTTTTGTTGCGTGCAGGGTGCAGCTTTGCGGGGATGGATGCAGTACGCTACGCCGTCCTCTCTTCAAGTGTTGCAATGACTTCCACGCCTCTCTCTGTTATTCCCTTTGTTCACCACTCTTACAACGTCGACAAGGCAGTCAATTTAGCGCATGCGCCATTTCGGTTATTGGGCAATTCATTACTGATACAGCAATGTCGTGCACGTATACAGCGTATGGCACTCAGCAATACGCCCGTCACTATTTACGGTGAATCAGGATCAGGTAAAGAGTTAGCAGCACGCGATATTCATAGACATAGCCAACGTGCATCACATCCCTTTATTGCTGTGAATTGTGGTGCGATTCCTGAAGCTTTAATGGAAGCAGAATTTTTTGGTCATAAAAGAGGTGCCTTCACTGGGGCACACCAAGAGCGGGAAGGTTTTTTTCAAGCAGCACAGGGTGGCACCTTGTTGTTAGATGAAGTTGCTGATCTGCCTTTAAACATGCAAGTTAAATTATTGCGTGCAATACAAGAGCGACGCATACGACGCTTAGGTTCGTCACAAGAAGAAGTGGTGGATGTACGCATCATCAGCGCTACCCATCAAAATCTTGCAAAGCAGGTAGCTGAAGGACGCTTTCGGCAAGATCTCTACTATCGACTCAATGTCATTGAGTTACAGTTACCTGCGTTGCGAGAGCGACGGGATGATATTGCCGTGCTTGCAGATGCAATCTTAAAACGTCTTGGTGGTGCTGAAAGATGCGTGCGATTAAGTCAGGCTGCACTAGCAGCTCTGCAACAACATGATTTTCCTGGCAATGTGCGTGAGTTAGAAAATATTTTAGAGCGTGCTTTAGCTTTTGCGCATGGTGATTGCATAGAAATAGGCGATCTTTGTTTTGAGAGTGTGAACGCACATGATCAGGTGCTGTCTGAGTCTATGATGCTTGCAGAAGAGGGCAAGTCCTTATATGGGATGAAGCAGCACACTGTTTTTCCGATTTCACTCAACACACATCTTGATACTATTGAGCGTGAACTCATCGTCAAGGCTTTAGAAGAGGCGCGCTTTAACCGAACGCGCGCTGCCACTTTACTTGGGATAAGCTTTAGACAATTACGTTATCGGATACAGAAATTACACATTCATGACATTGATTGATCCACATTTTTTCATCACACCTGAGGGCTGGTGCAATGATATTGCGCGCTCGCCTTGTGAAAATTTTGATGCACGTCCTGAACTGACAGTCATTGATTTACTGGTCATACACAATATCAGCCTGCCGCCAGAAGAATATGGCGGATCCTATATTGAAGATTTATTTGCTAATCGACTCGATTGTGATTCGCATCCGTATTTTGAAAAATTGCGTGATTTAAAAGTATCTGCGCATTTTCTTATTAAGCGTGATGGAAATGCGCATCAATTTGTGGCAACGCAGGATAGAGCTTGGCATGCCGGCGCTTCAGAATTTAAGGGGCGAGAGCGCTGTAATGATTATTCAATTGGCATCGAACTCGAGGGTTCTGATTTTGAAAAGTTTACAGATCAACAATATCAGTTGCTCGCAAAACTCACGGCTGCGCTTGTAGTTGGGCATGCTTTGACCGATGTGAGGGGTCACCAACATATTGCGCCGGGAAGAAAAACTGATCCTGGCCCCTTTTTTGATTGGCAACGCTATCAACGTGAATTCAACAATTTGCTTGAAAATGACATTTCGTTCATGAAATTACCTGCGAAATTAACCTTTCCTGATTGAAAAAACCGGTTGCAAGTTATCGGGTTGGGCACTAGAATTAGTGCATCCCATCGCTGCAAGCACTAGATATAGTGGCTGTATGCTGTAACACAAACACTAAAACAATATTTTTAAGCAGGTAATTCGCTTAGGAAATGGGACGATGCCTTGTGATGTCAGTCATTCACAAGGGTCGCAGGGGGAGTCGGCGCAATCCCAGTCCAACAGGGCGAGGCAGAGCCGTAGGTTAGTGGTGCTAAGTCTGAGACCACAAGCGATGCCAGCGGGAACTTCCAGCGCATCCATCCAAATTTCTTGCGTAAGCAAGTGACGCAGTAAACAAAATAATCAGCCGCCGGCTTAGCCGGTGTGGCAAATGTAGGTGTGATTCGTCATGCCTTTGGTTTTACCCATTGAGGAGCGGCAGTGCATACAAATCAGGAAATCTCTGTTAAGTCCAACAACGACTATGTTGGTGTCCCATCGAATGCAGGTAATACACCTTCATCTATGAGCACTGCGACCACGATTGCGGATTACAAGATTATTCGCCGTAATGGAGCAGTGGTTGGTTTTGAGCCTTCCAAGATTTCTATTGCCGTGACTAAGGCGTTCTTAGCAGTAAACGGTGGACAAGGTGCGGCTTCGGCGCGTGTGCGCGAATTAGTTGAGCAATTAACCTCGAATGTGGTGTCGGCCTTAGTGCGTCGCCAACCAGCAGGTGGCACATTCCATATTGAAGATATTCAAGATCAAGTCGAACTCTCTTTGATGCGTTCGGGTGAGCATGATGTAGCTCGTGCCTATGTGTTGTATCGCGCTAAGAGAACTGAAGAGCGTGCACAACAGCAGCCAGCTAAGACTGAGATTGATCATCCTGAATTACATATTCTGGCTGATGGACAGCGTGTATTGCTGGATCATGACAAGCTCAAGAAAATGATTACCTCTGCCTGCATAGGTTTAGAGAGTCATGTGGATGCAGATGCGATTTTGCATGAGACCTTGCGTAATCTGTACGACGGTGTGCCTGTTGAAGAGTTATATAAATCTGCGATTCTTGCTGCACGTGCCTTGATGGAAAAAGATCCTGCTTATAGTCAGGTCACAGCACGTTTACTGATGCACACCATACGTAAAGAAGTGTTTGGTAAAGAAGTAGCGCAAGCAGATGCAGCGCAAAACTATGTTGAATACTTCCCTAAATTTATCAAGAAAGGCATAGAAGCAGAACTGCTTGATGCCAAGCTAGGTCAGTTTGATTTAAAAAAATTAGCAGCAGCCTTAGTACCAGAGCGTGATTTGCAATTTGGTTATCTCGGTTTGCAAACTCTGTATGACCGTTATTTCTTGCATGTGCAAGGTACACGTATAGAAATGCCACAGGCGTTCTACATGCGCGTTGCTATGGGTTTAGCTTTAAATGAAATTAATCGTGAAGCGCGTGCGATTGAGTTCTACACCTTGTTGTCAACATTTGACTTCATGAGCTCAACCCCAACCTTGTTTAACTCAGGTACTGTGCGTTCACAACTGTCTTCTTGCTATTTGACGACAGTGGCGGATGACTTAGATGGGATTTACGAAGCCATTAAAGAAAATGCTTTGTTAGCAAAATATGCTGGTGGTTTGGGTAATGACTGGACGCCAGTACGTGCACTCGGTGCACACATCAAAGGCACGAATGGTAAATCACAAGGTGTGGTGCCGTTCTTAAAAGTTGTTAATGACACAGCGGTTGCGGTTAATCAGGGTGGTAAGCGTAAAGGTGCTGTTTGCGCCTATTTGGAAACCTGGCATATGGATATCGAGGAATTCCTCGAGCTGCGTAAGAATACCGGTGACGATAGACGTCGTACGCATGACATGAATACCGCAAACTGGATTCCTGATTTATTCATGAAGCGTGTAATGGAAAAAGGTGAGTGGACACTGTTCTCACCTTCCGATGTCATCGACTTGCACGATAAATTTGGTAAGGAATTTGAGCAAGCCTACTTAGCTTACGAGACCAAAGCTGCAAATGGCGAGATGCCATTGTTTAAGAAAATACAAGCCTTAGATTTATGGCGCAAGATGTTATCCATGTTGTTTGAGACAGGTCATCCATGGATTACCTTTAAAGACCCTTGCAACATTCGTTCACCGCAGCAGCATGTGGGTGTAGTGCATAGCTCTAACCTCTGCACGGAAATCACCTTGAACACCAATGATTCTGAAATCGCTGTGTGTAATCTCGGTTCAGTCAACATGCCTGCGCATATGAAAGACGGCAAGCTCGATCACGAGAAACTGCGTAAAACAGTCAATACAGCAATGCGTATGTTGGATAACGTTATCGACATCAATTACTACGCAGTGAAGAAGGCGCGTGATTCCAATCTACGTCATCGTCCAGTCGGTATGGGCATCATGGGTTTCCAAGATTGCTTACATATGATGCGTATCCCTTACGCTTCTGATCAAGCAGTGGAATTTGCTGATCGCTCTATGGAAGCAGTGTGCTACTACGCTTATCATGCCTCTACTGAGTTAGCAGAAGAGCGCGGTATGTATAGCTCGTATCGTGGCTCGCTGTGGGACCGTGGCATCTTGCCGCAAGACTCGCTTAAATTATTAGCCGAAGAACGTGGTGGCTACTTAGAAGTAGACACGACTGAAACGCTGGATTGGTCTGCATTACGTCAACGTATCAAACAATTTGGTATGCGTAATTCAAATTGCGTAGCGATCGCACCGACTGCGACGATTTCGAATATCATTGGTGTATCTGCTTGTATAGAACCAACATATCAAAACTTGTATGTGAAATCGAATCTGTCCGGTGAATTCACAGAAATTAATGAATATTTAGTTCGTGACTTGAAAACACGTGGTCTGTGGGATGAGGTCATGATCGCAGACTTAAAATATTTTGATGGCAGCTTGGCGAAAATTGATCGTATTCCACAAGATCTACGCGAACTATATGCAACCGCTTTTGAAGTTGAACCAAAATGGTTGGTGGAAGCTGCTTCACGTAGACAAAAATGGATAGATCAAGGCCAGTCACTGAATATTTATATGGCAGGTGCATCAGGTAAGAAGTTGGATGAAACCTATAAGTTGGCTTGGTTGCGCGGATTGAAAACGACTTACTATCTGCGCACCATAGGTGCAACGCATACTGAAAAATCAACTTCTAAGACCGGTGCATTGAATGCCGTATCTTCAGAAATGCCAGCAGCAAGTGCAGCAGCAGCGCCAGAGACAGACGGTCCTGCTTGCGTGATGCGTCCTGGTGATCCTGGTTTTGATGAGTGCGAGGCTTGTCAGTAAAAATTTAACGGATAGTTTTCACGCCTGCGTTGTGAGTAGCAACGCATGATTTGATATGGGCTCAAGAGAGCGCATTTCTTCTCCGCTGATGTGAAAACTTTCCTATCGTAACTACATACTTATTCGTAAAGAAATAAAGGAAAACAGCATGCTTTCATGGGATGAAGAATCAGTTGCAACGCAAACACCGCGCATGCCAGAGCTACCAAAGGCGATGCCACAATTACAGCCAGTCGCATCAGCTTCACACTTTACTGCGCATCATCCGGAGACAGCATTGAATCCGGAATTGGTGACTAAGCCGCAGTCGCCACAAAGCACAACTGGGCGCGTGAATGCGACCGACAAGCGCATCATTAATGGTAAGACTGATGTGAATCAGCTGGTGCCATTTAAATATAAATGGGCATGGGATAAATACTTGGCAGGTTGCGCAAACCACTGGATGCCGCAAGAAATCAATATGCAGCGCGATATCGAGTTGTGGAAAAATCCAAATGGATTAACCGATGACGAGCGCAGACTGGTGAAACGCAATTTAGGTTTCTTTGTGACTGCAGATTCACTGGCAGCCAACAATATCGTACTCGGTACCTATCGTCACATCACAGCACCAGAATGCCGTCAGTACTTGCTGCGTCAGGCATTTGAAGAGGCGATTCACACCCACGCCTATCAATATATTGTTGAATCCTTAGGCTTAGATGAAGCTGAAGTATTCAATGCGTATAACGAAGTGAAGTCGATTCGCGATAAAGATGAATTCTTAATTCCCTTTATCGAGACCCTGACCAATCCAGAATTCACCACAGGGACAACTGAAAACGATCAGACTTTGTTGAAGTCCTTAATCGTGTTCGCTTGTTTGATGGAAGGCTTGTTCTTCTACGTAGGTTTTACTCAAATTTTGGCTTTAGGTCGTCAGAACAAGATGATGGGTGCGGCTGAACAGTATCAATATATCTTGCGCGATGAGTCTATGCACTGTAACTTCGGTATAGATTTGATCAATACGATCAAGCTAGAGAATCCGCATTTATGGACAGCTGCATTTAAAGAAGAAATTAAAGCGTTGTTTTTAGAGGCGGTGGAGTTGGAATATCGTTATGCTGAGGATACAATGCCGCGTGGCGTTTTAGGTTTGAATGCGCCTATGTTTAAATCGTATCTACGATTCATTGCAAATCGCAGAGCGCAGCAAATTGGTTTGGAGCCTATGTTTGCTCATGAAGAGAATCCTTTCCCTTGGATGAGCGAGATGATCGATTTGAAGAAAGAACGTAACTTCTTCGAAACCCGTGTCATTGAATACCAAACTGGTGGTGCTTTGAATTGGGAATAAGTAGTGGTTTTAGTAGTAAAACAAAGCAAGAAGGGTGAACCCATAATTAATGGATAGTCATTGGTTTAAACAGACTTTTTTCTCACAACCACTAAGCCCGATATTTTCTGGCGTGGAGGCTTATTCCCCGAAAAAAGAGTTTATCTTTCTGCAAAAGTATTCCAACGCCGGCATGATTGCCGGCGTTTTTTTTGGCTAAGCAAATCGCGCATCACGCACTTTTTCCTCTCTGCGCTAGTCGCGATGAAGATAAGTTGAAACAAAAACGTGATGACAGCAGAACTGCTTAGCTAGAGTGACTGAAGCGCTGCATAAAAAAGAGCAGCAGTGTTTTAGTTGGTACCGCATTCATTAGCGCAAACAGATGCTTGTGTGTGCCGATGAATAATCCGCCAGAGCCATGATGGATCCGGCGGATTTCAAAACTTGAAGCTTGATTATCCATCACGTGAAGGAGAACGAAATGGCAACAGCAAAGAAAAAGGTGGCAGCTAAGAAGAAGACGGCAGCCAAAAAGAAACCAGTAGCAAAGAAAGCTGCAGCTAAGAAGAAACCAGTAGCAAAGAAAGCTGCAGCTAAGAAGAAACTCGTAGCAAAGAAAAAGCCAGCAGCGAAAAAAGCAGTGAAGAAGACTGTGAAAAAAGCTGTTAAGAAAGTAGCGAAAAAAGCAGCGGCAAAGAAAAAGCCAGCAGCTAAGAAAGCAGCGAAAAAAGCTGTGAAGAAAGTAGCTAAGAAAGTAGCGAAGAAAGCAGTAGCGAAGAAAGCAGTAGCGAAGAAAAAGCCAGCAGCTAAAAAGGCAGCGAAAAAAGCTGTGAAGAAAGTAGCGAAGAAAGCAGCGGCGAAAAAAAAGCCAGCAGCTAAAAAAGCGGTGAAAAAGGCTGTGAAGAAAGTAGCAGCAAAAAAACCGGTAGCGAAAAAAGCAGCAGCTAAACCTGTCGCTAAGAAGAAGCCAGTGGCAAAAAAGCCAGTAGCTAAAAAGCCAGTCGTGGCCGCAGCGGTGCATGCACCGGCATCAGCGCCAACTCCGGCAGCATCACCAGCGATACGTACTGTGTTGAATCCGGCTGCAGCATGGCCATTTCCAACCGGCATACGCCCTTAAGTTGGTGACGCATCGCAATTGATGCAGTCAAAATCCCCGCTGCAAAATAAAATTTGTAGCGGGTTTTTTTTCGGGTGATCTTAGGCATAAGCCCAATATAATAGATGGTCTATATGTTGGTCTGATAGAGGTTTAGTGTGATTACCAGTATTCTTGTTTTAATTATTGATACCGTCAGCAGTTTCTTCGCAGGGCTTTTGCTACTGCGATTCTGGATGCAAGCTGTGCGAGTAAGACCGCCACTCGCTTTTGGTCAATTTATGTTTAGACTTACCGATTGGTTAGTCATGCCTTTGCGTCGTCTCTTGCCTGGCTTAGGAGGATTTGATTGGGCCAGTTTGTTCGGCGCTTTATTGATTGCATTATTATCCATCGCTTTGCAACTCGCAGCCCGTTCCGCTCCATTTAGCGCACCTTCCATAATCTTGTTAGCTGTTTTAACGATGGTACATTGGATGGTGTATGGCTTAATCGGCTTATTATTTATTGAAGTAATTTTCAGTTGGGTCAATCCCCATGCACCCATCGCACCTATGGTGCGCGCAATGAATGAACCACTTATGCGTCCCTTACGTCGCTTATTGCCGGCTATAGGTGGAGTAGATTTATCGCCCTTAGTTGCCTTTCTTTTGTTACGTATTGTGTTGTTTGTGGCGGATGAGGTTCTACTCAATCTAGCTTAATGAAAGCTGCTTGGTGTAGTCAGCATGACGATGCGGTACTACTGAAAGTGCAAGTATTGCCAAATGCGAAAAAAACAGAAGTGGTGGGTTTAATCGATGGTGCATTAAAAATTCGATTGAAAGCGCAACCCATAGAGGGTCAGGCAAATGAGGAGTTAGTTCGTTTTATTGCGATGAAAATGAAACTACCTAAAAAACAAATTAGTGTAGTGCGGGGTTTAACTAGTCGTCAAAAAACGATAGAAATAAAAACGCAGCAAGAGTGTGAATCAGTGAGTCAGCTTTTATTGCCTATCTAAATTCACGAGTTAACCTCAACAAGTTAACTGCAGCAAAATAAAAAAAGGCGATGCAGATGCATCGCCTTTTTCATTAGTCATGCCTTAGAAGCGATAACCATACTCTTGGAAAAATCTATCTTCAATTTGCGCAACAGATGGCGCATGATTTTGTCCGCCTTGGCTGGCAATTTTAATCGCACCCATCAGACTGGATAAACGACCTATCGTCATCCAATCCATGCCACGTGTTAAGCCGAATAACATACCAGCACGGAAAGCATCGCCACAACCAGTCGGATCAACAATATCCGCCACTTTAACAACCGGCACATCGAGTCGACCATCGCTGGTGAAAATTTCTGCGCCTTGTTCACCACGAGTCACAATCAAAGCAGAAACCCGCTCTGCGATTTGTTGTAAAGATAAACCGGTACGTTCAGTCAGTAATTCCGCTTCATAATCATTCACGGCGACATAAGTTGCGAGTTCGATGAAGTGCGTTAATTCTTCTCCATTAAACATAGGCAGACCTTGGCCTGGATCGAAGATGAAAGGAATATTCGCTGCCGCACAATCACGTGCATGTTCTATCATGCCATCACGTCCATCTGGTGCGATGATAGCGATACTCACTTTACCTGCATCAGCAATTTTAATTTGATGCGACATCGCCATGGCACCAGGATGAAAAGCAGTAATCTGGTTGCTATCAATATCAGTGGTGATAAAAGCTTGCGCAGTATAAGAAGAATCAATCAGTTTGATACAACGACGACTAATGCCTAATTTATCAAGCCTATCAATATAGGGGGCGCTATCTTGACCAATGGTTGCCATGATAAGTGGATCACCATTCAGTAGTTTCAAGTTATAAGCAATATTGCCTGCGCAACCACCAAATTCACGGCGTATGCCAGGGACTAAAAAAGCGACATTGATTTTATGTAGCTGGTCAGCGAGTAAGGCTTCAGAAAAACGTCCGCCAAAGGACATGATGGTATCGAAAGCAAGTGATCCACAAATTAGTGAGGTCATGATGGGCCTATATCAAAGTTCAAAAAACAAAAGTTATTATTAGTCTGCGTGTGCTCAGGGATAAAACATCGTGAGTTGGAAGTCGGTCGGCGCAGGGCCAGTGAGTTCAAACACGAGCCGTATTTCATGCTCAGATTGTGCAGTGATACCTTGTTTGACTAAGTTAGGCTGAGTCAAAAAATTTTGAGGTAAAAAAACCTTGCGTGTAATGATCTCACCTATTTCATCTTTGAGTTGTAATTCTAGTGAAGGCCATGCTTGTGGTGATGGACTTTGGTTGCGTAGCAAAGCAATTAACTCGAATTGATTAACTTGATCTGGAATCGCACGTAACTGACTGGATTGCAAAGAGAGCTGTTTAATTTGCGCAGGTAAATTAATAGTGCAACCTAAGTAAGCACAAGCGATGCGCATGGCGGGATCACTCTCAGGTGCTTGTGCCACGATCTCATTGCGAAAATGAATCAAGAGTTGTAGTGCGAGACTTATTAACAATAAAGGTATGCCTACCCAAATAACTGTTTTCCAAAGGCGAGAACGACGTGCTTTTTGCTTGGATTCTTGTACAAATGTAGGTTCGTTAGCAGGTGTGCTAATGGTGGGATTACTCACTACCGGTGGAGAATCAACTTCATCCTCATCAAGCAGAGGATCAAACTTTGGTAAATCTTTACGCGGTTGAACCTGCCAATCTGAGATGGCTTTAGACAGAGTATCTAACTCATCCTGCATATTAGGTTCAGTTTTACCAGTAGCAGGCATAGATTCAGATGTAGCTGAGGTGAGTTCAGATTCTTGCGTAGCGATTGGATTGAGTAAGAGATCAGCGGCTTCATCACTGACTAAGCGAGCACCACCATCAAAGACTTGCCTGCATGCGCCACAACGTACCGTGCCATTACGCAGCAACAGTTGTTCTGTGGTGACCTTGAAGCGGGTTTCACAATGAGGACAAGTGGTAATCAACATGCGCAATAAAATATGTTCAGAAATGAATGGTTTGTTAGTGTGACTGACCAGCTAAAGCAACCCAACCTTCATGCTCAGCCCAGACTGCAAGTTGAATGAATGGTTGATAAGCATGGATCACTTCTTCTGCTTGTCGTGCGAGCACACCAGATAACACTATTTTGCCTTGTTTATGTAAACGACCGCACAACATAGGCGCCATGAGTTTCAACGGGCTAGCTAATATATTCGCTAACAAAAAATCATAGCGTTGATCTGGATAAGTAGTGCCGAATTCTTCTGGTAAAAAATAATCAACAGCACAAGCATTGCGCTCTGCATTATAACGAGCGGATTCTATCGCTTGTGGATCGATATCTACTCCATGTACTGTAATTGCACCGAGTTTACTAGCCACCATAGCGAGTATGCCGGAGCCACATCCATAATCCAAAACAGTACATGATTGCGGTGCATTTTTTTCTAACCATTCCATACATAGTCGCGTAGTAGGATGACTACCTGTACCAAAGGCAAGACCAGGATCAAGCTCTAGCACTAAGGCATTGGGATCGGGCGCTGCATGCCAACTAGGCACAACCCAAATACGTTCACCGATATGGATAGGATCAAATTGCGATTGTGTGAGTCGAACCCAGTCTTGTTCTGCAACTTCACGTAAGCTAAATGGCCAAGAGTATTTTTTTTCTGAATGCGTTAATGCACATGCAGTGCAAGCAGTATCAACTAACTCAGTATGATTCGCATCCGATTCAGCTAGCGCAATGACACGACTACGTTCCCAAGCTTGTTGTTCTGGCTCCATGCCAGGTTCACCAAATAAGGCACGTTCTGCATCGGTGCCTTCATCTGCATCTTCGACTGAGACAGACAATGCCCCTGCTTCCATCAATGCATCAGATAAAAGTTCTGCATGCTGGCGTGGTACTTCTAACACTATTTCAGTCCAGCTCATGATGGTCTGCCTATTTTTTGGCAGCTAGCTTGGGGTTGTGTTCTAGATCTGGTTTGTCAGCCAGTTTATGTTCGAGGTAATGAATGTTGGTGCCGCCTTCTGCAAAACGTGCATCCACCATTAATTCACGATGCAAAGGAATGTTGGTTTGTATACCTTCCACCACCATTTCAGATAAAGCGATTTGCATACGACGAATAGCTTGTTCACGAGTTGCGCCATATGCAATCACTTTACCCACCATAGAGTCATAGTGAGGTGGTACGTAATAACCTGCATACGCATGCGAATCGACGCGTATACCAGGACCACCCGGTGCATGCCATGCTGTGATACGACCAGGTGAAGGTGTGAATTTAAAAGGATCTTCAGCATTGATACGGCATTCAATCGCATGACCGGAGATAATAACGTCGCGTTGACGTAGCCGCAGTTTTTCTCCGAACGCTACACGAATTTGCTCTTGAACTAAATCTACACCAGTCACCATTTCAGTAACAGGATGTTCGACTTGAATACGTGTATTCATTTCAATGAAGTAGAACTCACCGGCCTCATACAGAAATTCGAAAGTACCAGCACCGCGATAACTAATTTTGCGACAAGCTTCGGCGCAACGATCGCCAATTTTTTCTATGAGTTTGCGTGGAATGCCAACTGCCGGCGCTTCTTCAATCACTTTTTGATGACGACGTTGCATAGAGCAATCGCGT
>JBEDCU010000106.1:0-11651 GCA_041176585.1 Pseudomonadota bacterium
GTCTTGGAGTTTTTCCAATAAGAAACTATAATGAGAATCATTATCATTTGTATTTGGAAATTAACAAAGACATAAAAATGACAAAACAAAAGCCCAATTTCGCAAATGTCAGCTCATCAGATCAAATTTTTCTAAGCCCGGGCATCGTCTCGGTGATGATGTGGGCGAGCTTAGCCTTCAATTTTTCAGAGGTAAACGCACAAGAAAATAAAGTGAATGTCTTACCGCAGGTGGAAGTGTTTGACAGAGAAATAGACTTTAAAAAAATACCCGGATCTGCATTTGTTATTGAGTCAACAGTTATCGAGGACAGTAGGGTATTTAATGTCAACGAGGCTCTTCGCAAAGTGCCAGGAGTTCATGTACGCGAGGAGGAGGGCGTAGGCTTACGTCCCAATATTGGAATACGCGGTATGAATCCTACTCGATCAACAAAGGTGTTGCTATTAGAAGATGGTTTGCCACTCTCGTATGCGCCTTATGGCGATAACGCAAGTTATTACCATCCTCCTATAGATCGATATGACTCCATTGAAGTGAGTAAAGGCAGCCAAGTTATTCGATTCGGACCGCAGACTGCAGGTGGTGTCATTAATTACATCACTCCCATGCCACAAAAAGAATTTGGAGGCATCGCAGGATTTTCCATGGGAACTAGAGGCTACATGAACAGTCATTTAATGATGACTGGAAATGGTTTAATTGCAGATATCTATCGTAAAGAATCTGATGGTGCACGCGAAAATATGCATAGCCAATTAGATGACCTTAATTTTAAATTTGCCAGACAGCTCAATGATGATCACAAGCTAGTTTTGCGCGCAACGCATTTTCGTGAATACTCGCAGCTCACCTATTCGGGCATGACACAAAATGAATATGTTAATTTCGGACCACGATACAACCCTTTTAAAAACGATTTTTTCAATGCCAACCGTTCAGGCTTGTCGGCTACGCATGAATGGAAACTGAATGCAGACAGTAAGGTGCTGAGCAGCGTATATGGAGCCTACTTTGATCGTGATTGGTGGCGTCAGGCTTCAGATACCGGCTCGTCACTTAATTGCGATTCGGCTGTTCGGAATTCCGGACTGGTTCGACTGGATAGCACTGCACTCGATAATTGTAAGATGCAGGGTCGCTTGCGGCAGTACACCACACTTGGCGTAGATTCCCGACTCTTTAAAAACCATCAGGCATGGGGTATGCAGAATGCGTTGGAAGCTGGTGTGAAGTTCCAGTTCGAAAATCAGCGTCGCCGTCAGCAAAACTTTGTAACCTATAACGATTATGTAAATGGACTGGGCATGACCACGGCGGAGAACCAGCGACGTCGAACAGAAGCCTTGTCAGCATACGTCTCCAACCGTACAGAGCTCAATGAACGACTGGCATTGACCCCAGTCATTCGTGTTGAAAATATTCGTAATAAAAGAACCTTCTATGCCGCCGATGGTAATTCCATTACAGATGCGGACAGCGGCTCATTTACGCGTTCTTTCACTGAGTTCATACCGGGTATTGGTGGAACCTACCAGTTGAGTGATAGCAGCACGTTGTATGGGGGAGTGCATCGAGGATTTAGCCCACCTCGAGTGGAAGACTCCTTTACACAATCGGGCGCAACTGTGGATTTAAATTCGGAAAAAAGTGTGAATGCCGAAATTGGTTTACGCACACAACTCACTGAAAATATGGGTTTCGATGTCGCATTTTTCCGCAATAACTTTAGCAACCTGGTAGCTGTTGGCAGTATTGCGAGCGGCTCCACCAACTATTCCGAGGGCAAAGCTCTGTTGCAGGGTCTTGAAGCGGCAGGCCAGTGGGATCGAATGACCAAACAGTTAGCGGGAAATTTATTCACTCGGATGTCGCTAACTTACCTTCCCACAGCCGACCAGTCATCGGCATTCGTTCGTCCCGGTGGTGCCGGTACGATCAGTGGTACCGGTGCGGGTAAGCGTTTACCATATACGCCTGAGTATCTGCTTACTCTGACAATAGGTTATCGAGCTCCTGAGCATTGGAATGCGCGCGTTGAATATGTGTATGTTAGCGAACAGTTCTCAGACTTCAGCAATACCATAACTCCTTCTGCAGGTGGTAATGGACAAACTGGTTTGATTGATTCCTATAGTGTACTTAACGCGGTATACAACTATACGATCGGTAAAGCGACACTGTTCCTCTCTGCAAAAAACCTCGCTAACGAAACCTACATCGTTGATCGAACCAGAGGAATTCAAGTTGGTATGCCACGTACTATACAAGCCGGACTTAAATACGCATTTTAATCGGCTTAAGTATTCAAAACTCTAAGTAATCAAAATCAATTGTTAACCCTCTCTTAACTTTGTGTGTAGAGTTTTTTGTTTGTATGCACACTAGTAGCTAGGTTAAGTGCAGCTGTAAAGCTGAGCACGGCAGATATGCGAGGGAGTGGTGATGCATAAGCAAACAAATGATGGCTTTACATTGATAGAGATTTTAATTGCTATGAGTTTGGTCTCTATCGCGATGATGATTAGCTTGAATGCGCAATTTAGGAGCAGGCAGGCAGCGCTAAACTATCAATATAAAAACATCGCGATGCGTCATGCCGCTGAACTCGCAACATGGTTGGGCTTGGTTGAGGAGTTTTCTAGGAATAGCGCTGAGAACGAAAAAAATATTCCCTCATTGCTGCGTGCTACTTTAAAAACCAATCAAGCCAGCAGTCAAATCACTTGTTTTTATGCTGAGTGCAATCTAACGCAACAACTGCAGTTTGATTTCACGAATTGGCAGCATCGTTTGAGTATGCAAGTACCTGGAGCGCGTGTTGAGGTTTGTCGTGATGATCAAGTCTGGCAAAGCGATAGTCATACATGGCGTTGGGAATGCGGTGGTGATGATCAGTCACCTACGGTGATAAAGATTGGTTGGCCACTAACAGCTAACCATCAAAGTTTTACTCCCTCGGTGGTGTTGGCGGTAGGGCCAATTTCATTATGAAAAGGCGTAAGCCTTATGCATCGACAGACGGTACTGTTTTAGCAGAATATTTAATCGCATCGACTTTAGGTATTGCAGCAGTATTAGCTGCGATTGCAGTGATGCAGCATACCAATGCGAGCTATGCTTGGTTGCAAGAAAATGCAGTCATGGAGGAGCATGCAAATTATGCACTCGACACCATAGCGCGTGCAGTTAAGCAAGCGGGGTATCGTGATTATGTCATTCCTATTGCTGGCTATGATGCGATTGCTGAAGGTGATTTTATTCATGGTGCAGATGATAGATCCATGAAAGCTATATCGGCAGCATTAGAAGACTTAGAGTTAAACGCTATCAATGGTAGTGATGTTTTAGCGATACATTTTTCTGGCTCTGCAAATAAGCATGATTTAGGCATGATTAATTGCGCGGGTTTTGCAGTCAGACGTGCCACATCTGTTTCTGATGATTTAGGTTGGAGTATTTTTTATGTGGCAAAGAATACTCTTGGCGAGTCTGAATTACGTTGTAAATATAGAGGTTCACAGCAATGGCAATCACAAGCTTTGATTGCTGGTGTAGAGAGTTTTCAGGTGTTATATGGCGTTGATACTGATGGCGACGGATTTTGTAACATCACACTTAACGCAACAGCCATTGATGAGCACGATAAAAGTAATGAGGTAGTTAACCACGCCCATATAGCATGGTGGTCTAGAGTGGTATCAGTGCATGTGTCCTTGCTTTTGCGAGCAGCAAATAAATCTAGTCAAACAAGCAAGTTAGAATTTATTGATTTATTCGGTAAAGATTATGCAGATCATTTTGCGCAGCGAGATCGTGGCACGCATTTATCTTTAAAAAATTTCCCTTCTGAGTCGCAATCAAGATTGCGTCGTGTGGTGAGATCCGTGATTTATCTGAATCAACCCTTAACCGCGTTTGATTAGTGATGGTTAAGTTACGGTTCATTAATCAGTTTCAATGTAGTGCGATGCGCGGTATGGCGCTATTGAGTTGTGTGCAAATTTTATTTACAGCCTCTATATTGATGATGTCATCCGGATTGATGCTCACTGAATCTGCACTCTTAAGCTCACATACTCAAGAAAAGAACATTGCACTTCAGGCGGCGCAATCTGCCTTAGCTGATGCGAGAGTTGTGATCAGCAAAGGCTTAGTCGAGACTATATCTTCATCAAATAAAAATATTTTATATGGCAGCTTAACGGGGAATCGCTTGCAGCTAGGTGGTCGTTTGCAACCCAAGCAATTACCTTGGTATCGCATACAGCAATTTGAATTGCCTCATATAAAAAATACCATCAAAGAGGAAGCGAGTGCAACTCAGTCGGCGACTAGACATCTTTATCGAGTCACGATATTGGCGTTTGGAGCGCAGTCGAGTACACAAGTGATACTGGAATCCGATTTTTCTAAAGCCGGTTGTGAGCAAGATCATGCATGTGAAAATTTTTCACTACGTAGATTGAATTGGCGATTGTTAGATCAACTGCCAGCTGATTGGTAGCTTTATCTAGCGGTTATTGAATAAATTAATGTGAGTTAGCTGATGCTCATGAAATCTCCTTCAGTGTTTCTTAATGGATTTTCATTGATGGAGCTTATGACATTACTAAGCATTAGTGCCATTTTGATTTCTTTAGCAAGACCATCCATGCAAGACTTTATTGACACAGTGCGAGTAGTCACAGCTGCTAATCAACTTTATTCTGCTATAGGGCTGACGCGTTCTGAGGCGATGAAACGTGGAGTGCGTGTGGACTTGATTCCATTGCAAGCGAAAGATTTTTCAGATGGATGGGTAGTAATAATCGATAGCAATACAAATCATGTGGCGGATGCAGGAGAAATTATTGTGCAGCGTAGCGCAAGCCTACCTGATCGTTTAATAATTAAAACGCAATTACGTGATAACGCTGCACCTTATCTTGCTTTTGATCCTAGTGGGCGTCCTCGCAGTAATGCAAGTAGTGATTTACCGCAGATAGGCTCACTACTTCTGACTGTGGGTCAGAAAAAACGTAAACTCATTATGGCCTTTCTGGGGCGCGTCAGAATCTGTGATCCGGATAAAACTCCCTCAACTTGTTAGAATAGCGTTCACTGTTTTTCTTTTTGCCTATTTACTGGGCTAGTCTTTACGCTAAATTTTCTGTGAACATTACTAACGATATTGAAGGTATGCGCCGTGCGTTGAAGCAGGCTGCAAAAAGTCTATTCATCGCTACGCCTAATCCGCGCGTAGGTTGTGTGATTGTGCAGAATGGTGAGATTCTGGCTGAAGGTCATACCCATGCACCTGGTGAAGCGCATGCTGAAGCAGATGCATTGCGTAATGCAGCTGCAGCAGGTAAGCAAGTGCGAGGTGCAACTGTATATGTAACCCTAGAGCCTTGTAGTCATCAGGGGCGTACTCCGCCTTGTGCGGATGCATTGATTGCTGCCGGAATTAAACGCGTGGTGATTGCTACCCTAGATTCAAATCCTCTCGTTGCTGGCGGCGGTGTGACACGATTGCAGCAAGCTGGAATAGAAGTTGTGACGGGTGTGTTGGAAGTAGAAGCGCGTGAAATAAATATCGGTTTCTTTTCGCGCATGGAGCGCGGTCGACCTTGGGTGCGAATGAAGATAGCCTCCAGTTTGGATGGTGGTACCGCGCTCTTAAATGGCAGCAGTCAATGGATAACCTCTGAAGCAGCTCGTGAAGATGGTCATGTGTGGCGAGCACAGTCTTGTGCCATTCTGACTGGCATCGGTACGGTGGATCAAGATGATCCACAAATGAATGTTCGCGCGATTGCTACTACACGTCAGCCTAAGCGCATAGTGATTGATAGTAAATTACAAATTAATCCGGATGCGAAAATTTTGCATGGCGGTGGGACTTGGATTTTTGCAGTGAGTGCCAAGCGCGAACAAATAGCGCGTTTGCAAGATGCTGGTAATGAAGTCATTTTGCTGCCGGATACGCATGGCAAAGTTGATTTAGCTGAACTCATGCGTGAATTAGGAAGACGTGAAATCAATGAGCTGCATTTAGAAGCAGGATTTAAACTCAATGGCTCATTACTCAAGAGCGGCTGTATTGATGAGCTACTGATTTATTTAGCGCCTTCATTATTAGGGCAGTCTATGGGAATGGCGAATTTACCGACGCTGATTGATTTAGCAGATCGTTTGCAATTTAGCTTTCATGAGGTTAAACAAATAGGTAAGGATTTACGTTTGCGTGCACGTGATATTTCATTAGCAAAGTCTTCTAGCTCTGGAAAATAAAAATATGTTTACAGGAATCGTAGCAGCAGTTGGTCGTATTACTACTATCACCGCATTGGATGAGCATGATGCTCATGCCGGTGTACGTTTACATATTGCAGCCGGTGCACTAGCGCTTGAGGATGTCGCAATTGGCGACTCTATCGCTATTAATGGCGCTTGCATGACAGTGACACAAAAAACAGACAATGCATTCACTGTTGATGTATCACGTGAAAGCTTGAATTGCACAGTAGGCTTGGATACAGTCGGTGAAGTCAATCTTGAAAAAGCACTGACCTTAGCTGATCGCTTAGGTGGGCATTTAGTTTCAGGGCATGTGGATGGCTTGGGCACTGTTATGCGCTTTGAGCCTATAGGCGAATCCTGGGAGTTAGTAATCGAAGCGCCAGCATCGCTAGCTAAATATCTTGCTTACAAAGGGTCGATAGTGGTCAATGGTGTTTCTCTGACCGTGAACCGTGTCAGTGATAGCGCAACAGGTTGTGCAGTGTCGATTAATCTCATTCCGCATACGATAGCGGCTACCACCTTAAAACACTTAGAAAGTGGTTCACAAGTGAATTTGGAGATAGATTTAATTGCGCGTTATGTAGAGCGCATGCTCTCGGTACCGAGCTTAAAGCCATCGATGCCAAATTAGCACGCTTCATCACTTAATAATAGGCTAAGGCTAGTTGGCCGAAATCCTATAAAATGTGCGACCATTCTGGATTAGCTCATGTCACTCTCAAGCACAAAAGAAATTATTGCCGAGCTACGTGCCGGCCGCATGGTCATACTCGTTGACGAGGAAGATCGTGAAAATGAAGGCGATCTCGTTTTAGCCGCCGACTTTGTTACGCCCGAAGCCATTAACTTTATGGCTAGATACGGTCGTGGATTGATTTGCTTAACGTTGACGGAACAGCGTTGTGAGCAATTAAATCTATCCATGATGACGACCCGTAACGGTACTTCCTATGGCACCAACTTTACGGTATCGATAGAAGCGGCAGACGGTGTCACTACTGGTATCTCCGCAGCAGATCGTTCACGCACAATAGAAGTTGCAGTTGCGCGGCATGCAAAGCCAAATGACATCGTACAGCCCGGCCATATTTTTCCATTACGTGCGCAACGTGGTGGCGTGTTGATGCGTGCAGGTCATACAGAAGCAGGTTGTGATTTAACTGAATTAGCGGGTTTAACACCGGCGGCTGTCATCTGTGAAATTCTAAAAGACGATGGCACCATGGCACGCTTGCCTGATTTAATGGAATTTGGGCGTGAACATCAACTCAAAATCGGCACGATTGCGGATTTGATTCATTACCGTAGTCAAAACGAAAGTATTGTAGAACGCGTAGCAGAACGCATGATGCAAACACCTCACGGCAATTTCCGTGCGATTGCTTTTCGCGACAAGCCTAGTCGGGGTGCACACCTAGCCTTAGTACATGGTGAGATAGCTGGTGATAAAGAAGCGTTGGTAAGAGTCCATCAACCTGTATCCGTACTTGATCTACTTGAAACCGAAGCCACCACGCATTCATGGAGTATGGCTGCCGCTATGAATGCGATACAAAAATCTGAGCGTGGTGTTTTAGTGTTATTGAATTGCGAAGAATCTGCCGATCAGTTTTTTACACAATTTGATGCACTCACATCACCGCAACCAGAAAAGCAAACTGCAGGGCGTGGTGCACGTATGGATTTACGTACCTATGGAATCGGCGCACAAATTTTGCGTGATCTGGGTGTAAAGAAAATGAAGTTATTGTCTAATCCAAGAAAAATGCCCTCTATGATTGGCTTCGATTTAGAAGTAGTGGGATATCAAAGTAGTCCGAATAATTGAGGGAGTCATCATGAGCGTAGGTAGCTATAAGCCAGATTTTCAAGGTGCAGGTTTGCGCATTGGTATTGTGCAAGCACGATTCAATGAAGATATTGGTCATGGATTACTCGCTGCATGTTTGAGTGAATTAAATAATTTAGGTGTGGCGGATGAAGACATCTTGCATGTAACTGTGCCAGGTGCATTAGAAGTCCCACTGGCTTTACAAAAAATGGCAGAGACAGAACAATTTGATGCCTTAATTGCTTTGGGTGCAGTGATACGTGGTGAGACCTATCACTTTGAATTAGTATCGAATGAATCTGGTACTGGCATTACACGCATAGGCTTAGATTTTGGTATTCCGATTGCAAATGCAATCTTGACCACAGAAACAGATGAGCAGGCAGAAGTGCGTATACAAGAAAAAGGTGCTGATGCAGCACGTGCTGCGGTGGAGATGGCGAATCTCATCGCTGCAATGGAAGAATTAGCTGAGCCCTCAGAAGACGATTAAGGCATACACCGTATGAATCAAAAATCACAGCATGCCAATCCGAATAAGAATCGGCCTCCACGCCATAGAGCGCGTGAATTTGCTTTGCAAGGCATTTATCAATGGTTATTGAACCAAGAAGATACTGGTGTCATTGATGCGCATATACGCAATACGCATGGATTTGAAAAAGCAGATGCAGAGCATTTCGATATTCTTTTACATGGCGTCATTAAAAATGCAGAGTCCTTACGCTCTAGTATTGCCCCCTTCATTGATCGTAGTATTGAAGAACTATCGCCGATTGAACATGCTGCCATATTGATTGGTACCTTTGAACTCGCTCACCATTTAGAAATTCCTTATCGCGTTGTGATTAATGAAGCAGTAGAGCTCACTAAATCATTTGGTGGTATCGATGGTCATAAATATGTGAATGGCGTACTCGATAAGCTAGCAGCCACATTACGTGCTGAAGAAGTTGCTGCACGCAGCTAATTCAATTTTTCAAGCGATCTATGTCTATTAACTTATCGCTTGCATCACGTCTGGAAAAAATTGAACCTTTCCATGTGATGGAGTTAATTAAAATGGCAGCGGCGTTGGAACAGCAGGGTCGCTCCATTATTCACATGGGCATAGGCGAACCTGATTTCTCCGTTGCGCAACCCGTTAATGATGCAGCAAGCGCAGCGATTGCTGCCGGTAAAACACGCTATACCCATGCCACGGGTTTGCCTGAGCTACGTGAGGCAATCTCTCAGCACTATCAAACTGCTTACGGCATAACTGTTCCTGCGTCGCGCATCATCATT
Source organism: Pseudomonadota bacterium (assembly GCA_041176585.1). Classification (GTDB taxonomy): domain Bacteria; phylum Pseudomonadota; class Gammaproteobacteria; order Burkholderiales; family Burkholderiaceae_D; genus Pernthalerella. Next base: position 9,407 of record JBEDCU010000106.1, read on the forward strand.
ACAGCAGGTGCTTCAGGCGCATTGTTATTAGCTTGTGCCGCTTTAGTTGAGGTGGGCAGTGAAGTGTTAATGCCCGATCCTTGCTATCCCTGTAATCGTCATTTTGTTTCTGCATTTGAAGGTATTCCGCAATTAATTCCCAGTGGACCTGCAGAACGTTTTCAATTATCAGCAGCTTTAGTAAAACAACATTGGGGTGCTAACACGCGCGGTGTCTTGCTTGCATCACCTTCTAATCCTACTGGCACAACCATAGAAACCACAGAGCTCGCACAGATTGTGGACTTAGTGCGTGAGCGACAAGGTTTTACTTTAGTTGATGAAATTTATCAGGGGCTCACTTATGATGCAGCGCCTTATAGCGCGCTTGCATTGGGTGAAGATGTGATTGTGATTAACAGCTTCTCAAAATATTTCAACATGACAGGATGGCGTTTAGGTTGGTTAGTTATGCCGCCTAACTTATTACCTGCAATTGAAAAGCTAGCGCAGAACATGTTTATTTGTGCCTCTAGCATTGCGCAACATGCTGCATTAGCTTGTTTCACACCAGAGTCGCTGTCTATATTTGAATCACGCAAAGCAGAGTTTCATCGTAGACGTGATTACATCGTGCCCACTTTACGTGATTTAGGATTCAATATTCCTGTGACACCGGATGGTGCATTTTATGTGTATGCAGATTGCAGTGCATTCTCGAATGATGCTGATGCATTGACCAAAGATATCTTGAATAAAACGGGTGTGGTTATAGTGCCAGGTTTAGATTTTGGTCCACACACAGCAAAAAACTATATCCGTGTTTCCTACTCCACTTCCATGTCGCAATTACAAGAAGCAGTAAAACGACTGCGAGCCTATTTGCATCCGTAACGCCATATCTACTGAACAGTGAAAGTAGGGCGCAATGCATTGCGCCGTATGAAAGATGAATTAAATCTTGTTGTCTTGAACAGAACGGGCTTCTGCTTCTTGCAAGGGTGATCGATTAGGATTCACTAAAGGTGATGCAAGCGGTTGAGTGATAGCAGGTGCTGTCTTACCTTGTGAGACATATTGCAGTCGTTGATACTCTGCGAGTACACGTGCACCATAGCCATTATCTGTACGTTTATTTCCTGCGCCAACATAGAGTTTAAGAGCAGCTTCAACTGAACCACCGCGACGTAAATAGTCTTTCAGTATGAGAGCGCCTGCACGAATATTTGCGACAGGATTCAATGCAGATTTACTGCCATCTTTATGTGCAAATTTTTCGCTATGTACTCTAGACATCACTTGCATCAAACCTTGCGCGCCTACATGGCTTTCAGCAAAAGGATTCATGCGTGATTCAATCGCCATCACAGCCAGAATTAAGAGTGGATCTATGCTGACTTCTTTTGCGCTGGAATAGGCAGCATCAACTAACATTTTGCTGGCACTGCCTGCAATTTTGTAACGACGCGCTAACCATTTAGTGACTCTACGTTGTTCGCCTGCTTCCATGATTTGTTCATAGCTTGCAGGGCTAATGACGGCATTCTGTTCTGATGAACTTTCATTTAAAGCTAATGTCTCAGCAAAAGCTTGCGATTGTGCTTCGGTTTCTAGTTCTAAGTTATTTGTGTTAGCTGAGAGTTGCGTGAATTCCTCACTCAATTGCGGTTTGAATGTAGTGAGAGTAATCCCTGCAATACCTGTTAACAGTATGAGTGTGAACAGGCGAGGTGCACTAATTTTAAAATTAAAACTAAGAATAGCTAAGCGCTTACTCAGCGCATTGCGAACAGTCGCTGTATGGTCTGATAACAATTGTGTATAGCTTAGCGCTGCCAATATAAATCGATTCTTCATGAGTGCTCCTGAATCATCGCGGCCCTCAAAACGTCTGATAAAACCTGTCTGGCTTTATAACCCCGCTAAATCCAACCTACAGTTGTTGCGTAGCGAGTTGCCAACCTTGTTTAATCAGAAGCTCTGAGATGAGGCCAATTGCAAGCGTATTGAAATGCTTGAATTCACCGCGAAACAAAAAACATCGTTTATCTGCAAATACTTATACAAATAAACGTCGGTGCTGCTCTTGGACTTAAATTGTGGATAAGACTAATTTAGTCTGAGCAATCTTGATTACGTGATCTAAACCAAACGCTAAATTCAACATAGGTTTAGATGAAAATACAGTGTCTCCCACACTGCATAGTTCGATCTGTGATCGAACCGTCTACAAAAATTTGAGCGGATTGTAGGTGTGGGTATATAC
>JBEDCU010000107.1:0-2701 GCA_041176585.1 Pseudomonadota bacterium
ATGCAGCCATATTTGCTGGTGACTGCAATGCAAAAGAAGCTGCTGATGCTCCTTTCCAGTAACTACGGAAAGGCTCAGGTAGTTGTGCAATGTTATCTTCCTTGATTAACACGCCGTGCGCTAAGGTAGGTAAGGAAGTCGCCAAGGGCAAAGCCATCCCTTCTGCATTGCGCACCATAATGTGGTCGGGTGTAATTTCTTTTGGATGACGCATGCCAGCTGCACCAACAATTTCAGATAAAGCCTCTACAGTCTCATGATGAAAGTTACGTACACGTGTTGCTTTATCAGGCACCACCAAGGCACGCTGACGTAGAGGATCTTGCGTTGCAACGCCAGTAGGGCAATGATCGGTATGACAGCTGCGCGACTGTATACAACCCAATGCAAACATAAATCCACGTGCTGAGTTACACCAGTTCGCACCTAATGCCATCGCACGGGCAATATCAAAGCCTGAAATAATTTTGCCTGAAGCGCCTATCGAAACCTGATCGCGCTTACCTAAGCCGACTAAAGTGTTATGCACTAAACGTAAACCTTCGCGCAGTGGCATACCCACATGATCAGAAAATTCTATCGGTGCTGCACCTGTTCCACCCTCTTTACCATCAACCACAATAAAGTCGGGATAGATATCCGCTGCAACCATCGCTTTAGCGATACCAAACCATTCCCAAGGATGACCGATACATAATTTAAAGCCTACAGGTTTACCTTCAGAGAGCAAACGTAAACGCGCAATAAAACTAATTAATTCTGTTGGTGTAGAAAAAGCAGAATGAGCGGCTGGCGACACACAATCTTGTCCCATCGTCACACCACGCGCCACAGCGATTTCCGGTGTCACTTTCGCAGCAGGTAGCACACCACCATGACCAGGCTTAGCACCTTGCGAGAGTTTAATCTCTATCATTTTCACTTGAGGTGAAGCCGCTTGCACTGCAAATTTATCCGCATCAAAATGTCCATCTTGCGTGCGGCAACCAAAATAACCTGAACCGATTTCCCAAATCAAATCACCACCATGTTCACGGTGATAAGCTGAGATAGAACCCTCACCTGTGTCATGTGCAAAATTACCCATCTTGGCACCACGATTCAAAGCACGTATCGCATTTGCTGACAGCGAACCAAAACTCATCGCAGAGATATTAAAGATGGATGAGTTATACGGTTGCTTGCATTGTGGACCACCTATATTGATCCTAAAGTTTTTTGGTAAAGCTTGAACAGGAGCAGCAGAATGTCCTACCCACTCACTATCTTTCGCATACACAGAAACAATCGTACCAAAACCTTTTTTATCATTTTGTCGTTTTGCTCTTGAATACGCCATGCCACGTTGATTACGTGAAAAGGGTAATTTTTCTTCATCGCTTTCAAGAAAATATTGTCGAATTTCTGGTCGTATGTATTCCAACATAAAACGTATATGTCCCGTCACGGGATAGTTACGCAAAATTGCGTGATGGGTCTGCATCACATCACGCACACCCAACAAAAATAAAGCAAGAAAAATCACAGACAGCGCTGGCAAAACAAACCAACACAACACAGCACCAACCAATGTAAGTAGCCAAGGCAGATAACGTGAAAAAATCATCATAGTTCTCCTGCTTTATTCGCAGTGTTAAAAATAATTAGTTAAACTCCACACTGACTGCAGGATCACCTGGCAAGCCTATGTATTTCACTTGTACACGCATACCAGTCTTGGTGGGTTGCGGTGGTATAAAACCACCTAAGCTAAGTAAATTGCCGCGCTTTAATGTAATCCCATTTTTTTTCAAATCTTGTGCTAACCACATTGCTGCATTAATTGGGTTATCCATCAATGCACTTCCCTTAGCACGCCCTAACTCTTTGCCAGAATTTTCATCCGTCATCACCACCGTCATGTTTGCAAGTGCATCTAAAAATGCCTGACTCTTCACTACAGGAATTTCCTGACCTAACACACCACCACGAAAGGCAACATTGGTAGCAACCATGGCATTACCTGAAAACGTACCCTCTAACATTAAATCTGGTAACTCAATAAATGGAACCAAAAACTCTATGTGCGCGAGTGCTTCTAACGGTGTCTTCGCATCTGCCAGACCAGCATCTTTAGCAACCACAATGAAGTCAGCTTCATATAAAGGACGTGCTCCAAATTCAGCTGGCACCACCGCTAAAATATCAATCATGTCGCGGTCATACATATAACCCCAACGCGGACCATCCACATTAAATCGCTGTTGTAATGCCACGCTAGTAAAACCTGCTTTATAACCGACTGGATCTCCTAACACCTTACGCAATTTGCTAGATAACTTTTTCTTAGCACACTCTGCATCGACCGCACTAATGTCATTGCCAAAACCTTTGCTGATACGCATAGCAGCAAAATCAGCTACATAGGCATCGATAGCAGCATCAGTAGGACACACAGCACTAGCATGACTGGTCAACATAGTTAGCACGAGCGCAGCTGGCATTGCTAAACAGCGCCAAGCAAAACCCTGACGTGCGTAATTTGTATTCATAATTCTTGATCTCCACATTTTCTTATTAAACAGTCACAGCGTTTTTAATCACAACGTAGTGATGAGTTGAGAATAGCACGCTCTTTTCGGCACTATAGCTTCCCTCAACATCACTTTATTTTTAATTTAATAATACTGCTGACCAAACTCAGTAATGCAGAATATTCATT
>JBEDCU010000108.1:0-6779 GCA_041176585.1 Pseudomonadota bacterium
CGTGATGCGCAGGCAGTTGAAGGAGCATTGGCGAATTACACGCAGCTGCAAGGTAAAGAACTGTCTTATAACAATATCGCTGATGCAGATGCAGCTTGGGAGTGTGTAAAAACTTTTGCTACACCCGCTTGCGTCATCATTAAACACGCCAATCCTTGTGGTGTCGCTTTAGGTGCCAATCCATTAGAAGCCTATAGCAAAGCATTGCAAACAGATCCCACCTCAGCTTTTGGCGGCATTATTGCGTTTAATGTGGAGTGTGATGGCGCAGCAGCTGAAGCAGTTGCTCAACAATTTGTTGAAGTCTTAATCGCACCTGCATTCACAGCAGAAGCACGCAAAGTATTTGAAGCAAAACAAAATGTGCGCTTGTTAGAAATTCCTATAGCACATGCACATAATGCTTACGACTTTAAACGAGTGGGTGGCGGTTTGCTATTGCAATCGCCTGATGCAAAAAATGTCGCGCAGTCTGAATTAAAAATCGTTAGCAAAAAACAGCCCACTCCAGAACAGTTACAAGACATGCTCTTTGCATGGAAGGTGGCGAAGTTTGTGAAATCAAACGCAATCGTATTTTGCGGTCAAGGTATGACGCTAGGTGTGGGTGCAGGACAAATGAGTCGTGTTGACTCAGCACGCATTGCATCGATTAAAGCGCAAAACGCTGGTTTAACGCTTGCCGGATCCGTAGTCGCTTCTGATGCCTTCTTCCCCTTCCGTGATGGATTAGATGTTGTCGTCGCTGCAGGTGCAACCGCGGTCATTCAACCCGGTGGTTCTATGCGTGATCAAGAAGTGATGGATGCAGCCGATGAGCAAGGTGTCGTCATGGCGCTCACCGGTGTTAGACATTTCAGACATTAAAATAGATCTTAAAAAAAGCGCATGATCATCTTAGGCATAGATCCAGGGCTCAATGTCACAGGCTTTGGTGTCATACGCAAAGAAGGTCAGAAATTAATTTACATCGCATCCGGCACCATACGTATACCTGTAGGTGATTTACCTTCGCGCTTAAAAGTAATTTTGGATGGTGTGAGTGAGGTGATAAAAACTTATCAACCCAGCTGTGCTGCAATAGAAATTGTTTTTTCTAATGTAAATCCACAATCCACTTTATTATTAGGGCAAGCACGAGGTGCAGCGATTTGTGGTTTAGTGCAAGCCAATCTTAGTGTGGCTGAATACACCGCCTTACAAGTGAAAAAAGCAGTAGTGGGTCAGGGCAAAGCACAGAAATCACAAGTGCAAGAAATGGTGCAACGCTTACTTTCATTAAAAGGTTTGCCGGGCACAGATGCAGCAGATGCATTAGCCGTAGCGATTTGTCATGCGCATAGTGCAGTAGGCACTGCAGGCTTAGCAGCGTTAGCACCCGAGTTAGCGCGCAAAGGTTTACGTCTCAAAGGTGGTCGTTTAGTTGGGTAAAAAATAATTACGTTTTTTTATAATCGCTGGATATTAATTTCGGAACACACGCATGATAGGTCGACTCGTTGGCATACTCGTAGATAAAAATCCATTGCAACTATTGGTTGACTGTAGTGGCGTAGGCTATGAAGTCAGCGTGCCTATGAGTACGTTTTATAACTTGCCAGCAGCAGGTGAAAAAATAACTCTGCTCACGCATTTTGTTGTACGTGAAGATGCGCAATTGTTATACGGCTTTGGTAGTACAGAAGAACGCGAACTCTTTAGACAGCTAATTAAAATTAGTGGTGTAGGTGCACGCACTGCACTGTCTTTGTTGTCAGGCATGTCAGTAGCGGATCTTTCTCAAGCAGTCACCTTGCAAGAGCCTGCGCGCTTAACGCGCATACCTGGTGTGGGTAAAAAAACAGCAGAGCGTTTGCTGCTTGAACTCAAAGGTAAATTGGGCGCAGATTTAGGAGCGGCAGGTGGTGCAGTACCGGATGTGAATACCGACATATTGAATGCTTTAATAGCATTGGGTTATTCAGATAAAGAAGCCATGCTCGCAGTCAAACAAGTCCCAGCAGGCAGTACCGTCACCGAAGGCATACGGCAGGCTTTAAAAGCTTTATCCAAAGGCTAATAAATACGCCTTTCATCCTCCTCAGGCTACAATGTTGTCATGAGCATACAGACCGACGATTTCAACGAGCAGCGCATTATTGCAGCGACACCGGTATCGCCTAATGAAGAAGCGATAGAGCGCGCATTACGTCCACATAAACTGGATGAATACGTTGGACAAGAAAAAATTCGTGATCAATTAAATATTTTTATCACTGCTGCAAAAAATCGTAGTGAAGCACTCGATCACACTTTGTTATTTGGCCCTCCAGGTTTAGGTAAAACCACACTGGCGCATATTATTGCGCGTGAAATGGGCGTAAATCTGCGTCAGACCTCAGGACCAGTATTAGAGCGTGCAGGCGATCTTGCTGCCTTGCTTACTAATTTAGAAGCGAATGATGTTTTGTTTATTGATGAGATACATCGCTTATCTCCCGTGGTAGAAGAAATTCTCTATCCCGCACTCGAGGACTATCAAATCGACATCATGATAGGTGAAGGACCTGCTGCTCGTTCAGTGCGTCTTGATCTGCAACCATTTACTTTAGTTGGTGCCACCACACGTGCTGGCATGTTGACCAATCCTTTACGTGACCGCTTTGGTATTGTGGCTCGATTAGAGTTTTATACACCCGAGCAGTTAGCACGCATCGTCACACGCAGTGCCGCTTTATTAAAAGCCGTAATTGTGGAAGAAGGTGCATTAGAAATCGCACGTCGTAGTCGTGGCACACCACGTATTGCGAATCGTTTATTAAGACGCGTACGCGATTATGCAGAAGTTAAAGGCAAGGGTGAAATCACCAAAGAAATGGCAGATGCTGCCTTAGTGATGTTAGATGTTGATCCAGTTGGCTTTGATCTCATGGATCGCAAACTCTTAGAAGCTGTGTTGTTTAAATTTGGTGGTGGGCCAGTAGGCTTAGATAATCTCGCAGCTGCCATTGGTGAAGAGCGTGACACCATTGAAGATGTGCTTGAACCTTATTTGATACAACAAGGTTTTTTACAACGTACACCGCGCGGTCGCATTGCGACACCAACTGCATATCGTCATTTCGGTGTCGCCGCGCCTAAGACTAGTCCCAATGGCGATTTGTGGGATCAACAGTAATCTTCACTTCATAACCAATGCTTGAAACTGAGAACGTACGTACTTACTGTTCTTTATTGTTCTTTCAGCCAGACTTGCGTTCTACCTAAAAGTGACATGCCGATAAAGCCGCGTACGTGTAGTTTTTTGCCTTGATCTTCCGTCCACATTTTGCATTTATAAGTCTTGCCGTTTTTTGGATCGGTAATTTCACCGCCAGCATAAATTTTTCCATCATGCTTTAAGCCAGTCATAATCATCATGCCGATCACAGGCTTATCTTTTTTATCGCCCGTGCATTTATCACAACGTGGTGCTTGATCTTCATTCGGCTCACGAAATAATTTTTCTATCGTGCCTTGTAGCTCACCATTCACTTCAGTAATGCGCACTAAAGATTTTGCTTTACCAGTTTCATCATCTATCGTGCGCCATAAACCAACGGGTGACATAGCATCACTTGCATAAGAAGGTGATGTAGCAGCGCTGAATAGTAGTGCAGTCAAAGTCACCGCTCTAAATAGTGTTGTTAAAATAATTTTTTGCATCATGTTGTCTCCATGGTTTTTATTAGAACTACAGATTTATTACTTCAGTTTCAACATTTGATCACGTAATTTTTCTAACGTGGCAGAAAAATTCGCAACCCGTTCTTTTTCTTGTGCCACGACTTGTGCTGGTGCACGTGCCACAAAACCTTCGTTGTCTAGTTTTGCATTGGCTTTCGTGATTTCACCTTCTAGACGTGTAATTTCTTTGGTAAGACGTTCACGCTCAGCAGCAATATCAATTTCCACTTTCAACATCAGTCGTGTGGTGTTCACAACCGACACTGGCGCAGGTGAGTCAGGTAATTTTGCGACCACTTCAACTTGCGACAGTTTCGCCAATGCTTGTAGATAAGGTGCAAACCCATTCAAGCGTGCATGATCTTGACCTTCAATGATGAGCGGTACTTTGGTCGCAGGTGATAACTGCATTTCACCACGCAAATTACGACAAGCATCAGTGAGTGCTTTGAGTTCTTGCATCCAGCCTTCAGCCTGTTCATCAATTTTCTTGAGATTAGGTTCAGGATAAGCTTGCAGCATGATGGAATCACCTGCAGGATTGAGCTTACGACCTGAGAGCGGTGCAACCGTTTGCCACAATTGCTCAGTCACGAAAGGAATGATAGGGTGAGCAAGTCGCAATACTGTTTCAAGTACACGCAATAAAGTGCGACGCGTTGCACGTTGTTGCGCTTCACTGCCTTGTTGTAGCTGCACCTTAGCGACTTCCAAATACCAATCGCAATATTCATCCCAAATAAATTTATAAATAGCAGTAGCGATATTATCGAAACGATAGTCTGCAAAGCCTTTTTCGACTTCTGCTTCCGTGCGCTGTAATTGCGACACTATCCAACGATCAGCTTGTGAGAAATCTAAATAGCTACCAGTGGCACAAGCTTCAGCGCCATGCTCTTCCAAGCCGCAGTCTTTGCCTTCCGTGTTCATTAAAACAAAGCGAGTAGCATTCCATAGCTTGTTACAGAAATTTCTATAACCTTCACAACGACTTAAATCAAAATTAATATTTCGTCCAAGTGAGGCATAACTCGCCATCGTGAAACGCAATGCATCCGTGCCAAAAGCTGAGATACCATTTGCAAATTCTTTGCGAGTGGCTTTAGCAATGCTCTCTGCTTGTTTAGGATTCATTAAACCTGCAGTACGCTTTGCAACTAAAGCTTCCACCTCTATGCCATCGATCAGATCAATCGGATCTAAGGTATTGCCTTTAGATTTAGACATCTTCTGACCTTGTGCATCACGCACCAGTCCATGTACATAGACAGTGTTGAAAGGCACCTTGCCTGTGAAGTGCGTGGTCATCATCACCATACGCGCGACCCAGAAGAAAATAATGTCAAAGCCAGTAACCAAGACTGAAGAAGGTAAAAACATTTTCATGTCAGGCGTTTCTTCTGGCCAGCCTAAAGTCGAGAAGGGCACCAGAGCAGAAGAGAACCATGTGTCGAGTACATCTTCATCGCGTGTTAACTTGCCGGTGTAACCTCTAGCTTGGGCTTTAGCGATTGCTTCTTCTTCAGTGCGTGCAACATAATAATTACCTGCCTCGTCATACCAAGCAGGTATTTGATGACCCCACCATAACTGACGTGAGATACACCAGTCTTGAATATTGTTCAGCCACTGGTTGTAAGTTGTACTCCAGTTATCTGGCACAAATTTCACTTCACCTTGCGCGACTTTTTCTAACGCGACTTCAGCAATCGATTTGCCAGGAAAATGCGTGCCCGCAGGTGCGGGCTTACTCATAGCAACAAACCATTGATCAGTCAGCATAGGTTCAATCACCACACCAGTACGATCACCACGTGGCACCATCAGTTTATGTGGCTTCACCAGTTCTAATAAACCTAGTGCATCCAGATCCGCTACGATTTGTTTACGTGCTACGAACCTATCCATGCCACGATAAGGAAGCGGTGCTGTGTCATTTACTTTTGCATCAAGCGTGAATATATTGATCAGTTCACACTGATGACGCTGACCCACTGCATAGTCATTAAAGTCATGAGCAGGAGTGATCTTTACACAACCTGTACCAAACGCTTTATCGACATAGCTATCTGCAATCACAGGAATTTCACGATCCGTTAACGGCAGCTTGAGTTTCTTACCTATGAATTGTGTATAACGTTCATCTGTGGGATCAACAGCAACTGCCACGTCGCCTAATAAAGTTTCGGGACGAGTCGTTGCAACAGTTAAATAGCCACTGCCATCCACGAACGGATAGCGTATGTGCCACATGCTGCCATCTTCTTCTTCCGACACCACTTCCAGATCAGAGACAGCCGTACCTAATACTGGATCCCAATTCACTAAACGCTTGCCGCGATAAATCAAGCCTTGCTCAACCAAACGGACAAACACTTCCGTCACAGCTTTGGACATTTTGTCGTCCATCGTGAAGTATTCGCGTTTCCAGTCAGGGGACGTTCCCATACGACGCATTTGTCCCGTGATGGTGGAGCCCGAATGCTCTTTCCATTCCCAGACTTTCTCTAAGAATTTTTCGCGACCTAAATCATGGCGTGAAATTTTTTGCGCATCGAGTTGGCGTTCCACCACGATTTGCGTTGCGATACCGGCGTGATCGGTGCCAGGTATCCAAGCCGTGTTATGGCCACGCATACGATAGTAGCGAGTTAAGCCATCCATAATCGTTTGATTAAAAGCATGCCCCATATGCAGCGTGCCCGTCACATTCGGTGGCGGCAGCTGAATGCTGAATGATGGTTTATTGGCATCGGTAGTCGCAGCGAAATAGCCGCGCTTTTCCCATTCAGTACGCCAATGTTGTTCAATTTCTGCCGGTTCGAAGGCTTTAGCCAGTTCCATGATTTTGCTCAATTTTTGCGGAAGGCTGAATTATACGGGGCAGCACAGGATAGGTGGAATCAGTATCGAAGCTGGAAATACCCTGCCTTAGATAGACGAAAAGATAATCAGCAGGATTAAAGAATCAACAGCTAGCCAATCGAGATAAATAGATAAAAGACGCAATTTTTTAATGCATTTAGTTAAAAAAATAATGAAATCATGAAACTGAATTTGATAAAACGCAACTC
>JBEDCU010000109.1:0-21805 GCA_041176585.1 Pseudomonadota bacterium
CAGCAGATAGTCACGATATTTTAAAATCAGTTTCTTACTAATTAATTTGTAAGTTTTTAATAGCGAAACATGAAAATCTTCCCTACTACAGCTTTAACAAAATTAAAAACATGTCACTTGGCTCTGCTCTTTATTTTGTGTAGCTTTAGCGTGCCAACGATGGCACAAGAATTTGCAAACTGGGTAACCGGAGCAATGGATGATAACGAAGGTTATTTCGCAGCCACTGTCAACGATAGCACCAGCATATTCGGACAATATTGCTACACTGGGTCAGGGCAATGCATTTGGTTATTAGCAGTGAATATTAATTGTGAAGATGGTAGCCGCTATCCAGTTTTAATTAATGGCGATGGTGGTTCAGCACAAATGGAAATCGTCTGTAAAAAATTAGGTGATAAACCACGCTATGTATTTAGCAACTTTGATGCAATTAATAATTCAGTTAAATCCTCAAAAAAATATATAGGCTTTGCCTTTCCTCTAGAAAGTGGCTTATTTGAAGTGAATCGTTTTTTACTTGATGGAGCACCTGAAGCTATCGGTCGCATGAAAGCACTTAGCAATTCCAAGAAAAAGAAAAGTGGCGGCGGCGGTACCAGCAGCTACAAGCTGTAAGTAGGATGAAGTCATCACCATGACGTGGATAGTCATGCCCAGACTAACTAAACTCATGCGAGGCTGGTTAAGCCCCGCAGTAAAAAAATAAACGACTTAAGCTTCAGAGAAAAAATTCGATACCAACTTATTGAAACGCGCTGCATGTTCAATTTGTGTCCAATGTCCACAACGACCAAATACATGTAGTTGTGATCGTGGTATCCAGTTCGCTAGCGTGACAGAATTCGCAAGGGGAATAATTTGATCCTCACGACCATGTATGACTAAGGTGTCATGCGGCAAAGCACGTATATATTCTTCTTTACTCATTAGCGCATTCACACCATTTTGTCGTGGCGCAGGAAACATAGAAGAAAATGCCTCTTGAAAACCTGGTTGTATGCTGGCCTTATAACGTAACTCCGCCAAATCATCTGTCACAAGATTACGATCATACGCAAACACATCTAGTAATTTACGCATATTTGCAATGGATGGTGTGTAGCCCCATGCGAGATCTAATCCTGCAGTCAGTTCGAAATGCACACCTACACTACCCATTAACACTAATCGTCTTACACGTTGTGGATGACGAATCGCGAGTGCTAAGGCAAGTGCACCACCAAATGAATTTCCAACTAAATCTGTTTGTTCAATGTTTAGCGCGTCCAACAATCCTATGACTTGTGCAACCCAATTATCAAGGTTGTATTGAACGCCTGTAGGTCTGTCAGTGAATCCAAATCCCACCATGTCAGGTACGATCACACGACTGACTTGTGACAGCACAGGAATCGTCATCCGCCAATTTGCCCAACCACTTACACCTGGACCAGAACCATGTATGAGTAAAGCTGGATGGCCACTACCTATATCATGATAATTCGTGCGTATGCCATTAGCGACGATAGATTTTCCGATTTCAGGATTTGCTGTCACAGTCATGATATTAACGCCCTAAATCTTTTGCACTGACACCTGCAATACCCCAGTTCGCCTTAGGTACCTCTTGTATCCAGACTCGAACATTTTCTTTCGGTGCACCAACTGCTTCCACTAAGGCTGCTGTGACTTTTTCAATCACAGCACGCTTTTGTTCTTCAGTACGGCCTTCCATTAAATAAATTTGTGCAAATGGCATATAGGTTCCTATCTTTAAATTTAAATCAATCTTAGAAAATATAGTGAGCGCTTTATTTTTTAAATAAAGCGCATGGATGTACTTCCCATGTTTTGTACTTTTAATGTCACCGTATCGCCCGCTGCTACAGCTACTGCTTCGGTAATACCGCCGGATAAAATTAAAGTACCTGCAGGTATCTCTTCACCCATAGCACCTAAATGATTCGCTAGCATAGCGATCGCTGCTGCAGGATGTCCTAGCACTGCAGCACCAGCACCAAACACAACCGGATGACCATTTTTTTCTAAGACTATGCCTGTAGTACGTAGATCAGCATTTTTTACATCGAGCTTTTGACCACCCACGACATAACGTGCGGCAGACGTGTTATCTGCAACCACACTCTTTAAATCAAATTTAAAATCACGATAACGACTATCAATGACTTCAATGCCAGGGATCACATATTCAGTCGCAGCTAAAACAGCCGCAATATGACAACCTGGACCACGTAAAGGCTTATTCGTCATGAAGGCAATTTCTGGTTCGACTTTAGGATGTATGAGTTCTGAAGTTTTGCAATCACCACCATCAGCAATTTCATAATCTTTCGTCATAAAACCAAATACTGGTGTGGTCACACCCATTTGCTTCATCTTGGCATGCGAAGTCAGACCTGCTTTCAAACCACCTAATTTCAAACCACGCGCTAACTTACGAGCTTTGATCATGTTTTGAATTGCATACGCATCATCCCAATCCATATCAGGATAATCATCCGTAATCTTGGTCGTGTCTTTAGCTTGTAGTTGGCAGTTTTCTAAATGCTCTGCCAATTTTTCTATCGTTGCTTTATCGAGTTTCATGCTGCTACTCTCTTTCCAGCTTTATCAGCTAATTCACGTGCCATCGTCATCGCCGTATCTTCAATCATGTCTTCCTGACCACCCACCATGCCACGACGACCCAATTCAACTAATAAGTCACGTGCAGGTATGCCGTACTTTGCTTCAGCACGTTTCGCAAACAATAAAAAACTCGAATACACACCGGCATAACCTAAGGTGAGTGAATCTCTATCGATACGAATCACATGATCCATAATAGGCACCACTAAATCTTCAGCGACGTCTTGTATCTTAAATACATCCACACCCGTATTAATTCCCATACGCGCGCACACAGCGATAAACACTTCCATCGGTGTGTTACCAGCACCTGCACCTAAACCTGCAGCAGCGGCATCAATACGATTTGCACCTGCTTCAACTGCAGCGAGTGAATTCGCAATACCCATCGCCATATTGTGATGGCCATGAAAACCTAATTCTGTTTCTGGTTTTAAAGCCTGACGAACTGCTGTAATACGTGAAGTCACATCTGCAGGCAACATATAACCAGCAGAGTCGGTTACATAAATACAATTTGCGCCATAGCCTTCCATCAGCTTAGCTTGTGTGAGTAAAGCTTCGGGGCTACTCATATGCGCCATCATCAGAAAACCAACGGTGTCCATATTTAATGCACGCGCTTTAGTAATATGCTGCTCACTCACATCGGCTTCTGTGCAATGGGTAGCAACGCGGATAGTAGAAACACCTAAGTCTTTTGCCATCAATAGATGTTCAACTGTTCCTATGCCGGGCAATAATAATGCAGAGATTTTTGCTTTCTTCATCAAAGGAATCACTGCACCTAAATATTCTTCATCAGTGTGTGCAGGAAAACCATAATTCACAGAAGAACCGCCTAAACCATCACCATGTGTGACTTCAATTAATGGCACACCAGCTGCATCTAAACCACATGCAATGCTTTTCATTTGATCTAATGTCATTAAATGACGCTTAGGATGCATGCCATCACGCAATGTCATGTCATGGACAGTGATTTTTTTACCTTGTAAATTCATGATGCTGTCCTTTCTACTTAAGCGGCTTGCAGCGTGAGCTTGCCAGCGATGATTTCTTCCGCAAACATTTCTGCTGTACGTGCAGCTGCTGCGGTCATGATGTCGAGATTGCCTGCATATTTAGGTAAGTAATCACCCAAACCTTCTACTTCTAAAAATACAGAGACGCGATTACCATCAAACACAGGACCATTCACGAGTTTGTAGCCAGGCACATATTTCTGTACTTCTTTAATCATCTCGTGCACAGAAGCTGTGATCTTGGCTTGATCAGGTACACCTTCAGTCAAACAATGCACAGTGTCACGCATGATGAGAGGAGGATCTGCAGGATTAATAATGATGATCGCTTTACCTTTTTTAGCACCACCCACTTTTTCAACTGCATCTGCAGTGGTGCGGGTAAATTCATCAATGTTTTTACGTGTGCCAGGACCTACTGAACGACTCGACACCGTTGCTACAATCTCGCCATACGCAACAGGCTGTACACGCGACACTGCCGCCACCATCGGTATGGTTGCTTGTCCACCGCAAGTGACCATATTGACATTCATTTCACGCTTACCCACATGCTCTTTTAAATTCACAGGTGGTACGCAAAAAGGTCCAATCGCTGCAGGTGTGAGATCAATCATCATCACGCCTAACTCTGTGAGCTTACGTGAATTCTCGCCATGTACATAAGCACTGGTTGCATCAAAAGCGATTTGTATACCATCTGCTTTCACATGCGGCAGTAAGCCATCCACGCCATCTGCTGTGGTTTTAATTCCCATTTCACGCGCACGTTTTAAACCATCTGAATTAGGATCTATACCTACCATCCAAACTGGTTCTAAAACTAGACTGCGCTGTAACTTCGCTAATAAATCGGTACCGATATTGCCCGGCCCGATTAATGCGCATTTAATTTTTTTGGTCATCGCTTTAACTCCTGAGATAAAACTTACACTAGGCTTCTAACTACGCCGCCATCAACACGTAAAGCTGCACCATTCGTGGCCGCTGATTTCGGACTGCATACATAAGCCACCATAGCGGCTACTTCTTCAGGCTGTATAAAACGACGCAACAAAGAAGTAGGACGTGCTTGTTCAAAAAATGCTTTTGCTGCTTGATCAAAACTCACACCTTGGGCTGCTGCGAGTTTGTTGAAAAAATCTTTCGCACCTTCGGTTAAAGTTGGTCCGGGTAACACGCTATTGACTGTCACTGCTGTTCCTGCGCAGGTCTCAGCAAGACCACGTGAAATAGATAATTGTGCAGACTTAGTCATACCGTAATGCACCATCTCTGCAGGTGGGCAAATACCAGACTCACTCGAAATGAAAATAATACGACCAAGATTACGTTGCAACATGCCAGGCAATAGTGCACGTGAAAGACGCACACCACTCATGACATTGATTTCAAAAAATCGCTGCCAATCAGCATCAGGAATAGTGGCGAAGGGTTTGGGATCGAAGATGCCCATGTTGTTTACCAAAATATCAAATTGCTGACTGCTATTCGCCAATGCATTACATCCTTCTGCCGTACCTGCATCTGCTACCACTGCATGTATCTCAGCATGGGGATGCGCTGTTAATAATTTTTTCTTAGCGCGCTCAGTACCTTCAGTAGTACGGCCATTGATTGTGACGACTGCACCTTCAGCTGCGAGTGCATCTGCAATCGCATAACCTATGCCCGCGGTTGAACCACTTACTAACGCATGCTGTCCTTTTAATTGCAGATCCATGATGCGTCCTAAATAAAGCGAACTGAAGTGCTACCCAGTCCACCTACGGCGCAATACAAACTATCACCTTCTTTAACTGGCACGAGTGGAGATTGTGATCCGGATAAAATCACATCGCCTGCTTTTAAAGTAATGCCATAAGCACCCAAGGTATTTGCTAGCCATGCAACTGAATTCACAGGTGAGCCTTGTACCGATGCGCCAGAAGATGTACTGATGATCTCGCCATTTTTTTCTAACACCATACCGGCTAATGCAAGATCAATATCACGTGGACTACGACGCACACCACCCAAGGTAAACACACCACATGAAGCATTGTCTGCAACCGTATCTTGAATTTTTATTTTCCAGTCTTTAATGCGCGAATCGACAATTTCAAAACAAGGCATCACACATTCAGTAGCTCGCAATACATCTTCTGCAGTCACACCAGGACCGGTCAAATCTTTAGCAAGCAAAAAAGCTACTTCTGCTTCTGCTCTAGGCGCAATCATTTTACTGGTGTCCACTGCTTCACCTTCGTTAAACACCATACCGGATAAGAGATGTCCAAAGTCAGGTTGATTCACACCCAACATGTCCATCACCACTTTACTGGTCACGCCAATTTTTTTACCAATCACAATCTCACCTGCATCCAGACGGCGCTGTATCATGCGCAGCTGAATTTGATAGGCATCTTCTATCGTGATATCAGGCTCACGATTAGTGAGTGGATCAATCGGTGTACAAGATATGAGTGATTGATAGAGCTCATCACCATAGCGTTTAATCGTATCTGCATTCATTGCCATTACAATTCTCCGTTCTTCAAAGTTTGATCATGACATTACGCAGATCAGTGTAGAACTCCAGTGAGTGCACACCACCTTCACGACCTACGCCAGATGCTTTCGATCCACCAAATGCCGTACGTAAGTCACGTAGGAACCAACTATTAATCCAGCACAAGCCCACCTTGATAGCAGATGCCATACGATGTGCAGTCGATAAATCTGATGTCCAGACTGTCGTCGCTAAACCATACGGTGTGTCATTGGCTAAAGCGATAGCTTCTTCTTCTGTATCGAAGGGAGCGATATGACAGCAAGGTCCAAAAATTTCTTCACGAATAATCGGCGATGATTCAGGTAAACCTGTCCATATAGTCGGTTGCACCCAATGACCCTGTGCGTACTCACCTTTCATATCAGGTGCACCGCCACCAGTTACAACCTTGGCGCCTTCTGCTCGCGCTTTAGCGTAATACGCCATCACTTTTTCTTTATGCTCTGCAGAGATGAGCGGACCTAAACCCACACCAGGTTCATTCGGTGGACCTATTTTTAATGACTCTGCTTTTTCTTTTAATGCAGCGACAAATTTATCGAAGATAGGACGCTGTACATACACACGTTCTGTACCTAAGCAAACCTGTCCGCAGTTTTCAAACGTACTGCGTGTAATTCCTGCAATTGCTTTATCAAAGTCAGCATCCGCAAATACAATGCCTGCATTCTTACCACCGAGCTCAAATGAAACAGGACGTACACCTTTTGCTGCAGCAGCCATGATGGCTTCACCAGTCCGCGTTTCACCTGTAAAGGTAATCGCATCCACATCGGGATGACGGGTTAAAAATTCACCTGCCGAATTTGGACCAAAGCCATGTACTACGTTATAGACACCTTTAGGTATACCTACTTTATTCATGACTTCACCTAACAAAGTCGCTGTAGCAGGTGTTTCTTCTGAAGGCTTTACTACTACTGCATTGCCACATGCGAGCGCAGGGCCGACTTTCCATGTCATGAGTAAAAGCGGTAAATTCCAAGGACACACCACACCAATCACACCCAGTGGGGTACGTACGCCATAACTCATTGCCGTACCACCATCTGGTGTAGTCATGGTGAAGCTTTCAGTCGGTGCATTTTTAATGATGTCTGCAAAAACTTTGAAATTTGCTGCACCACGTGGAATATCGATATGGGAAGCTAAAGAATATGGCTTACCTGTATCAGCTAACTCTGCTTCTAAAAATTCATCAAAGCGATGATTGATTTCATCTGCCACTGCGTAAAGCATTTCTACACGCTTCACTACTGACATCTTGCCCCACTCACCATTCAATGCAGCACGCGCAGCTTTAACGGCTGCATCAACTTCTGCTTGACCTGCTTCATGCGCGAGACCTATGACTTGATTACTAATAGGTGTACGTTTCTCAAACGTTTTACTGGTAGGTACAAAAACACCGTTAATAAAATTATGAAACTGTTTCATGATGATTTCCGTTTTAGCTCACTATGGTCACAGAGGTGATCACTATTTAATAAATTCTGTCTTCTTGTTTAGCTTGTATCAACTTAAGCTAAGCCTATGGCTTTTAATCCTGCGCGCGCGCATTCTTCATCTTCTTCAGCAGATCCACCCGATACACCGATACCACCTATGCGCACACCTTTTTCAACAATAGGTAGTCCACCACCAAAGATGACTAAACGTGGACGCAAAGGCAAACCTGCGCGTAATGCTGTATCACTCTCCAAGACTTTCATCCATTGGCTAGTCGGAAATCCAAAACTTGCTGAGGTATAGGCTTTATCAATGGCGATATCAATGGAATGTAAAAATGCACCCGGCATCCGTAAAAAACCTGCCATCACACCCGCACTATCTGTGATGGCAACATTAATTGCGATGCCTAATAACTTTGCGTGATCCACAGTGGCTTGTAAGGCAATGCTCGCTGCTTCAGCCGTAATCACAGCTTGAGCAGCACTCACCGCTGGTAAATTCGTTTTACTCATAAAAGTCTCTCAAATCGAGGTTTACTTTATATTGAAAAAAATAAGGAATGCTGATCACTATCGCTTCGCTGACGCTTCATGTTGAAAGACAAAACACCATCACAGCAAGTCTGTGACTGACAAGTGTGTTGCATCTTGCTTTGATCAGTAACCATCTTTACGAAATTGAATATCATTGTCTGGTTCGACAGACTATTGAATCGCCAGTATTGGCTATATTTATAGTGATAGTGCGCACCTTCTCACTGGTATCGACTGCGTCAATAACGCAGTCGATACGCAAGCGAAAAACTTAATGCTGCATTAGGTATAAACGTCGGTGAAGGTAGGCACTGCATCACCGGTATGATAGAAAATACCAGTCCACAGTTTGTCTTCAGTCCAAGTTGTAACTGGACGATCTGGTTGTGACAGATAACCTAAACCTGCAAAGGTTTCATTGCGGTTACCACTAGGATCAAAGAAATAAATCGTTTCACCTCGTGTGATGCCATGACGAGTCGGCGCCACATCGATTTTGACTTTTTTCTTCGACATGATGTCGGCAGCTTTTAAAATATCGTGCCATGAATCGAGGAAGAAGGACACATGATGGAAGCCTGATTTAGGTGCACCCACGAAAGCGATGTCATGTGGTGTGCTGGTACGTGCAAGCCAAGTCGCTGCTTGAATGACACCACCTGGTCCTACCATCACTTGTTCGACCAAATAAAAATCTAAGGCCTTACATAAGAACTCAGTGTTCTCTGCAACGGTATTCACACCCGTTTCAGGATTGAGCTCACACATTAAAAGTACATGATCAACCCAGTGCGCACCTGCACCAGTGATGTTGTCTGGCCAAGGATCAGGATTGGTACTACCTACTTCGGTGCCTACAAATTCTTTTTGCGCAAACAAACGCATTTCATGACCGCTAGGCAGTTTGAATTGCAACATACGACCGGTTGCAGGCAATGCGCCTTCAGCCAATTCTGTAACCTTCACACCATAAGCTTCTATGCGTTGTTTTAAATCGTTTAAGTCGCTATCTTTTTCAACTTTATAAGCAACATGATTTAAACCAGCCTGATCCGATGACGTGAGAATGATGGAATAACGATCCCATTCATCCCAGCATTTCAAATACACATTGCCTGATTTATCTTCCATTGTTACTTTCATGCCCAGCACTTCTGTGTAGTGCTTGACTGCGGCTGCCATGTCCATCACTTTGATGCTGGCGTGCCCTATGCGCATCACTCCCATTTTTGTCTCCTTATTTATTTCGTTATTGCAGGTGGGGTGGCCTGCCCGGGAAACCCCTTAGAAAACGGTTTAATCATCTTGCCTGCCACTTCAAGCTTCACCTCGCAAGTGGGCCCTACTCTGCAAGCCAGTGTATAACCCTGTGCCTCTTCAGATTCTGTTACGTGAGCACGACTGACTGGCCCCAATACTTCTGTCTTACCTTGTAATATGCGCACCTTACATACACCACAACCACCATTCACACATCCAACTGGTATACCTTTACGACCTAAACGCAGCATCCCCTTTAACAAGCTCTCACCGACTGCACAGGGATAACATTCACCTGTTTGTTCTATCGTGACTTGCACTTTAGGACGAAAATCAAACATAGCTATTGCTTACACGCGTTTAAAGAATGCACTGCGTGGTTTAGAGGCATCGGCTGCGGTTATAAATTTTTCAGCATAGATATCGCGTTCATATAAACGACCTTGCATCAAAGTCGATAAACACGCTTCTATCATCACTGGTGGCCCACATAGATAAGCTTTATGCCCAGAAAAATCACCATTGAAATGTTCTTTAGCGGCGTCATGCACAAAACCTTTAAGACCATCAAAGCCTGTGGCATCTTCACTCAAAGCAGGAACATAATGAAAATTCTTATTCTGTTGAGCGAGCACTTTAAATTCTGCGTCGTAATACAACTCAGCCAAATGTCGTTGGCCATAAATAAGTGTGATCTCTTGCTGCGATCCTTGCGCTAATAAATCTAAAATCATTGAACGTGGACTGGATAGACCTGAACCACCTGCCATAAAAATAATGGGTTCTTTTTTTGAGCTACGTACAAAGAAACGTCCATAAGGACCAGACACACGAAGCTTGTCGCTTACTTTTAATTGATTGTGTAAATAAGCAGTACCAGACCCGCCTTCTACAATACGTACATTAATTTCTAATTCACCAGTACGTGCAATTTCTTCTGGCGCATTAGCTATAGAAAATGGGCGACCACCTTCTACACCAGGCATGATGATTTGTATATATTGTCCTGCCTGAAAATCTATCGTTCTATCCAGCTTTAACCAAATACCTTTGATGGTAGGTGTCAACGTTTCTATACGACTGACAACGGTATCGAAATCTTCTACAGGGATAATGCGTGCATCAGGTTCATCATCAATATCTGCTTCAACCGTTACATCGCTTTCTAAGGTGGCGCAACAGGCTAATGTTTTACCTTCATCACGTTCAAAATCCATTAACGCAAAAGGATTAGATACACCATGATCGACATTGCCACCTAAGACTTGTACTTTGCAAGTGCCACATAAACCATGACCACAAGCATGCGGAATATAAATACCTTGACGCAGTGCTGCATCAAGTATGGTTTGACCTTCTTCAACTTCGATGGTCGCGCCTAAGGGTTCAATAGTAAGTTGCGAAGACATGATGTGAATGTGATGTCAGACAGTTTAAAAAGCTTGTTTACCTTCACCAGCAGAAGCACGACTACCTTCTAATGCAGGTGTACGAAAACGTATGAGTGATTTATGAGCTAGTCCATGATGTTCTAATGACTTACCCACATCCGGTATGAAACGCGTATCCGAGTTAAACCACTGGGTACGCTTCCAATCGATATCTTCAAACTCAGGATGTTCGCCATAAAGTTCAGGTAATACATCGCGAATCAAAGCACCAAAAGGCAAGGTCGGTGGCAAGGGCACACATAAGGGTGCCGCAAACATTAAATGATTTTCCCAACAGAGATAAATCAAACGTTTGCCATGAAATAGATTTTCTCCGTCTTGTTGATGCAATGGATACTCACCTATGCTTACCATCAAATCCTTGCCAGTTGCCTGCATGATTACTCTCCGTGTCCTTGTGGCTTCATACGACCACTCCATTGTCTGAAGTGTTGACGATCTTCGCTGGAAGAAAATTCGCCATTATCTTCACCACCATTAATGCCGTAGTAGCGAATAACTTCACGCACTGGACTATCACCTGGTGATGCAGGATTGATTTCATCTGGGTAGCAAGAGCCTTGATAAATTTGATGCACAGGTATCCATGCTTGTACATATTTTTTGGGCTCATGCTCGAAGATCTCTTTGCAATGATCACTACAGAAGTGATACTTCATACCGTGATAGGTCGTCTCACGCAGAGCGATTTCTGTTGCATCACCTGGCTCAGTAAACAGAGTTGGTACCTGACATACCTGACACAACATAGGCAGAATCTGGTTATACCAACGACCTTCTTTACCCTCAGCTTGCTCACCCCAATGCTCTAGGCGCGCACGATAATGACGTTGGAAAGTGTCTGGATATTTACTCGACAACCAATCCAATTCATCTTTACTAGGAATCCATGTATGGAATGCAGCTGCATGACCATATTGATAGAAGGTTGCCCATGCTTGATGACTAATGTGATCTTTACCTTCGCAAGCATCATCCCAACCTTTAGGCTTACGGATACCGTAGCGCGCTAAATCAGCAAATAATGCACCGCCGTTAGATTCCGCATACATTTCCCATGCTTCTTTCCAGCTCATGACACGCTTAGGCAACATGTAGTCTTGCATCATGGCGACTAAGGTTAATAAACGATAACCACGCCAGAACCATTTATCCATCCAACGTTGAACGATAGGCACATTGCCTGGATCTTGTTCCAACATGAATTTGATGCACTCAATACCGAGTGTCATATGACGTGATTCATCCGACTGTGCAGAGAAACCGAATGTCACGGTTGATAAGTCACCGTTATGTGCAGCACCACTCATGAACGGTACGAATAATAAATTCGTCAGCACATATTCAAAGGAAAAACTCACTGCTGTTAAGAATTCAAATGGACCGCCTGAATAAGCATCTTCAAAGAAGCTCTTAGGCACAGACAGATACCAAACATTATCAAACCAATGATTGGCATTATGCATACCATTGTAATACTTGTTGTAATGCGAAATCGCATGCGTTTCAGTTTGGAAGTGACGCAATTCATCCACTGCTTGCATTTGTGCTGCAACACGTGCACCTGCACCAGTGAATTGACGACCTGCATGAGCAAAGCCACGATGTGCGTAATACTCTAGTGGTGTCACACCTTGAATAAAGAGTTTCAGCGCATTGATATAACGCGCATCGGTCACACCTAATTCACCATGACTTTGTGCAAAGGCTTCAATCACAGCGTAGAGTTTTTTCTCTTTCTCTGCCTGATATTTCCAGTATGCGTCCATGGTGAGACGGAATGGATCTTCCCATTTATCCCAGTCATGAATTTTTATACCTTCATATTTATCGTAGGGAAAAACTTTATCCATAGGCTGATACGTAGTATCCCAATGCAGACCACGAGTCATGGCTGCATAACGCTCTTTCAAACCTAACTTCTTTTTAACTACTCTTGTATCCATCTTCAATCTCCTGATCAGGGGGTTTGTTCTCGTTATAAAAACTATTAAAGTCCGACTGACTCACGACCACTCACTGGAAAGTAAGCGCGATGCAAAATATCTGGATCATCACGCAACTTACCTGGCTCACCGTCGTATGAAACACTACCTCGCGACATGACATAAACATGATGTGCAAGTGCTAAAGCAAGTTGCGTAAATTGTTCAATCAATAAAACACCGATACCACTAGCAGCGATTCTGCGTATGACAGGTACTAAACGCGCAACAATGGTGGGCGCTAGACCAAACGATAATTCATCAATGACTAAGAAGCGTGGTGTCACGATGAGTGCTTGAGCAATAGCCACCATTTGTTGTTGACCGCCAGAGAGATCTCCAGCAGCTTGTTGCAATTTCTCTTTTAATTCTGGAAACAATTCAACGGTGCGCTCTATTGATGCATTGACCTCACCTCGCGACAAACTGCCGCCTGCGACGAGTAAATTATCACGGACTGTTAGTTCGCGCAGAACCTGATGACCCTCGGGAACAGTAGCTACACCACGACGCCGAATTTCATCTGCATCCATGCCAACCATATCCACACCATCTAACCAAATCTCACCGAACGCAGGTTCAATCACACCTGAAATGCCTAACACCGTACTTGTTTTACCAGCACCATTTGCTCCCATCAATGCGGTGATTGAAGCAGGCGCAATACTTAATTCAATCGCTTGTGTAACTGGCTTAGTACCACGCACCATCACCAGATTTTTAATCTCGAGACGATCATGACGTAAATTAGCAGGAGGAATTTTTGTACTCATGCTGCCGCCTCCAATTCATCAAAATTACCCAGATAGGCTTGTTGCACTTCTGGTTTTTTCAGTACTTCTAAAGTAGGGCCTAAGGCAAGCAACTTACCAAAATCGAGCACCATGGTTTCATTACAGCAAGCAGAAATTAAATCAACGTCATGGTCAATTAAAAATACTTGTGATTTGCAATAACCCGGTATGCCTCGTATTACTTTTTGCAGATGCTCAGATTCAGAACCACTCATACCTGCACCTGGTTCATCCAACATCACTAATTTTGGACTACCGATTAATGCTTTCGCGATTTCTGCAAGATGACGTTCTTCTGTAGACAAATCACTACCACGACGATTCAATCTATGACTCAGCCCTACAAAATCAATTGCGCCATATACGGCTTTACGTCTGGCTTCTCTATTGTCAAAAGTTGAATGATCTGCAATCGCTTCTACATTTTCTAATAGCGTTAAATCTTCAGCGATCTGATCGGTTTGAAAGGTACGACGTAATCCAAATTCAGCACGCTTATGCGCCGGCAAACCTGTAATGGTTTCGCCATTCACTTTTACCCAGCCAGTTTTTGGTTCTACAAAACCAGACATCACATTTAAGAGTGTGGTCTTACCTGCACCGTTCGGTCCGATTAATCCAACGATGGGTTTAGTTAAGTTGACAGTTAAACCATCAATCGGTTTAACACCACCAAACTGCACACTCACATTATTAATTTCTATCATCGCTATCTTCCTCAATCAGCGATAAGCCGCAAAGGGTTTTGGATAGCGCTCATCTATACGCTGACGTAACGGCAGAATGGCAGGATACAAAGCCAATTCAATCAAGAAGCGAATCACAATTGCACTCCAAATAATGACTAAGGCAACGTTGTAATCCACATCAAACACACCCGATGCGACCCAACCTACAAAGTAACCAATGAAGAGCATATTCAGTGCGCGTTTTACTATGCGATGATCAGGCATTAATCCGACTACTTGCATAATTTTTGCGAGTCGCAATGAAATAGCAGCTTCCACATCTTCCGCAAAATCTTGTACGCGCTTACCAAAAAATCCTAGCAACATCCAACACACACCTGGTATCGCTTGTCTAAATAAGAGCGCAATCAAAGCAATGAATAAGGTGCCTGCAAATCCAGCCACACCTAAATAAGAAGCGGTTAATGCCAGTCCAACTGAAATCACACCCCAGATCACAGAACCTTCCACAATTCGACTAATGCGTACGAATTTATAGAAGTCTGCTAACTGTCCAGCCAAACCTTTACGACCTTGTATGAGTGAGACTAATAAAGCAAAACCATAAAACGCATTAGCTAGATTACCGTCCACACCATGATCATTGAGTAATGCTGGTAAAGCACGTATGAGTAAACCTGCAAACACAGCACCCATCCAATGATAAGCACCACCTACAATCGTGAGGGCATATAAAAGTATGGACTGACTAGTTGGGAAACCCGTGTTATCTAACTGTCCGTTTAAGCCTGCAAGCAAACCACCTGCTAAACCTGCGAGTGCACCACCCATGGTGAAAGCTAATGCTTTGTAACGCACAACTGAAACACCGGCTGCAATCGCTGCTGCTTCACTCTTACGTATCAAACCCCATGCACGACCCGGTAAGGTTGCGCGTGACCATTCGATTAAAGCCATACCAGCAGCTAACCAAAACATCACATAACGGAAGTAAGCAGTATCTGTTGTTGCTAATAGTGGTCGCTGAATTAATGCGCGCTGACCATTCACGACATGTCCGGTCCAACCTGGACCACCATCAGGAAAACCAATCACGTTTACAACGACTTGAACTGCTGCTGCAATCATTAAAGTTAACAGCGCAAGATATAAACCTCGCATACGCAATGCAGGCAAACCAAGTATCAAACCAAATAAACCTGCTACGACAGCTCCTATGATCAGAGCTAATTCAAAAGGCATTGCTAGGCCGTGAATCAAACGTAAGCAAAACCAACCACCTACACCTGTTAATGCAAACTGGGCTAAGGACACCATCCCTAACTGGCCATACAAAAGTGCCACTGTTCCTGCGACTAAGGTCAAACAGGCAACCGTACTAAATGTATTCAACCAATAAGCTGAGAAGAACATTGGCCCCACTATAGCAACCACTAAAAACGTGATTAGCATCGGCAGTACACGCTGAAACGGCGTGCCAGGTGGAATATCGGGTTTATCTTTATTGCGTGCCATCTCATTTACTCCAAGTGGCTGTTATCACGGGACAGACCAATGCCATGACGCTGTTGCCACAACACGGCAAGAATAGCGACCACAAATGCTGTCGCTGATCCATAGCGCTGTACTCCAGGGACTAAGTTAGCCATCGATTCAATCACACCGATAGCAATGCCACCTAATACGGTCGCTGCCAGAGAATTCATTCTTCCTACCATGGCAGCAGCCATCGCAGGGATTACGAGAAAAGTTAATACGGTAGGATTTAATCGCACCATGTTGCCCATGAACAGACCACTAATGCCGGCTAATAAACCTGCAAGAGTCCAAGCCCATGTATCTACATTTTTAATTCTTACACCTACCATTGCACTTAATGTGCGATTACTTTGTAAGGCGCGCATGCGCAAGCCCAAAGAAGTTTTTGCAAGTAACCACAACATACCCACTGTCGCTGCTGCTGCAAACATCAGCGCTGCAACACGTGTATGAGAAATTAGGCGACGGCCATCAAACTCTATGCCGCCGGAATCAGTCGGTAACACTAATCGACGAGGTTCATCACCCCAATACCATTGGGCGATACCCATAATCATTAAAGCAAAACCGAGTGTCGCCATTGCACGCACAACACGATCTTGATGTGTGAGTGAAGGTGCAATGAAACGACCATAGGCCCAAGAGAGACAGGTTGCAGCACCTACACCTGCAACCCAACCCATCCAATCTTCATACTCCAGATCGATGACTTGCCAGCACACCATAGCGGCTAAACCACCTAGTGCACCATACGCAAAGTTCACCACACCGCTAGCACGATATAAGACCACCAGACCTACGCCTGACAATGCGTACACCGCTCCAACGCTGATACCAACGACGAGGAAAGGAAGCAAGGTTTCCATGTTTAACTCGGTTTACTTTAATTTAAAACGTTGTTCTGATTAATTAATTAACCAGACCGCCCTTAGCTTCGAGCTTCAATACATCCTCTAGCTCTGCATCTTTGGACTGATAGCACTCGCTCAAAGTTTTGAAACCACCTTTAACTAATTGCGCAGCACGACCTTTGTGGTTAGCCTGATGACGCTCACCTGGTCCGAAGTACCAAGGTGCACACATCATGTCGGATTTCCATTTTTTAGTATTAACGATTGCTTGATACGCTGATTTGCGATCGACATTGCCTTTGATACTTAACAGTGCGTCGGTCACAACACGTGCAGATAAATAACCAGCTTGTGAGAAGGTGTCACGTGGATCCTTCTTGTCGCCGAATTTTTCCATCACAGCTTTCCAGTTGGTGTTATCTGGACCAGTACCGTCCATAGGCTCTAACTCCATATGTACATAGAGTTTGTCGTGCCAGTATTTACCAACTGCTTTTGGCATATCTGCGTGATAAGCAGAAGTAGGCAGACCCCACTTTGCGCTCTTACCTAAATCCTGCTGTTCAGCTGCAGTCAAAATAGGCAGCATCATGCCGCGTGGCATACCGAGTACAACACCTTCGCTTTTCGCTGCAGCTACTTGCAGTGCGATTGCATTGCCATCGAGTTGGCCCGGATCGAAGATCACGGTTTTCACAGGGATGTTGTTGGCTTTACCGTAGGACTCAACTCCACCGCATACCCAGTCACCAAAACCAGGAATACCAGGCGCTACGCAGGTTAAGCTTTTCAATTTAAAGGTTTCAACAATGTACTGAGCTGCACCCAGTGTTGATTGACGTGGACCTTGGTTGAAAGAGATGTAGTTTTTGCCGAAGAAGCAAGCACGAGGAACACCGACACCAGCTACTGAAGCAACACCTTCATCTACATACAGTTTGTTGTTTGCACCGCACTCAACGAAACTGGAAGAACCAGCCATCGCTACTACTTTGGTGTCTTTAACTAATTTGTTTGCTGCTTGTGAAGCGACTTCAGGATTCCATGTGTCATCTTGAATGGTGTAGGCGATAGGACGGCCATTGATACCGCCGTTTGCGTTCACACATTTAAAATAAGCATCTGCTGCACGTGCGGAAGAAGAAAAGTCCTCAGGTCCGGTTTTACCAACGATTGCGCCGATTTGAATCGGTTCACCGCTGGCTTTTTTACCGTTACCTAAGCCACATTTATCTTGCGCCATTGCACTGCTAGCGACAAACGTCATTGCAATAACGAGTGCGCTACCAAGGTAGGTGGTCTTTTTCATTAGTTACTGTCTCCGTTTTAATTTTTTTAAAACCACGGTCCCACTTCACAACCCACACTGCAGTCGGGCCCGCAAAGGCTGCAGTGCTTTGCAAGATCCAGCAATTAACCGCAGGAACCGCGTATTCCTTCTAAACCTGGTGTTCTAAATCTCAGTACAGATTTATGTGTGAAACCATGCTCTGCTAATGAGGCTGTCATATTCGGTGTAAACATAGTGGCGCTTTTAAACCACTGCACACGCGCCCAGTTTATGTTCTTAAATTGTGGATGCTGTCCATACAACTCAGGCAAAATCTTTTGTACGACATCTTCTAAGCTAGTCGACAACGAAATAGTCACACAACAAGGCGCAGAGAAAATCATGTGCTCATCCCATGCAACATAGAGCAAAGGATGCGCAAAATTTTTTACCGCATCATGCGTTGAATGCTCATAACTTCCAATGGCAGCGACGCTCATAGCTGTGCCTCCTGTGGATCTTGACCTGCACCCCAGTTTTCAAAATTCAATGCATCTTCTGAATTTTTAAAGTCACCATTGTCATGACCTTGTACGATCTGACAAAAATCGAGTACTGCTGCTTGTCTATCAAAGCCCGCTGTATTTTCTTGCACACCAGCGTTGTAGCATTGGCCTTGTAGGATTTGATGTGAGGCTAAATTTGCCTGACTATATTTTTCAGGTTCATTGCTAAAAATTTCTTCGCAATGATCACTACAAAAATGGAAAGTCTCACCAGCATGTTGTGTTTCACGATAGGCCGTCCAACGTCCACTACCTTGCTCTGTAAAGATCAAAGGAAATTGACAGGTTTGGCATTGCATAGGTACAGACTGATTATTTAAGCGCTGACCTGCTGCATGTAGTTGTGCATAATGTTCTAAACGTGGTCTGTACCAACGATCAAAACTATCCGGATATTTTTGACTCAACCAGTCTAGCTCTGCAATTTCTGGCACCCAGGTATGAAATGCCAAGGTATGACCAAAGCCATAGTACGCATTCCATGCTTGATGACTGATATGGTGTTTACCATCACAGGCTTGCTCCCAACCCTTAGGCTTACGTAAACCAAGTTGCGCTAATTCTGCAAACAGCGCTTCACCTGGTTTTTGTACAAACATATCCCAGCCTTCTTTCCAGCTCATCATGCGCTTAGGCACCATGTAGTCTTGCATCATGGCGGCGAATGTCATCAGACGATAACTACGCCAAAACCATTTATCTATCCAACGCTGAATGATGGTTAAGTTTGCTGCATCTTGTTGCAACAAGAATTTGACTGCTTCTTGTCCCATCGTCATATGACGTGAAGTATCTGATTGCGCTGTAAAACCTACGCTGACTGCAGAAAGATCACCGTTATGCGCCACCGCACTCATTAACGATGCAAATAAAGGTCGGGTTAATAAGTCATCAAAACCAAAACTTAAACCGATTAAACGCTCAAATGGGCCTGCACTAAATGCATCTTCCGCAAAACTTTTCGATACACTTAAATACCATGCATGATCAAACCATTGCGGCGCATGATGCATACCATTGAAATATTTATTGAAGTTTGAAATAGCATGCGTTTGATTTTGAAAGTGACGTAACTCATCAGCACTTTTCATTTGCGTAGCAATACGCAATGCATCACCACGCAAACTACGACCTACTTGAGCAAAGCTACGATGTGCGTAATATTCATTCGGTGTAATAGCTTGAATAAATAACTTCAGCAAATTCACATATCGACCATCACTTACACCGAGCTGTCCATTGTTTTGTGCAAAGGCATCGACAACTGCATACAGACGTTTTTCTTTTTCGCCTTGAAACTTCCAGTAAGCGTCACTCGTCAGACGGAAAGGATCTTGCCACTTTTCCCAGTCATGAACTTTAATGCCTTCATATCTATCATGTGGAAAAACTTTATCCATAGGCTGATAAGTTGTTTCCCAATGCAGATCATGCGTCATCGCTGCATAGAGATCATGCAGGGTATGCTTGTTTTTCTCAACGCGCTTGTCCATGTTTGAACTTTCGTTAGTGTGAGAAGGTGGTCGCGTTAGCAATTAATGTTTCCAGCTCAATGTGAACTGGTCGTCATCTTCATCAATGTTGCCTGATAGCGTGACTAAGTTGATATGCAGTTGTTGCAAATCATAAGGACGGCCAATTTGCTCTTCTATGGTTTCACGTTTAATGACTAATCTTCCAGGTGCGTCGATTTTTACTAAACCTGGCGAGTACACCACTTGCGCTTCTGGATTGTCGGCCACGATTGCATCCACCAGTGGACGAGAATCTTCGTTAGATTGAAACGCAATAAAGACGTTAGACATAGTGCAGTTCTCCTAAATGACTGATGAATGCTCAGAGTGTGAGTCCGGCTTTTGTTGTACGAGCATTTAGTACTTCACGCGTCTCTTGCAATGCTGCCTGACCGTGCTCCCCGAGAGCGATCTCAGCCACAGGTGCTAAAGCTGCTTGAACACGATCGGACCATACTTTTGCCCAATCAGACATTAATACTTTGTTCTCAGGAGATTCAGCTGCCGCTGCTTTAATGACGGCATCTACCCAACGTACACATTCGTCATGCCATTCAGGCATAAAGGAAGTCAGCATCGCTATTGCCGTACCACCTTTTAGTGTGAGATGTTCATCAACATAAGAACCATAAATTAATGGATAGAGTTGTCCGTCTAACGCTAAATTTTGCGCTACAAACATTTCCATAGGATCTTGAATAACGAGTGTGTCTTCGACTAAACGACGCAAGACCTGCCAACGTGGATCATTCAACCAATCATTTTTACCCGCATCGAGAATGCCAGGTTCATCCACTGCTAATCCTAGACGAGTCAGATATTGCGCAATACCTAAATGATCCATGGAATGGAAAGTGGTGGCAGCAGTTAAAGCAGTGCCATATCCATAAGCTGCTATGAAGCAGTTATTCATATTTCCTGCCCATGCCACATGACGCAGTGGCATTAAGACCTGACAAGCACTTGCACGAACTTCATCCGACATACGACCTAATAAACCACGTGCTTCAACAAAGTGATAGTTCGCTTCGACTGCTTCTTGTTGACGGGCACGCGTCATGGTCCAGGTTGCGTAGTAATACTGACGTGGATCTTTTAAGACATACCAATCTGCTAGCTTGATTGCTGAGCGCGAAGCATCAAACAATTCATATTTTGGATCCCAAGTTGGACGATAGTGAAAATTCTGGGTAGGTTGCGCACCAAAGGTAGCCTCCTGATATCGCGTTGCAGGCTTATCCCCACCG
Source organism: Pseudomonadota bacterium (assembly GCA_041176585.1). GTDB lineage: Bacteria > Pseudomonadota > Gammaproteobacteria > Burkholderiales > Burkholderiaceae_D > Pernthalerella. The sequence goes on from JBEDCU010000109.1 coordinate 21,362, forward strand.
ATGTAGCGCGCTACATGCGTAAAGGTGTTACGCGTAGGTTTAATTTCTTTGGCTTGTAAATCAATACTCGTCATGACTTTGGTCTCCTAGCTTTTCACCCACGGCATTCGTGAGGAACTCCACTTTATTTTTTAAACAAAATTCATTGAATTGCTCTTCCGGCAGTACCAACTCGACCGACATATCCGGCCAACCTACAGAAAACTCAAAGGCAACTAAGCCATTAGGTTGCCGCTGCGTCACACGCACAAAACGGCGCGCCAATGTTTCTGCATCGGTATTTACCGAATCCAATACCGAAATCGGCATAGGGTTAGGTAAAGCATCTTTAGGATCACCACTGCTCATAAATAAGATTTCCGTTATAACAAGATATTTTATTTTCCTATATCTCTTATGCAATTGATGTGCCAGTATTGCCTGTAGAAACTAAAAATATCGATA
>JBEDCU010000110.1:0-3439 GCA_041176585.1 Pseudomonadota bacterium
TAGCAGTATGGCGTTATCCGTTCAGAAAAAATCCAAAGGATGGGTTATGGAATTTTAAGACTAGTTCTTAGCAATAAGTTGTTCTAGTTTTTCTGTATCAGCACAAAATAATCTTATACCCTCAGCCAGTTTTTCAGTTGCCATAGCATCTGCATTCAACATGAATCGGAATGCTTTTTCATCGCAATGAATTTTTTCGCCAGAACTTTGTAAGGCCTGTTCTGGTGAAAGTTTGCGACTGATTTTTTCATCACTTTCAGATAATTTTTGTAATAGATCAGGGCTGATGGTGAGTAAATCACAACCAGCTAATTCAATAATTTGTGAGGTGTTACGAAAGCTGGCACCCATGACTTCAGTTTTATAACCAAATTTTTTGTAGTAAGCATAAATACCTTTTACGGACTGAACACCAGGGTCTTGTTCTCCGCTATATTCTTCGCCGCTAGCTTTCTTAAACCAATCATAAATACGCCCTACAAATGGCGAAATAAGTTGAGCACCTGCTTCAGCACAGGCTATGGCCTGCGGCAAGGAAAAAAGTAAAGTCATATTGCAGCGTATGCCTTCTTTTTCTAAGACTTCAGCCGCACGTATGCCTTCCCAAGTCGAGGCGATTTTAATTAAGACGCGTTCACGTGAGATACCCGCTGCTTCATACAGCGCAATTAGCGTACGGCCTTTTTCTATCGTAGCGGGCGTATCAAAGGAGAGGCGTGCATCAGTTTCAGTTGAAACGCGACCGGGAATGATGTCTAGGATTTTTAATCCAAATGCAATCAATAGATGATCGATGATGACGCTAGTTGATTGTCCTTTATGTGCTTGCAATGCCTGATCAAGTAGAGGTCTGTATTCCGGTTTTTGTACCGCTTTAAGTATGAGCGATGGATTCGTCGTCGCATCTTGCGGGGCAAATGCTTGCATGCTTTGAAAATCGCCTGTATCGGCAACGACGGTGGTGTACTGCTTTAACTGATCCAGCTGGTTCATAACAAATTACATTCAGGTGAGATTAAAAAATAATATTGTACGCAATATTAAACGCATAGTTAGGTTTGCATAGTGATCAACTTGCCTGACGAGCTTTTGCAATCAAGCCGCTGGTAGAGCTGTCATGTTTACCAATTTGCGTTTGTGGTTCTAGTTCAGACAAAATTCGGTTTGCAAGAATTTTTCCCAGCTCCACACCCCATTGATCAAAGCTATTTATATCCCACAGCACGCCTTGCACAAATACTTTATGTTCATATAAAGCGATGAGTGCGCCTAGTGATACAGGTGTGAGTTTTTCTAATAGCAGGGTATTACTAGGTCGGTTACCTGGGAAATGTTTGTGAGCGAGTAGAGCTGAGATTTTTTCTTCAGGTTGTTGCTGGGCTTGCATATCTATGCGGACTTCTGCTTCGCTTTTACCGCGCATGAGTGCTTCTGATTGTGCAAAACAATTCGCGAGCAAAGCTTGATGCTGTTGGTGATGTGTATGCGATGGTTTTATCGCTGTAATGAAATCAACGGGAATGACATCAGTGCCTTGATGCAGTAATTGAAAATAAGCGTGTTGTCCGTTGGTGCCTGCGCTACCCCAAATAATGGGCGCAGTTGGTGAATTAATCGCTTTACCATCACGCGTCACGCGTTTGCCATTGCTCTCCATTTCCAATTGCTGCAAGTAGGTTGGAAATAATTGTAAGTCTTGGTGATAAGGTGCAATCAGCTGTGAGCTAGTTTGAAAAAACTTGCGATACCACGCAGCGATGAGTGCCAAGATCACTGGCATGTTGCGCTCTAGAGGCGCTTGTTGAAAATGCTTATCCATTACATGCGCACCCGCTAAAAATTCACGGAAGTGCTGCATACCGATAGCAATAGCCAGTGGTAAGCCTATCGCAGACCAGATAGAGTAACGACCACCTACCCAATCCCAGAATGGAAACATGTTATTAGTATCAATACCGAATGCTGCTACTGCTTTTGCATTCGTAGAAACGGCAACAAAATGTTGCGCTAGTGAGGATAGTGAGCCATGTTGCAAAAACCAATCACGCGCTGCATGCGCATTGAGCATGGTTTCTTGCGTGGTAAAAGTTTTTGAAGCAATGATGAAGAGCGTGGTTTCAGGCTGCAAGCCATTTAGTTTCGCATCTATATCATGTCCATCTACATTCGACAGAAAATGAAAACGCAAATCGGTTTGCACAAAGGGACGCAATGCAGCGTAAGTCATGGCAGGGCCTAGATCTGAACCACCAATGCCAATATTCACAATATCAGTGATGCGTTTGCCGCTATAACCTTGCCAACTACCGCTCCGTATCGCTATTGAGAATGTGTCTATACGCGCGAGGACAGACTGTATATCTTGATTAATGTCTTTGCCATCTACTATGCATTTTGCGTTTGAAGGTAAACGTAAAGCGGTATGCAGAACAGCACGGCCTTCAGTTATGTTGATAGCTTCACCACGGAACATGGCATCGCGTTGTTCTTCTAATTCACATGCACGTGCCCAATCAGTCAGTAGACTAAGGGTTTGGTCATTAATATGGTTTTTAGAGAAATCTAAAAATAGACCGGCAGCTTCAAATGAAAAACGGTCAAAGCGTTTTGCATCACTATCAAATAGTGTGGAGAGTTGCCAATGTTGCGCTTGTTCATAATGTGAAGCGAGTGCTGACAATTGATCTGCTGGGCTAGTGTCTTGAGAGTGCTTGCTCATAGGTCGAGTTAGTAAGAGCGTTCTTTTGGGAATCGAATAACCGCACTATACGGGAAATGGATGAACAGCCCAGATTCTACTGGCTTAGTAAGCGGTGAATGACGATAGCAAAATAGCTGACTTATAAAATTACCTAACGGCAAATTTCTATTTTCTAGCAATTCCCTACCCAAATTGGCAGACAAGCCCATGAGAGCTTGCCGTCACCGAGTACCCTCGAAACCACAAAAAGTGTTCGATTGATAACAAAAGTGTCTGAAAAATGCTATAGTTTGTTGTCAATTTAGAATTATTTCTCTGCTTACTAGCGTATTTGTGTTTTTCGCTAGCTTCTTCGGCAAGAGGAACTCAGGGTAGATAGGGGGAGGTGAGGTGCAAGTTTATTCAAATACCATCCGCGATTTATATGCATTAGCTGAATACGCTACGCCAGAGCAATTTCTGACTCAGGCGATTAACTTACTTAAAACTTGGATTCGTTTTGATGGCGTTCTGTTTGGAACTGGTGAAGCAAGATTGGTTAAAAATGAAGCCACTGCATTAAATCCTAACCATCAAGAAATCGAACAGCATCAAGAGCAGCAAGTGAGGCAAGAACAGAGAAAGCCCATCCCAGATTCTATTCTATTCGGAAAAAACTCACCCATAAAATTCAATGAAGATTTATTAGTACGTGGTTATCGTGATGCACCGCATGCTCCAGTGCGCGGAGGTATACGT
>JBEDCU010000111.1:0-2555 GCA_041176585.1 Pseudomonadota bacterium
TTCTCCTTCTGCTCAAAAAAATTTTGAATAGAAACAATTAATCAATTTCGACGAAAATAAAACAAGTACTCGCCTGATCAGAGATAATGTTAAAAATTATCTTTTTTGCAATGAGTATGTCGTTATTATTCAATCTCGATTACACATTACAACCCAGTGTATCCTGATAATATGACCAAACGAAAATGCATCCACCGCTTGCTGCTTACCTTTATATGCCAGCTGCTACTCACAACCATGGCTCATGCCCAATTACTTGATTTTACTAATCCTCTTACTGCCAATACGCTGAGAGTCGTTAACGATAATGTGATGGGTGGCGTATCAAAGTCGCGCTTTACCTTTGATCCAGAGGGTACCGTATTTGAAGGAGAGGTTTCGCTCGAAAATGGCGGTGGCTTTGCATCCGTGCGTAGCCCTATTTTAATTCCAGAGTGTACCTCTGCACTTAATGTCACCATTCGAGGAGATGAAAAACAGGTCAAACTCGTTTTAAGAACTGACAACTCATCCAGATCCCCTCTTTACCAAGCAGACTTCACCACTACACACGAATGGAAAACCCATCGCTTCGTACCAACCGACTTCAAAGCTAGCTTTCGTGGACGAGCCGTCAATGCGCCCGAACTGGTTTTTTCTTCTGTTTTAGAAATTGGCGTACTCATAGCAAATCAACAAGCTGGCACATTTAAACTACAGCTAAAAAATATTCAGTCCATTAGCGACAAACCTTGCTGAACAAGCACCGCTTTAATACTCCCCGTTTGAGCTAAGCCTTTAGCGATCACATTCAAAAAGATTTTTACCGACCCTAATTTGATCGGTCTCAAGACTTATTCCAAGTAAGTAGGCAATCTGTTTGTTCACTAAAGTGGAGAACTCTTCGACGCTGTAACAAGACCAAATTAAAAAACACGGCATTCACCGTATTTCTTCATTTCACCATCACACATCTTATTAATGCCTATCTTATTCAACTTTCCATCAGCGCTAATTAAGCGTAAGTTACCTGTCGTTCTAATAGCAGCGTTACCATTACTCATAGTTGGATGTTCAATGGAATTCATCAATGCACGACCCGCTCGTGAATTACACCCCCCACCGGTAGCTGTTAATCTGTATGCAGGTTGGAGGGTGTTTCAAGCGAAGTGTTCACAATGTCATGGCACATCTGCTAAGGGTAGCGAACAAGCACCTAATCTATTACCCATCGTTCGCAATATGAGCGCAAGACATTTTAGTGAAATGGTCTTGAAACGCTATGATTTAGGAAATGGTTTGGGAAATGGCTTAACTCAAGGATCAGAAAAAAAATCAACGACTGATTCTTACATCGACGATATTTTAAATCGTAAAGAACCACCTATAGCAATGCCAGCATGGCAAGGGGAACCGACTGTGAACGCGCATATTCTTGATCTATACGCCTACTTAACTGCACGCGCAGAGGGAAAATTTAGTACAGAGCGCCCAGCACAATAAATAATTTAGTTTCTAAAAAAAATATCACTGCTCTTGTATATAAGCAGTGTGAGAATTTTTCATCTTATCGCTCATGTGCTCGTTCCATTTAGTAAGCTAATATACTATCCAAATAAAAAGAGTATGGCTTAAAAAAAGAGGGATTAACATGACTCAGCATGCATCTGTCTGGCTAGAGGTTGCACTCAATGGACCGTGGTCACGTGAGCGGCAGCCCATGATACCCATCACCGAAGACGATATCGTTGCACAAGCGATTGCATGCGCACACGAAGGTGCTGCCATCATTCATATCCATCCCTATGATCCTCTCACAGGTCGTCAACGTGATGCCTATGAAATTTATGCACCAATCATTGAGCGAGTGCGCTCTGAAGTTGATGTTATTTGCTATGGCACCTTACCGTTTACAGGTGACGTCGATGCCAAAGAACCCATGTCAGCGGAACAGCGTTTTGCAGCAGTCGATAAATTGGCAAGCAGCGGTTTACTTGAATGGACGGTAGTTGATCCAGGCTCTACCCACATCAGTACGCGTGCAACGCTAGCAACTGGTCATGAAGGTTTTTTATATTCCAATCCTGAATCACACATACGGCATGGTCTTGAGCTATGCCGTCATTACGGACTGCATCCTTCATTTGCAATCTATGAACCTGCTTTCATGCGCTTAGGTGCAGCACTTGCACAATGTTATCCAGGCCTGCCGCAGCCGATTTATAGACTGATGTTTTCTGAAACCCTCACCTTTGGATTTCCACCACGCACATGGGCAATAGATGCATATCGTGAATTACTCATAGAAGAAGCACCCCATGCAAACTGGATGGTGGCAGGTTTAGGAACGGAAGTTTTACCCCTCGTAGACGACATCGTAAAGCGTGGAGGTCATGTACGCGTTGGTTTAGAAGATGTCCCCATGGGGCATAAAGTAGGCAATCTTGAGCAAGTTAAAGATGCACGACACCGCATAGAAAAGGCTGGGTCACGCACAGCAACTGCAGCAGAAATCAGGCAAAGTCTTCAATCGGAAAAAATCAGTGGCTGAAGAATTAAATTAATCAAAATTGATA
>JBEDCU010000112.1:0-5765 GCA_041176585.1 Pseudomonadota bacterium
CATAGAACGCTATTTCACCTGCAATAATAAGACCAGTAGTGATAGCTGAAGCTATTGCAATCGACAAATCAAAAAAAGGAAGTATTGCAATTGCAGCCCAAGCTACAAATGACAATACAAATAAAAAATAGCCAACAATCGTTTTCATTTTTTGGAATAAGTATTAGTGCAAGGAGAACACACTATGCGCTTTTACGAATTTTCACAATCTAACCTTCTAGTACTTAAAATCTATCAGCAGTCGCTGCAGCAATCAGTAAGCAAGGACACTGTGCAACGAGTGTGCAACGAGAAAGCCAATAAAAAACGCCTTTTCAAATTTGCAAGACTTGAAAAGGCGCATGGATACTGGTGCCTGAGACCGGAATCGAACCGGTACGCCCCCTCTCGGGTAAGCGGCGGATTTTAAGTCCGCTGTGTCTACCAATTTCACCACTCAGGCTATAAGTGGGACTTACGGGTTTTTGCCCGAAGTCGTTATTCTAATTCACACAACTAATAAAAAAAGCGCCTTGGCGCTTTTTTAAAATGTTTGGAGGCGCGGGGCGGAGTCGAACCGCCCTAGATGGCTTTGCAGGCCACTGCATAACCGCTTTGCTACCGCGCCAAGGGTGCGTATTGTAACCGCGAACATCATTACGTGCCCAAGCAAACGCAGCGTCTTCTGTCCTCATCAAACCACATTCAATGAAAAAGGGAAGCTACAAGCTTCCCTTTTCAGGCATTCTGGAGCGGGAGAAGAGTCTCGAACTCTCGACCTCAACCTTGGCAAGGTTGCGCTCTACCAACTGAGCTACTCCCGCGTAAAACAGAAGCGGAATTATAGCCTGAGAGGGAATTTTGTCAAGCCAACATACTCTATGCTTATTAACTACCTACGCTGGCTTTGATGGTAGGCCAAGCTTTTTGCAAGTAATACAGCATCGACCACATGGTTAAAATCGCTGCAATTTCAAGGAGATGCTGACCTAACCAGAGAATATCGAGTGAGCCAATGGATTGTCCATAAAGCAGCATAGGAATCGCTACCATTTGCGCTGCAGTCTTTATTTTTCCTATAGAGCTGACTGCCACCGATTTAGAAGCGCCTATATGCGCCATCCACTCACGTAAGGCGCTAATGGTGATTTCTCTACCTATGATGATGAAAGCAATGACAAAATTAGTCCGATCGAGCTGAAGTAAGAGCAACAACACACCAGCAACCAATAATTTATCTGCAACTGGGTCTAAAAAAGCACCAAATGCAGAGACCTCATTCCATCTACGCGCCAAAAAACCATCAAACCAATCCGTGATTGCAGCAATGACGAAGATAGCACTGGAAATCATGCCACTCTCTTCCATCGTCAGCCAACCATCCGGCAAGAAGAATACGCCAACCACCATAGGAATCATCGCTACGCGCAACCATGTGAGCAGGATGGGAATATTAAATGGCATAGATAGCGTTCAACTGAAATTAAAAAGGGACATCAATAAGGCAGATAGTAAACCGGTAAACATCTGGTAAGCATCCGATTATTGAGCATTATTTTACCTAGTGGAGCATGCCGGCCAAGGATAGCGCAAAAGCATGCAAAAAATCTAATGTAATTGCCGATAAATATCTTCTGCTAATTGACGGGAGATGCCTTCCACAGAGGCTAATTCTTCAACACTGGCATCCATCACACCGCGCAGGCCGCCAAAGCGCGCCAGTAGCTTTTGGCGTCGTTTTGCACCTATGCCTTCTATTTCCTCTAGTCGCGATGTCTGACGCGCTTTAGCGCGCTTAGCACGCATGCCAGTGATGGCGAATCGATGGGCTTCATCACGAATTTGTGCAATTAACATCAGCGCAGCAGATTCTTTACCTAGCTCTAGGGCTGCTCTGCCATCAGCAAAGATCAAGACTTCCAATCCGACTTTGCGCCCCTCACCTTTTGCAACACCGACGATAAGACTAATATCGAATCCCAATTCTGATAAAACTTGGCGCGCTATTTCAACCTGTCCTTTACCGCCATCAATTAAAACAATATCGGGCATGACGCCATCGCCATTGGCGATTTTTTCATAGCGACGGCTTAACACTTGACGCATAGCGGCGTAGTCATCCCCTGGAGTGATGTCTTCAATGTTGTAACGACGGTATTCACCACTTTGCATTTGATGATGATGAAACACCACGCAAGAAGCTTGCGTTGCTTCACCCTGTGTATGGCTAATGTCAAAACATTCAATCCGCAGCGTATCAATTTCACCGATATCTAGACCTAAGGTGTCTACCAAAGCGCGTGTACGTGATTGCTGCGATCCTTGCTCAGCTAATAAACGTGCGAGCGATAGCTCGGCTCCTTTGATTGCCATTTCCTGCCACTGACGTCTTTGCCCCTGTGGCTGAAATAGTAAATTGATGCGATGTCCACATTGCTCCATCAAGACCAACATTAATTCTGGCTCATCTAATTCGAGGTTAAGAATCAAAACCGATGGAATAAATTTATCCACATAGTGCTGTGCTAAAAAAGCTTTCAATACTTCTGTTTGAATCGACCCTTCAACTGCGAGTGCATTGTCGACATGCAGGGGGAAGTAAGCACGATCTCCTAAATGTCGTCCTCCACGTACCATAGCGAGATTGACACAAGCACGACCACCCTGCACCACCACTGCGATGATATCGATATCAGCATCGCTACCAGTCTCCATAGTTTGTTGATGCAATATGCGTGAGAGTGCTGTAATTTGGTTACGCACTAAGGCTGCTTGCTCAAACTTCAATTCATTCGCAAAGTCCTGCATTTTTTGTTCTAGTGCAGCCATTAATTCAGTTTGACGACCACGTAGAAATTGCGCAGCATTATCGACATCCGTTGCGTAATCTTCCTTAGAGATGAAGTTAACGCAAGGACCACTACAACGCTGGATTTGATGTAGTAAACAAGGACGAGTTCGGTTGCTAAAGACAGAGTCTTCACAGGTGCGTAATAAAAAAATCTTCTGCAAAATCTGCATCGATTCTTTGACTGCCCAAGCACTAGGAAAAGGACCGAAGTATTGATTTTTTTTATCAACCGATCCACGGTAATACGCCATGCGTGGATATTCGCCACCTGATAATTTCAGATAAGGATAAGACTTATCATCACGAAACAAAATATTAAATCGCGGCTGCAGCGTTTTAATGAGATTGTTTTCTAATATGAGTGCTTCAGCTTCACTCCGTGTAACAGTGGTTTCTAAACGCACGATGCGCTCCACCATCATGGCAGTGCGAGGACTTGCTAAGTTTTTTTGAAAATAACTCGATACGCGTTTTTTTAAATCGCGTGCTTTGCCCACATAGAGCAAACGGTCTTGCGCATCAAAATAACGATACACACCAGGCAAATGCGGCAGCGCTGCCACTTCAGCCAACACAGCAACACGAGAATCAGGCTTAGTGTCTTGCTTAGTGTCTGGCTGATTCTCTGAATGCGGTTCAGACTGCTGTTCTGGATCAGACATTGCTATCGTATTTTTAAAGCGCGATCTCAGCGTAAAGCTAAGACTGCTGCTTTGGCTGACTGATAGCGTTTATCTTCTTGTAGAGTAGCCCAATCTTTAGGCGTATCAACTGGCATTAAACGAGCTAAGCGTTCAGCAGAGGCTGCACCATCAATAGCAACTGCACTATCCAACCCTGCTAATAATTGATCGGCTTTATCAGGCGAGTTACAGATTAAAACCATATCACAACCAGCTTTGAGAGCAGCATGCGCTCCTTGCACGACATTGCCTGCAACACTTGCGCCTTCCATCGATAAATCATCACTGAAAATCACACCTTCAAAGCCGATTTGTTTGCGCAGATGATTGAGCCATTTTTTTGAAAATCCCGCAGGATGAGAATCAAATTCTGGATAGATCACATGTGCAGGCATGACAGCTGTCAGACTCATGCCTAACCAATCATAAGGTGCAGCATCTTCTTTCAGAATATCAGCAGTCTGTCTTTCATCAACAGGAATTTCAGTGTGTGAATCCGCTTTCACAAAGCCATGCCCAGGAAAATGTTTACCACAATTCGCCATACCCGCTAACATCAAACCATGATTCACGTTCTTAGCTAACATGGTCACAACACGTGGATCACGATGAAATGCACGATCGCCAATAACACCTGATTCACCATAATCTAAATCTAATACAGGTGTGAAAGATAAATCCACACCACAAGCGCGCAATTCAGCTGCAAGCACATAACCTAAGTCAGTCGCTGCTTTACAAGAAGCGAGCACATCCCTATCCCATAACTCGCCTAACAAACGCATGGCAGGCAAACGTGTAAAGCCATCACTACGAAAACGTTGTACCCGTCCACCTTCATGATCAACCGCAATCAATACATCAGGACGCTCAGCATGAATCGCATTGCACAAGGCAAGCAGTTGTGATCGGCTTTCATAATTACGTGCGAATAAAATCACACCTCCAGTTAAGGGATGGCGTATACGGCGTAAATCATGTTCATTTAATTGCAGACCCTCTACATCCAGCATCACTGGCATAAACGCATGGCTAGCTGATTTATTTTTATTCATATCTTCTCCACTACTACAAAGGCAACTGCATAATCAACTTCATCGGTGATGGTGACATGCGCACTCAAACCATGTTGACGCATAAATTCTGTTAAAGCACCACTGGTCACAACGATAGGTTTACCACTCGGTGCATTTAAGACTTGCATAGAACGCCACGTCATAGGCATACGCATGCCCAATCCTATTGCTTTAGAAAACGCTTCTTTGGCTGCAAAGCGCGTAGCCAAAAAACGTAATCCACGTGCTTCAACTTTGGCTTTACGACGATGATATTTTTCTAATTCTTGAGGGCCTAATATTTTTTCTGCAAAACGTTCACCGCGACGTTGAAGTGCTTGCTCAAGTCGGTTAATTTGCAAAATATCCGTGCCTATCCCAAAAATCATGCACGAGCATCCTTAACGCTTGCATCACCTCTGGCTTTAATCATTAAGGCTTTCATTTCGCGCACTGCATTTTCCCAACCTACAAAAACTGCATGCGCGACGATAGCATGACCAATATTGAGTTCTGTAATATCAGGTAGCGCAGCAATCGCTTGCACATTTTGATAATGCAAGCCATGACCGGCATTAACTTTCAAGCCCAGCTTAATGCCGACTTCGACTGCATCGCGAATGCGCTGATATTCTTTTTCTTGTTCAGCTTCATTATGCGCATCAGCATAACGACCAGTATGCAATTCAATCACAGGTGCACCTGCTTCTGCAGCAGCAGCAATTTGCTCTTTATCTGCATCGATAAACAGTGACACACGAATATTATGTTGTGCTAATTGTTTTACCGCTGCCTGCACTTCATTAAAAAATCTACGCACATCCAACCCACCTTCGGTGGTGACTTCATTACGTCGCTCTGGCACTAAACACACATCATGCGGCAAGATACGACAAGCAAAATCCAGCATTTCAGACGTCACTGCAGACTCTAAATTCATGCGTGTAGTGATTTGCGGGCGTATCGCTTCAACATCAGCATCACGTATGTGACGACGGTCTTCACGTAAATGTAAGGTAATCGCATCGGCACCAGCACGTTCTGCTAGTAATGCCGCTTGCAATGGATCGGGATACACCGTACCCCTTGCATTACGCAAGGTAGCGACATGATCAATATTGACACCCAGATCTAAGCTGGCATGTTGGGGTTGAAGAAAGCTCATAGTAGAAAATTATAACTAAAGATAGATTAAGC
>JBEDCU010000113.1:0-6802 GCA_041176585.1 Pseudomonadota bacterium
ACGCGATTGCGTTGATAGTCGTGTAACAAACCCCATACCAAAGGCAAGCTTGCTAAACCTGCTACGCCCAATCCTATGATGAGTCGCCACGACAAACCTGCTAAGAATAAAACAAAGAATCCCGAAGAAATTACTAAGATTGCTGTACCCAAGTCAGGCTGACGAATAATTAAACCTACAGGTATCGCTAGCAACACGCCTGCAAAAGCAAAATCAGTCCATCGAATCATGGTTTCGCGTTTTTGGAAAAACCAAGCCAAGGTCAGTGGTATGGCTAACTTCATGATTTCTGAAGGCTGAATAATGATGCCCACATTAATCCAGCGACGTGCGCCATTTTTTACTAAACCGAAAACTGCCACACCCACTAACAATGCAACGCCGAATAAATAAATAGGCATTGCAAGACGCATTAAATTTTGTGGAGGGATTTTTGCAGCTATCCACATCAAAATAACGCCAGCCATAATATTACGTAGATGTCCTTCGAAGCGACCAGGGAAATTATAAGCAGCAGATGAAACAGCAAGACAACCCAAGAGCAAAATCAAACCTAAGATAATCGCTAAGGAACGATCAAAAATAAAAAAATGTCGTTTTATAATTTCAACGAGTGTACTAAGTGGATTGTTAGAGAATGATCTCACTGAGCACTCCCTTTACTAGGACTCGTTGATGTTTTTGTAGTGTCTGGTTTCGCTGCTTCTGGTTTGGTATTGCTAGTTAGCGCCGCCTCATTGGCATTTGTAGGTTTTGTGCTTGTCTTAGGAATAACCGGCATAGGATCATTCGGTTTTTTACCGAGTAAGTAATAGTCCATCGCCAATCTTGCAATAGGTGCTGCCGCAGCCGCCCCGAAGCCCGCATTTTCTACAATGATAGCCAATGCTATTTTTGGTTTATCCGCCGGTGCAAAGGCTATATATAAAGAGTGATCGCGTAAACGTTCATTAATTTTGCTTGCATCATATTTCACACTCTTACTCATCGATGCTGCCTGTGCGGTACCAGTCTTACCGCCCGAAACATACGGCGCATTCATAAAAGAACGTGCAGAAGTTCCTTCTTTTGTCACGCCTATCATGGCATTTTTAATGAAGTCTACATTCTCCTGTTTCAAAGGAATACGAAAACTTTCTTTTGCAACGGTGAGCTTACGTGATTTATTAGTGCCGTTTTCTATCATCTTAACCAGATGCGGCTTCATTACGATACCGTTGTTAGTCAAGGTCGCAATAGCATGGGCAAGTTGTAGTGGTGTGAAAGAGTTATAACCTTGGCCAATACCGACTGAAATGGTTTCACCTGCATACCATTTTTGTTGATCAAGCTTTTTATATGTCTTGCGCTTCCATTCCATAGAAGGCAATACACCGGTTCTTTCATTTTCTAAATCCACGCCAGTCAAACGACCAAAGCCAAATGGACTCATGAAGTCATGGATAGCATCTATACCTAAATCATTGGCTAAGTTGTAGTAATAGGTATTACAGGATTGAACGATAGATTTATACATATCGACTCGTCCATGACCACCTTCTTTATCATCTCGAAATTTATTATTACCAAACCAAAAATAGCCTGGATCATTAATCGCCATTTCTGGAGTGCGCTTACCTAAATGCAGCGCTGCTAATGCCATATAAGGTTTGAAGGTAGAGCCTGCGGGATAAGTACCAATCAAAGGGCGATTCAAGAGTGGTTTATCTAATGATGTATTTAAATCATCCCAACTCTTCACATCAATGCCTTCAACAAATAGATTCGGGTCAAAGGTTGGCATAGAGATATATGCAAGAATATCGCCTGTGGCTGGCTCAATAGCGACCAGTGCGCCACGGCGATCGCCAAATGCCTGCTCTACAATTTTTTGTAATTCTATGTCGACCGAAAGCCTAAGATTATTTCCAGGTGTAGGCGAAGTACGCGACAAGGTGCGTACTGCACGACCTCCTGCTGATACTTCAATTTCATCGTAGCCTGTTATGCCATGCAATTCTTTTTCATAGCTTTTTTCTAGACCTTCTTTACCTATGTATTCAGTACCTCGATAATTAGCAGCATCTTCACCTTCTTCTAATCTTTCTGCATCTTTTTTGTTTACACGACCAATATAACCAATCATGTGTGATGCAGTTTGTCCTAAAGGATATTGTCTAAATAAACGCGCTTGTATATCGACACCAGGAAAGCGATAACCTTGCGCAGCAAAGCGCGCTACTTCTTCGTCGGATAAACGGGTGCGTATAGGTAAGCTTTCAAATGTTTTTGATTCTTCTGTCAGGCGCTTAAACCGCTTACGGTCTTTAGGTTGGATATCGACTAACTTAGATAATTCATCAATCACGACTTCAAGTGGTCGGTCTAATTTAGCTGGCGTGATCTCTAAGGTATAAGCAGAAAAATTACGCGCAAGAATAACGCCATTACGATCAACAATCAGTCCACGATTAGGAACTGCTGGCACCACTGAGATACGATTGCTTTCTGCACGTTCTGCATATTCACTATGCCGTATGCCTTGCAACCATAGAAAACGCAACATCAGTAAACCAAAACAAACGAACACAACCAAGCCAGCTACAGATAAACGTAGTCTGAATAATTGTAGTTCGCGTTCTGTATCTTTAATTTGCGTCATGCTAATGATTTTGTAGAAGCAAATAAATCAAGTCGTAGAATAGCTATGCTGCGGTTCATTAGATGGGACGTGTTTCATCATGATCAATAGCGCGTCGTTGTGGTGCTAATAACACCCAACATACGACAGGCCAAATCAACGCAGCGACTAGGCTTTGTAAAAAATAACTCCAACCTGGCTCTTTAGAGCTGACTGCGAGTTGTATCAATATCTGTATGATTTGCATCACTATTAACAGTGGAAGCACATGCAAAGCTTGCGTAGTTGGCTTAAACCATAAAACGCGACGATGTATGGTGATAGCGAAATAAGATAACAAGGTGTATGCCAAAGCGTTTTCACCTAACAGCGAAGCATTGTGTACATCCATCACCAAGCCCATGATGAAGGCAACACCAATACCTACTTTACGTGGCTGATAAATACTCCAAAAGACCAAAGTCAACGCCACAAAGTCTGGTACCCAACCCCACGCACCCCAAGGCAAAATATTTAAAAAAGAAGCGCCGATCAGACTCACCGCTATAAAAGTCGGACTGACAGGCAAGAGGATATTGTCTCTGTCCATCATCATCATGATGTTTCTTTCTCCTTACGCAGCGCTTTATGTTTTAATTTGTCGATTTGTAATTCTTCCACCGGAGGCGGAAGTGGTGGCATCGCCTTTGCATCCGTGAGTAAGACTAACAATTGACGATTACGAGAAACGCCCGCTGTTGGTAAACATAAGATACGTGCAAATGAATCTGCTGTTTTGGTTTCAACTGAAATGACGGTAGCAACGGCTAAACCAGCAGGATAGACACCATCTATACCCGAGGTCATGAGTACGTCACCTTTTTGAATGTCGGCATTCGATGCCATGAATCGTAATTCTAAAGAACCTGATTGACCACGGCCATAAGCCACACTACGCACACCACTGCGCAACACCTGAACTGGTATTGCATGATCTTTATCTGTAAGCAGGGTGACTTCTGAAGTAAAAGGAAATACACGTGTGACTTGCCCCACCACTCCCAACTCGTCAATCACAGGCTGACCCAACTCAATACCATTCCGTGCGCCTCTATCCATGACGAGCTTACGTGAAAATGGATCACGCGCATCATATAAAATTTCGCTCATCACAGAACGTGACTGCGTTTGTTCTGATGCCGCTAACAGTTTACGCAGATGCGAATTCTCAGCTCTTAATTGTGCGCCTTCTTGTAATTGTTGGGCATTGCGAATTTGCTGATCTCGCATGCGACGATTTTCAGCATGCAGGGTATTGAGTGAAGAGAAATAATTGGTAACAGCAAAAAAGCCATCGCGCGGCATCATAGCAATGGCTTGTAAAGGATAAAGCGCTACACCGACTGCTTGGCGCATTGTTCCTAATGCACCTAAACGCGAGTCGGCCATCAAAAGGCCTATCGCTATAAAAGAAAACAACAACATTTTGACGCGCGCCGAAGCGCCTTGCTTAAAGAGTGGTGGTGGTGTGTATTCCATCAAATCACTTCAAGCAAAATAATTCAGAGTAAGCCGCGCAAGTCAGACGGCAAGACAATGCGGCGGCTAGGGGCATGTGATTTACGCTAGTTGATTTAGTCGTAAGAGAACAGCGAACCAAGCTTATCCATACGCTCTAACGCCATACCGGAACCTCGCACCACGCAAGTCAGTGGATCTTCCGAAACCAACACTGGCAATCCGGTCTCTTCCATCAAGAGTCTATCCAAATCACGCAGTAAAGCGCCGCCGCCAGTCAGCATCATGCCTTTTTCAGCAATGTCAGCGCCTAATTCAGGTGGGGTTTGCTCGAGCGCGTTTTTCACTGCAGAGACGATATTGTTGAGCGGATCGGTCAGCGCTTCTAGTACTTCATTGCTAGAAATCGTAAAGGAACGAGGAATACCTTCGGAAAGATTACGGCCTTTGACTTCCATTTCACGCACTTCGGTACCTGGGAAAGCCGAGCCAATTTGCTTTTTAATGCTTTCAGCAGTTTGCTCACCGATCAGCATGCCGTAGTTACGACGTATGTAATTGACAATAGCTTCGTCAAATTTATCGCCGCCTACACGGACAGAACCCTTATAAACCATACCGCCTAAGGAAATAATGCCCACTTCCGTAGTGCCGCCGCCGATATCAACCACCATGGAACCGGTCGCTTCTGAGACTGGCAAGCCAGCACCAATCGCTGCTGCCATCGGTTCTTCAATTAGGAAAACCTGAGAAGCACCAGCGCCGAGTGCAGATTCGCGGATGGCACGGCGCTCAACTTGGGTAGAACCACAAGGAACGCAAATGATAATGCGCGGTGAAGGTTTAAAAAGCTTGGTGTCATGCACCATACGTATGAATTGCTTGAGCATTTGCTCAGTCACGGTAAAGTCAGCAATCACACCGTCTTTCATAGGGCGGATGGCTTCAATATTGCCGTGTACTTTGCCCAACATGGCCTTAGCTTCTTTACCCACAGCTTGAATATTTTTCTTGGCATTCGGCCCACCCTGCTGGCGTATCGCCACTACCGAGGGCTCATCTAAAACAATGCCCAAACCACGCGCATAAATCAGCGTGTTGGCTGTACCGAGGTCAATGGCCAAGTCATTTGAAAAGTAACTGCGAAGAAATCCAAACATGAATCGTGTCCTTATGCACCGGTTGTCGGCGCGTTGTGGCAAGTAAAACTCTGATTTGATCGTAAAAAAATTGGCGGCAGAGCTTAATGGCACTCAGCCATTAACCCATTATTCTACCTTATAATCACAGCTAAATTGGCTGATAGAAACGCTAAAAATCGTGTATTCATGCGACTTTCTTTAGCGAAAACTCCCCGCCCTAATTCCTGTTATCGTCATTGTTTACAGTTTTTTTAATCCTCATACGCTGACACCCTCAGCCCCTAGTATTCATGTCACTCAATCTTACGGATATCGAGCGTCTTGCCAAGCTCACACAACTCGACCTAACGGCGCAACAATCTGCTGATGCGCTCGATAAACTCAACAGCATTTTTGCCTTGGTCGAACAAATGAAAGCCGTTGATACCACGGGCGTAGAGCCGCTTGCTCACCCAATTGCAGCTTGGCGAGACGACTTAGCCTTGCGTCTGCGTGAAGATGTGGCAACCGAAACCAATCAACGCGAAGCCTATCAACAACCTGCACCCTCAGTACAAGATGGCTTGTACTTAGTGCCTAAAGTTATCGAGTAATGCGCACTCTTTTTTAGTCAGCGCTGGCATTAGCCACCTAGTCATCGATTACGACACATCTTTTTTCATGCACACAAAAACACTTAAACAATTATCCGGTCTACTCAAAGACAAAAAAATTTCTGCGACTGAGTTAGCGCAGATTTTTCTCACCCGTATAGAACAGAGCGATCTAAATGCTTTTACTAGCGTAGAGCCCGATCTCACACTAGCCCAAGCAAAAGCTGCTGATGTACGTATCGCAGCAGGTGAAGCCGGTGATTTAATCGGTGTGCCAATTGCACACAAAGATATTTTTGTCACTCGCGGCTGGAAATCCACTGCTGGCTCCAAAATGTTAGCTAACTATCGCAGTCCTTTTGATGCGGCTGTTGTAGAACAGTTCCGCAAAGCAGGCATGGTCACACTAGGTAAATTGAATTGTGATGAATTTGCTATGGGTTCTGCAAATGAAAATTCTTTTTTTGGCGCAGTAAAAAATCCTTGGGATAAAACTGCCGTTCCAGGTGGATCATCCGGTGGATCAGCCGCTGCAGTAGCAGGTGCTTTAGCACCAGCTGCAACCGGTACCGATACTGGTGGCTCAATACGACAACCTGCTGCACTCTGTGGTGTGACTGGCATTAAACCTACCTATGGTCGTGTGTCACGCTTTGGCATGATTGCCTTTGCTTCTTCACTTGATCAAGGTGGTCCGATTGCACATACCGCAGAAGACTGTGCCTTGCTGCTGAACGCCATGATTGGCTTTGATGAAAAAGATTCGACCAGCATAGAGAGGCCGGTTGAAGATTTTTCTAGCCAACTACAGCAAAGTATTAAAGGTTTAAAGATTGGTGTACCTAAAGAATATTTTGGCAAAGGTTTAGCGAGTGATGTAGAAGCCGCTATCCGTGCTGCACTTCATGAATATGAAAAATGTGGTGCAACGCTAGTTGATATTTCACTAC
>JBEDCU010000114.1:0-2603 GCA_041176585.1 Pseudomonadota bacterium
CTATTAATGGTGAAAATAATTCACTTGTAACAAACTAGTCATAGATCCTATATTCCTTAGCCCACATGCATTATCGCGTTTCTATCTCTATTTTAATCGTTAAAAATTAAATGAAGGTTTCGCAGGGGTTGTATTCTAACGTTTCGTATTTATAAAACAATCGGAGATTAAATTGGCCAAATCCAACGTAATAGTAAAAGGCGTACTCGCTACTGCCGTATTCCTGGCGTTTGCAGGAACTGGTTTCGCAAAAGACGAAAATCTGGAAAAGATTTCGGCTATGAAGAACACCAACACCGACATGAACATCAAGACTGTCGATCAAACTGGTAAAAACGCTGATGCGATCAAAGCTAACTTGAAAAAAATCAAGTTACCAGAAGGTTTCAAAATTGAACTTTACGCTATCGTTCCTGATGCGCGTTACATGGCAGTTGCTCCATCAACCAACATGCTGTTTGTTGGTACACGCAAAACTACAGTTTGGGCTGTTACCGATCGTAACAACGACAACGTAGCTGATGAAGTGAAGCCATTCGCTCCTTCCATCAAGTTCAGCAATCCTAACGGCGTATGCTGGACCAAGGATGGCTTTTTGATCGTTACTGAATCCAACCGTGTATTGAACTTCCCAGCTGCTGAATACTTCTACGAAGGTCCAGACGTTGCTGTTATCACCGTTGTTCCAGAAGGCGGTCTGATTCCAGTTGAAGAGCAGTCATACAACCACACCGGCCGTGTTTGCCGTGTTGCTGGCGATGGCAAGCTCTATATCACTTTAGGTCAACCATACAACGTTCAACCTAAAGACAAAATCGACCTCTATAACAAAACCGGTATCGGTGGTGTTATTCGTTTAGACCCATTCAATGGTTCTGGCAAAGAGGTTTATGCAATGGGTATGCGTAATCCAGCTGGTATCGAAATTGATGCAGATGGCAAAACCATTTGGACCACCGACAACCAAGTTGACGGTTTAGGTAATGACATCCCTCCTGGCGAACTCAACAAGCTGACCAAAGCTGGTCAACATTTTGGTTTCCCATACTGGAACGGTAAATTCAAAGTTGCTGGTTCTGGTGCAGCTCCTGAATTGAAAGACATGAAAGAGCCAGCAGGCGCAGTGTTCCCACAAGTTGAGTTCCCTGCTCACCAAGCTCAGTTAGGTCTGACACGTTACACCGGTAAAGCATTCCCTAAGAAATTCCAAGGTGGTCTGTTTGTAGCATCACATGGTTCTTGGAATCGTACCGAGCCTAGCGGCTATCTGATCAACTACGTGCCTATCGGTGCTGACGGCAATGCAGGTAAAGCAGAGGTGTTTGCTGATGGTTTCTTGGATCCAGTTAGCAAGCGCGCATTAGGTCGTCCAGTTGACGTAGCTAATCTGCCAGACGGTTCTATCTTAGTTTCCGATGACTACGCTGGCGCTATCTATCGCATCAGCTACGCTGGTAACTAATTATTCTGTCTGTTAGGAAGTAAGATTGCCAGAGTGAATAAGCTCTGGCATCTCTTCCAAGCATAAGAGTAAGTTTTTGTTTTTCTGAATCGCCTGACTCGATATGTCGAGTCAGGCGATTTTTTAATCTCTATTGAATCAACACCATGAAATTATCTAATTTAATTTTCTGCGCAATGATTGTTGCAGGAATTCATACACAAGCTTGTGCTGCTGATCTTGTTGCAGGCGAAAAAATTTCTCAAAGCTGTGCTTTATGTCACGGTCAATTTGGCATTACCACTATGGCCGGCACACCTTCTATTGCAGGACAACCAGAAGTTTATTTGTCTAGTCAACTTAAACAATTTCGTGATGGTAAACGTCAAAATGCTGTGATGGGTCAGATGGCAAAGCCACTCTCCGATGCGGATATAGACAATGTATCAGCTTGGTTTGCTCAGTTCGAAACTGAACTTAAAAAACGTTAAGACTTCATTTACTAAACTAAAAAATCCTGCGTTGCTATGAATGCGATGCAGGATTTTTTTAGTAAGAACAGTAAATTTTATTTACTTTGCATTTTTAGTTTTTTCCGCAAGTATTTTCTTGGCATCGAGATGACCAGCGTCATCCGCCATGTTTAATGCATTCTTGCCGCGATTATCAACCAGCTCCGGATCGGCACCTCTAGCCAATAAAGCCTCTACCGTTTTTGTGTGGCCTGAGCCTGCTGCCCACATCAATACAGTCAAATCATTTGCATAGTGCGCGTTGATGTCAACATCTTTAGCCAACAGCAGTTCAACAGTCTCCGTAGCGCCCACACCCGCTGCGTACACGATGGCTGTTTTTTTCAGTTGATCGACTGCGTGAATATCCGCATTTTTTTCTATGAGTTTTTTTGCCATCTGCGCATCATCTGTAAATGCAGCAGCCATTAATGGGGTCACTTTAGAGGTGTTGGCGACATGTATATTTGCGCCGCTTTCTAGCAAATAGAGTGCAATTTCCTTGTTCTTCGCTTTAATCGCCATCATCAACAGACTTTCGCCCGGTCGATTGCGCGCATTCATGTTCGCACCATGCTGCTCGATCAGCATTTTTAACTTTGGTAAGTTACCCGCTCTCACTGCTGCTAAGGCTTCGTTATGTGGATTGT
>JBEDCU010000115.1:0-6070 GCA_041176585.1 Pseudomonadota bacterium
GTTGCAAGAACGATTAGCTATATACATCATCATGATCACCAACATTAATGAGAATGATCTCTTTTTCTGACATGATAAATTCTAGCGTGATGCGAAAACTGATATTGATAGAAATGCTATGCAATCCAGAGAATTTTCCTTTTAAAGGATGTAGTCGCAAAGACGGATGCTTTGGATTTGCCTCTAGTAATTGAAGCGCCTTTAAATAAACACTTTCTAAATCTGGATGTCGCTTTAGGAATCTTGCTGCTCGACGTGTGTACTGTTTGGTAAAAATCAATTTCCAAGTCATTTAGCAGCACGATTAATTTTAGAAATACGCTTCAAATGCTGGGATACTGTTTCTTTGACATACCGTCCTGCATCAAGATCAGCCTTAGATTCGGCCAGCGCTGCCTCAAGCTCACACTCTCGAAGATATTGATATTGATCATTACTCATGACGATATACTTTACTTCGCCACGTACTGTCAAAGCAACCTCAGTTTGATCCTGCAAAGCCTTATCGATTGCCCCAACACCTTTAGTCTTGAGGTCGTTTGCTGAAATAGGATTCATTAGAATACTCCTTACAATACGATGAATCGTATTGTAGGGAAAATTAAAGGAAGTTGCAATCTTAACTAAAATTCAAAAGACATCATGTGGCTTTTAGGTAAAAAAACCAATAATGAAATTTTGATGCCGTATAAATTTCATCATTCCCACTCTATGGTCGCTGGTGGTTTTCCTGAGATGTCGTATACAACTCTGTTAATGCCACGCACTTCATTAATGATGCGGTTAGAGACACGACCCAATAACTCATGGGGTAAATGTGCCCAATGTGCAGTCATAAAATCCTGTGTTTGTACTGCACGTAATGCAACAACATATTCATAGGTTCGGCCATCACCCATCACACCAACCGATTTCACCGGTAGAAAAACAGCGAATGCCTGGCTAGTTGCGTCATACCAGTTCTTATGAAAATGCCCTACTGACTGCTGCTCTGATAATTCTTGTGGTAATGGTATGCTGGTATTACGTAACTCTTCTATAAAAATCGCATCGGCTCTACGCAAGAGGTCGGCGTATTCTTTTTTCACTTCACCTAAGATGCGTACGCCTAATCCAGGTCCAGGGAAAGGATGTCTATACACCATGTCATGTGGAAGTCCGAGTGCAACACCGAGTTTGCGTACTTCATCTTTAAACAAATCACGCAATGGCTCTAGCAATTTTAAGTTGAGTGTTTCAGGCAGACCACCAACGTTGTGATGACTCTTAATGGTATGCGCGCCCTTCTTGCCCTTACCCGCACTTTCAATCACATCCGGATAAATCGTGCCTTGCGCTAACCACTTTGCATTGCTGAGCTTGCCAGCTTCTACTTGAAAGACTTCTACAAATTCACGTCCTATGATTTTGCGTTTTGCTTCAGGATCACTCACACCTACTAACTTACCCATGAACTGCGCAGTCGCATCGACATGAATGACTTTCACACCTAGATTTTTAGCAAACATATCCATGACCATCTTGCCTTCATCCAGACGCAATAAACCATGGTCTACAAATACGCAGGTGAGTTGATCACCAATAGCGCGATGTATAAGCGCTGCTGCAACGCTGCTATCAACACCGCCTGATAATCCTAAAATAACTTGATCTTGTCCGACTTGTTCACGTATCGCAGTAATCGCTTCGGTTACATAGTCAGGCATATTCCAATCTGCTTTACAACCACAGATTTCATGTACAAACCGATCTAAGATTGCTGTGCCATGTATTGTATGTGTGACTTCAGGATGAAACTGCACTGCATAGAGTTTGCGTTCTTCATCCGCCATACCTGCAACAGGACAGCTATCCGTTGATGCCATTAATTTAAAACCTGATGGCATATCAATGACTTTATCACCATGACTCATCCATACTTTGAGCATGCCATGACCTTCAGTAGTCACAAAATCACTAATACCATTCAAGAGTGCGGTATGACCACGTGCACGTACTTCTGCATAACCAAACTCACGCACCTTACCGTTCTCAACCTTGCCACCTAATTGCGCAGCCATGGTTTGCATGCCATAGCAAATACCAAGTACTGGCACACCAATTTCAAAAACAGCTTGTGGTGCACGCGGTGTATCGCCTTCTGTCACTGAGCTAGGACCACCTGACAAGATAATGCCGGCAGCACCACTATTACGAATGAATTCATCACTCACATCATAAGGATGCACTTCCGAAAACACACCCGCTTCACGCACACGACGTGCAATGAGTTGTGTGACTTGAGAACCGAAATCAAGAATGAGAATTTTAGAATGCATGTTGAGGCTCTTAAAAAAATTCAGGCGGCATTGCTGCCGCCTGAGTTCTAACTTTATTTAAAATTAATCAGCCCGATAATTCGGTGCTTCTTTAGTGATTTGCACATCATGTACATGTGATTCACGCATGCCAGCAGAAGTGATTTCTACAAACTCTGCTTTTTGACGTAACTCATCAATGGTAGAACAACCGCAATAACCCATAGAGGAACGCACACCACCAACCAGTTGATACAGAATCGCGAGCACACTACCTTTGTAAGGAACGCGACCTTCTATACCTTCGGGTACGTATTTATCTGTGTTGTTAGAAGATTCTTGGAAATAGCGATCTGCAGATCCATCTGCCATCGCACCCAAGCTACCCATACCACGATACGATTTATAACTACGGCCTTGAAATAGAATCACTTCACCGGGCGCTTCTTCTGTACCTGCAAACATACTACCCATCATGACAGTAGAAGCACCTGCTGCGAGTGCTTTAGAGATGTCACCAGAAAAACGTATGCCACCATCTGCGATACACGGAATACCTGTGCCTTCTAAAGCTTTGGAGACATTTGCAATCGCTGTGATTTGTGGCACACCTACACCTGCCACAATACGTGTCGTACAAATCGAACCAGGACCTATACCAACTTTGACACCATCCGCACCGTGATCTGCGAGTGCCTTTGCAGCAGCAGCAGTAGCAACGTTACCGCCTACTACATCGACATGCGGGAAACGACGCTTAACCCACTCCACACGATCCAATACGCCTTTGGAATGACCATGTGCGGTATCAACAATAATCACATCCACACCAGCAGCAACTAATAGCTCAACACGCTCATCATTATCAGGACCTACACCCACTGCTGCACCTACGCGCAACTTACCTTGATCATCTTTACAAGCATTAGGATGCTCGGTGGATTTGGTAATATCTTTGACAGTGATGAGACCACGCAATTCAAATGCATCATTCACAACCAACACACGCTCTAAGCGATGTTTGTTCATTAAGCGTTTGGCTTCAGCAGGATCTGCACCATCTTTCACAAACACCAGTTTGTCGCGCGGCGTCATTTTTGCGCGCACTTCTGCATCTAGCTCTTCTTCAAAGCGCAAATCACGATTGGTAATGATGCCAACCACTGTCTTGCCTTCTACAACAGGGAAACCACTGATGCCATGTTGATGAGAAAGTGCAATTACATCACGCACTTTCATGGTCGGTGGAATGGTAATCGGATCGCGCACGACGCCTGCCTCAAATCGCTTCACTTGTGACACTTCACGCGCTTGCTCTTTAGCAGTCAGGTTTTTATGAATAATGCCTATGCCACCTTCCTGCGCAATGGCAATCGCCAGCCTAGCTTCAGTCACGGTATCCATTGCCGCTGAGACCAATGGAATAGACAATGAAATATTGCGGGTCAGACGTGTGTGTAGCGAGGTATCTCTAGGCAGAATGGCTGAATAGGCCGGTACGAGCAGCACATCATCGAAGGTGAGTGCTTTTTGGATGAGACGCATAGCAATTCCTATAGGCGCAAAAGCGAATTATACAGAAATCACCCGCCCAATCCCAAAACACTCAGTCTTTGCGCCCAGTTTTGTGCGCTGCACGACGGCGCCTGGACTCCATAGGTTCTGCTTGTAGTAGACGATAAATTTCTACTCTGTCGCCATGCTGCAGCAAGCTATCGAGCGCTTTTAATTTACCGA
The DNA here is from genome assembly GCA_041176585.1 of Pseudomonadota bacterium. Classification (GTDB taxonomy): domain Bacteria; phylum Pseudomonadota; class Gammaproteobacteria; order Burkholderiales; family Burkholderiaceae_D; genus Pernthalerella. The sequence continues at coordinate 4,035 of JBEDCU010000115.1, forward strand.
AAATTCCAACACGTGCCGTAGCCAGTTCAATCTCAGGATACTGCTGCAAAACGCCACTCGCTAAGATTGCATCCTGTATCGCGCTCGCAGTAGGTATGTTCACATCTTGCAGATAAACGAAATCAGCTAAGGCATAGCAAACCTGTACCTGAATAGTCGATGGTCTTAGCTCATTTGCCATAGACTTCCTCGGCGCGTTTGCAAAACGACTCCACAAAACTGTTAGCAATGATAGTGAATACGGGCCCAATCAACTTCTCTAAAACTTTACTAGAGAATTCATAATGCAATTCAAACTCCACTTTGCAGGCATCTTCGCGCAGTGGCTTGAAATGCCATTCTCCTTCCAACTGACTAAATGGACCTTCAACCAGCTTCATTTGCATATGCCTAGGCGCTGTATTCTGATTTTCAGTGGTGAAGCTTTGTTTAATACCGTGATAAGCGATAGCAATCGTAGCTACTAATTTTTCAGGGCTACGTTGTTTCACTTCCACCCCGCCACACCAAGGTAAAAAAGCCGGATAATCCTCGACCTTTTCGACCAATGCAAACATTTGCTCGGCACTAAAAGCTAACAGTACGGTTTTTTGCACAACAGCCATGATGTGGTTTGATAGAATACGAAGTCTTGATTTTAACCGACAGCCACTTGCAACCTAGTCTATTCTTAGGGTTGCCCGCAATTTCACAGCACGCCACCGTTTTCTTTCATGAGCATCATCGATAATAAAAAAGCCTTTCACGACTACTTCATAGAAGAACGGTTTGAAGCAGGCATGGTGCTCGAAGGTTGGGAAGTGAAATCCCTGCGTGCCGGTCGTGGGCAAATCAAAGAAGCCTATGTCATCGTCAGAAATGGTGAAGTGTTTTTATTTGGGGCGCATATCAGCGCCTTGCCAACTGCCTCTACCCACATCAGCCCCGATCCAGTACGCACACGCAAACTGCTGTTGCGCGGGGAAGAGATCAAAAAACTCATAGGAAAAGTGGAACGTGCTGGCTACACACTGGTGCCTCTGAATTTTCATTATCAGCGCGGACGCATTAAGTGCGAAATTGGTCTCGCCAAGGGTAAGAAACAGCATGACAAACGCGACACTGAACGCATACGTGACACGCAACGTGAAATTGCCTCGGTCATGAAGCAAAACCGCCGTTAGATCTTAAGCTAAGCTGTTGTTTTCATAGAAGAAATCTGCAAATTCCTTCACTAAAAAACAAAAACCCCCAAAGCTTCGCAGCTGCGGGGGTTGAATACTTCTTTACTACCTATTGTTGCTTGTTATCTCAAGCCGTTGACCGTAGTGTATAGAATAATTTCCTCAAGTCAACAATTTCAAGATAAAAATTAAATTTTCGTAGCTAGTTTTTGCCAAGTATCCACGACTGAATCGGGGTTAAGTGAAATCGAGGCAATGCCCTCTTTCATCAGCCAATCAGCAAAATCTGGGTGGTCAGATGGCCCTTGTCCACAAATGCCTATGTACTTACCCTGTTTCAGACAAGCAGCAATCGCTTGTGACAGCAAAACCCCTACTGCTGGATCACGCTCATCAAAATCTGCCGCCAGTAACTCCATACCCGAATCACGATCCAGACCTAAAGTGAGCTGTGTTAAGTCGTTAGAGCCGATCGAGAAGCCATCGAAATGCTCGAGGAATTGTTCAGCCAAGATAGCGTTAGATGGCACTTCACACATCATGATGAGACGCAGTCCATTTTCTCCCCGCTTCAAGCCATATTTGCCGAGCAAATTCACGACCTTTTCAGCCTGACCTAAGGTACGAACGAATGGCACCATGATTTCTACATTGGTAAGTCCCATGTCATTGCGAACCCGTTTCATGGCTAGACATTCCATCTCAAACGATTCCGCAAAATCAGCGGAGAGATAGCGAGCAGCACCACGGAAACCCAACATAGGATTTTCTTCATCCGGTTCATAGCGTGAACCGCCTATGAGTTTTTTATATTCATTAGATTTGAAGTCGGACAAACGAACGATGACAGGCTTAGGCCAGAATGCAGCTGCA
>JBEDCU010000116.1:0-4637 GCA_041176585.1 Pseudomonadota bacterium
GTTAAGGTCACACCTTGCGAAGTACGATAAAGCAGTTTAATGCCCAAACCTTCTTCCAAATTTTTAATGCGTATCGACGCTGCTGGCAAAGACATATGAGAGCGCTCTGCACCGCGCGTTAAGCTATTCGCCTCGGCAATGTTAACGAAGAGCTTAATATCTGGTAAATCAAAATGCGCTGCCATGAGGTTTAACCAAAAAGAGGGAAAGATTCAAATTCACCGGACAATAATGTTTTACTGTCTGCGCCTAACCAGCCATCAATCAAGCTAGCATAGACCCGACGAAAATCCGTGGTGTACGTCACATTACCACCAATATCCAAGGCAGTGAGACTTGGTGGTTTACCATAGTGACCTCCTTTGACTGGTTTACCAATCACGTACATATGATTAGCGGTACCATGATCTGTACCAAGACTCGTGTTCTCAGCGGCACGTCGACCAAATTCAGAAAAGACTAACACGGTCACATCATCAGCACGACCTAAGCGTTCCATATCTTGCATAAAGCCCGACACTGCATCTGACACATACGTCAACATACGCTGATGCACTTCCGACTGCTGCACATGCGTATCAAATGCATTGTGTCGATATGATGTGTAATACAAACGCGTCGGTAAATCAGCTGCAATCATTGCAGCAACTTTGGGTAGATCAACCGAGATAATGCCGTAATCAACTGGGGTTTTATAATTCGCCCACGCTGCTCTTACTAACTGCGAAGCTTCACGCGCACTGTTGGCAACGCCATCTAAATAATTTTGTGTAGCACTGGCTGCAACCGACTTAGGCACGCTATCTAATAACGGACGGCTCTGTAGTAAGCCTTTACGTGTAAAACGTTCAGGATCATCAAACACCACAGGCACATGCTTGGCTGCTCGCACAGCGAGTGATTGACGCTCATCGATATTCACTAAAAAATTTGGTGTGAGTGCAGGATCAATCGCATCTGCAACACGCCCTAACCAACCATAAGGCTCACCAGTGTTCGGCGCACCCGTATGCCAATACGCAGCTGATGTGAAATGTGAATATGAAGGCTGCGCATAACCACATCCATGCACCACAGCCATTTTGCCTTCTTTGAATAAACGCTCAAAGCCTGCCATGCCTGGACTAAAACCAAATTGATCATCAATCTTACGAACTTTGTTGGGGCGTATGCCTATATTGGGTCGCAATCGATAATACGCATCATCCGCATAAGGTACTAAGGTATTGAAACCATCATTCGCACCAGAGAGCTCAAGCACAACTAAGATACGTTTATCTTTGTTATTGGCTGCTTGTGCAGACAAGGGAGAAACTAAGGGCAAACCCGCAACTAAGCCCGCTCCAGCTAATGACTGCAATAAAGTACGACGTGTTAAATCAGTATGATGCTGATGATGAGATTGCGTATCTTGCTTCATAATTTTTTTTAGTCTTTTTTTTGTTAAACGAATTAGCCTAACTGATAAGCAGGCAGAGAAAGAATCACATGCAAAGTAGTACGCAATGCTTCTTCCATGTAGGTTTCTGCTCTTGATAAATCATCTGTGCCTAATTCAGCTTGCAACATCGCTGCAATTTTTTTACGTGACTCGCTATCTATAGGAACAGATAAAAACCGCAGCAATAAATAATCTACCGCTTGCTGAGTCGTTTTGCATCCTGCTTGCTGCACCATGCCAGTAAGATTCAAATGTGCATAAGCACGCGGAATAGGCTTCACCTTTTCTATCGCCTTACGCCAAGCGTGATAACTCGCTAAACGAGTATTGAAGTCTTCATCTCTGTCACCTTGCATAGACATCGATGACATCTCTTTGCCTTCAGGCTTGGTGGCAGTTGTCACATCAATCCCCATCGCTAATTTTTCTGCAACAGGCACAATTTGATAAAACTGATTCGGCACTCTATCAGTCGGCACAAAAGCTATAGGAGGAAATACGGTGTCATACACAAAATTTCCACGCGCAAGTAACAAGCCTGGTGTAATCCAACTCTTACCATGCGCCCAACCAGCCACATTAGGTGGATACAATAATTTTTGTCCGAGGGATTCAGTTAAATCATTAAAGTCAGGAATACCAGGTACGGTTTTTAATCCCAACTTACGATAAGTAGCAACCACTAATTCAACTGGAGGCTTGATACGGGTTGCGACAGATGCATCACTATAAAAATCCCGTGATGTAAACACTGCTTCTAAAAATGGGGCAATCTCATAATTTGACTTGCGCAGCACATCACCCAACTCTTTTTGTAATTCTGGCGATAACTCTTCACGCACAAAATAACGATATAACTTGGCCGCGATAAATTCTGCTGTCACTGGTTGAGCAAGCAAAATATCAATCACCTGCACACCATCGTAATTACCTGTGTGACCCAACAGAGTTTTATTCGCGTTATCGTGCTTATCTGGATTCACAACAAATTTCAAACCTTGATAATTCCATCCAGTGAAAGCGCGTGCAGCTTCACGAATGTCTTGCTCGCTATAGTTGCCCACACCCATGGTGAACAATTCCATAATCTCGCGCGCAAAATTTTCATTTGGTGCGCCCTTCACATTCACCGCCGCATCCAAATAAGCCAGCATTGCGGGATCTTGCGCAACAGCTATCATCAGTGTTCTGAAATTACCCGTTGCATGCTTACGAAACAATTCATTTTGCAACAGCATTTTTCTGTAATCACGCACCTTCTCTTCACTAGTCGCAAAATGCCCATGCCAAAACAAAGTCATCTTTTCTTCTAGAGGACGGCGTGTCGTTAACATACGATTCGCCCACCAATACCCAACTCGATTTGATTCAAGACGACTCGCTCGCAACCAATATAAAAAACGATCTGCCACTTGTTGCATACGCCGATTACCTTCAGGCTTAACTTTCACACCTAATGATTCACCTGTATCTCTTGCAAGATCCGTCGCAGCTGGACGTGAAGTAGCAAAGGGCTCTAAACCAGCATCATGCACACCCGAATGCTCAAAGGCAGGTAAAGGATTAGGAGTAGATTTGTAACGCACCAAAGTCTTTACTGCCTGAGTCGGTGACATGGCTGCGAAGCGCGTAATCTCTTCAGGTGTGGCGCCAAAGCCTGCGCGCTCTAACAGATGCGCGGCACGCTCACGATTCCATTCTGATTTGGATATGGGCTGTAAATTGCCTTGCCATGAAGTAGGTGCTGCATGAGATAACAATGACGCTCCCAGCAAAATTAGCAGGGTGGGAGCTTGAAAAAGACGCATAATTATAGAAACCTGAAATAGGAAGAATCAAAAAACTAGACTGCTTTGCACGATTTTACTCTAGCGCGTATGAGTCTAATGAAGCATAAAGTTTTCAAAAAGATAAAACTCTTCTTGCATTACACTAGTTATAGAATAATAAGAGAAATAAATTCAACTCTGAAGTAATAGTCTGCAAACAGATAAAAAATAACGGACAATCATGATAATCATTAGGTAAGGGAGAGAACAATGCACTTCATAAAATGGACGACATCTATCGCAGCAGGTGTTTTACTGATACTAACAACCACTTCCATCGTCAATGCAGAAAGTAAAGATCAAGCTTTGTTGGAGCAAGCTCGTAGTTTGTTTAAGCCTTTACCTGACACTGCGCATGTAGATGATTATCCGCACTCAAAAGCCAGACTAGATTTAGGCAAAGCCTTGTTCTTTGAAACACGTGTGTCAACCGATGGACGTATGAGTTGCGCTGCTTGCCATAACCCGTCCTACTATGGCGCAGATTCCTTAGCACTCTCTGTTGGTGTACACGGTAAAAAACTACCGCGTAATGCACCGACAGTGTTTAATACTCCACTGTTAATTGCACAGCACTACGGTGGCAACCGTGTCTCGGTTGAAGAGCAAGCCATGAAGGCATTGCTGAGTCCTCACGCTTACGGCAATGCTAGCTATGCAGAAGTAGAAGTTAAGTTAGAAAAACTCGGTTACGAGAAAAAATTTCAAGCAGCCTTCCCTAATGAACCTAAAGCGATTAGTGCAGAAAACTGGGCAACCGCCATTGGCGCATTTGAACGCACACTACTCACACCTGCCCCGTTTGATAAATATTTAAAAGGTGATCAAAAAGCGATCAGTAAAGAAGCCAAACTTGGTTTAGAAAAATTTATCTCTACAGGCTGCGCAGGCTGTCATAACGGCGCAACCGTTGGTGGACAGAGCTATCAAAAATTTGGCATCGTAGAAGATTATTGGTTAGCCACAGGTAGTAAAGAAATGGAACTGCTGAAAGGTCGTGACAAAGGTAAATTCCACGATACACAAAAACCAGAAGATACTTATATCTTCAAAGTGCCTCAACTACGTAATGTCGCTGTGACACCACCTTATTTTCATGATGGTTCAGTGGCTCGCTTGGAAGATGCAGTGCGTGTGATGGCGCGTGTACAGCTAGGTCAAAAATTAAATGACATCGATGTAGCACACATCGTTGCATTCCTTCAAACACTCACAGGTGAAGTACCAGCGCAATTTGCAACTGCGCCTTCACTACCTGTAGCGGGTTTTCAAAATCAACCCTAACCATTAGCAATCATGAGTATGCGGCGCAATGCATCGCGCCCTACTTAATTGATTTATTTGCGTACGATTACGCTTCGCTAATC
>JBEDCU010000117.1:0-4014 GCA_041176585.1 Pseudomonadota bacterium
GAATAGGTTGGTGTAATCGTGACCACGCAATTGCTTTCTGCATCGATTTCTAGATTACGCACTATGCCTAACTCAACGACTGAAATGACGGGAATTTCTGGATCAGTGACTTGCTCCAGACTTTTCCATAAGCTTGTCACAGGCGGTATCACCACTGCGCTCCAGGATAGGCGCGCTGCAAGAACTGCATCTCTGCAAGTAGATAACCTAGATGCTCAGTATGCACACCTGTTTTTCCACCTTTTTGCATCCATGCTTGGTCAGACGGTACAAGTAATGTCGCTTCATCACAGACTTGTTGTATCTGCTGCTTCCATTTTGCGTGTAGTTGCAGTAAATCCGGCGCAATACCTTGTTGTTGCATTTCCAGATCAATTGCATCTGGTGTGAACAATTCTCCGGTATACATCCACAGCGCATCGATAGATTGTTGTATACGTTGATGACTCTCTTGACTACCATCACCTAGACGGATGATGAGATCACTACTCCGTCGCAAGTGATAACGCACTTCTTTGATTGATTTCTCTGCTATGGCCGCAATTTTTTCATCACGTGATTGCAATAAGGCTTCTAAGAAAAAGTAATGCCAAGCATCAAAATAAAATTGCCTAACTAAAGTGTGGCCATAATCTTCATTCGGCTGCTCGACCAGCAAAGCGTTACGAAATGCATGCGCATCACGTAGAAATGCAAGTTGATCTGCATTGCGTCCATCTTGCTTATGCTCTGAGGCATACGTCAGCCATAGTGTGGCTTGACCAAGCAAATCCAATGCAACATTGGTTGCCGCCATATCTTCTTCAAGAATAGGACCTTTACCGCACCACTCTGACAGTCTTTGCGAGAGTATGAGTGCGTTATCACCACAGCGTAGCAACCATTCAAATTTTGGTTCGACAGTCATGTGTCAGTGTTGTAGTTATTTTTTGTTATTGATTGTTATATGTCTTACAGATTTTTTACTTCTTCCGGTATGGGGAAGAAAGTAGGATGTCGATACACTTTGGTATTTGCTGGCTCGAATAATTCTTCTTTATCATGCGGACTACTTGCAATGATTTGATTAGCGAGTACAACCCAGATTGAGACGCCTTCATTACGACGTGTATACACATCACGGGCATTATTGATTGCCATCTCTGCATCAGGTGCATGCAAGCTACCTACGTGTTTATGCGATAGACCATGCTGACTGCGTACAAAAATTTCCCATAAAGGCCATTCTTTACTCATATTCTTTCCTCACTAATCCTTGCTCACTAATTTTTACTCACTTATGCCGCTTTACGATGCGATTGTTTATCTGCATAAGCTGTCAGTCCATCGCGAAACCATGCACCGTCATCCCATGCTTTACGACGTGCTGCTAAACGTTCACGATTACAAGGACCATTGCCTTTGACGACATTGAATAATTCAGAAAAATCAATTGCACCAAAATCATAATGACCACGCTCTTCATTCCATTTCAAATCAGGATCAGGAATAGTGAGTCCGAGATAGTCAGCTTGTGGAACAGTCTGATCCACCATACGCTGACGCAGTTCATCATTCGAAAATAATTTAATTTTCCATTGTGCTGATTGCGCACTATTCACTGAGTCAGTATCAGGTGGGCCAAACATCATTAAAGATGGCCACCACCAACGATTGAGTGCATCTTGTGCCATCGCTTTTTGTTCTGCTGTGCCACGGCAGAGTGCCATCATGATGTCGTAACCCTGACGAGCATGAAATGACTCTTCTTTACACACACGCACCATGGCACGTGCATAGGGTCCATAAGAACAACGACATAAAGGAATTTGATTAATGATGGCAGAGCCATCTACTAACCAACCGATAGCACCCATGTCAGCCCATGAAAGCGTGGGGTAATTAAAAATACTGGAGTACTTAGCTTTGCCAGATAAAAGATCAGCGTTCATTTGATCACGCGATACACCTAGCGTTTCAGCCGCGCTATATAAGTACAAACCATGACCGGCTTCATCTTGTATCTTGGCCAGCAAAATCGCTTTGCGTTGCAAAGTCGGTGCACGCGTCACCCAATTTCCTTCGGGTAGCTGACCTACGATTTCAGAGTGCGCATGCTGAGAAATTTGGCGTATCAAGGTTTTGCGATAACCCTCGGTCATCCAGTCTTTAGGCTCAATCTTGATGCCTGCATCAATTTTTTCCTGAAAGGCGCGCTCTTCAGCACTCATTTCAGACATTGCCTGCACACGAGCGGCTCCGGTATCGACCATTTGGGCATACATATTGTTTGTCTCCTCGCGAATTGATTACGCTGCTTATATTTTGCTATATGATACGCGAAATTAAATATATTGCGTAAATTCGTATCATGTATAAAAGCCCCTAATTTTAGGGTTTTTTCTATGCTTTTCTCTTAGCTTTCAGCTACTTAGCAACTATGAAACATAAAGCAATAGATAAATGGATTGCTGGATTTTTAAAGCAGCAGCCACCGCGCGCAAAATCCATCGTCATGACGGTTTTTGGCGATGCGATTGCGCCACGTGGGGGTACAGTTTGGCTGGGCAGTTTGATTGCGCTGATGGACGCGCTAAAGATTAATGACAGACTGGTGCGTACCAGTGTTTTTCGGCTGACTGAAGAAAGCTGGCTACACGCAAATCGCAGCGGACGACGTAGTCAGTACTCGCTCACTTCACAGGGGTCTAAGCGTTTTGCACGAGCGTATCAGCGTGTCTATGCACCTGCCAGTTCAGCTTGGGATGGTCGTTGGATATTCGTCATTGCGCCACCTAATTTAAGTAGAAGCAGCGATCGCAATCAATTGAAAAAAGAATTATTGTGGGAAGGGTTTGGACTGATCGCACCCGGTGTATTCGTTCATCCGGGTAGCAAAGAAGCAGCTGTGTCAGAAATTTTGCAGCGTACAGGCAATGCTGATCGTGTGTTTGTTTCTGCAGCGACTAGTCTTAACGACATTACAAGTCGACCATTAACAGATTTATTAACGCATTGCTGGCAACTCGAAGCAGTCATAAAAGGCTATGCAGATTTTGTAAAACGCTACGCCCCTCTACTCGCTTTATTACAAGAAGAAAGTGATTTAACTGATCAACAAGCTTTTGTTATTCGCACCTTACTCATACATGCTTTTCGTCGAGTACAACTACATGATCCGCAATTGCCTGCTGAACTATTGCGCGCAGATTGGGCAGGAGTGACTGCTTATGATGTATGCAAATCTATTTATCAAATCGTTACACCACAAGCAGATGCTTACGTTGCACTCACACTAGCGACTGAACAAGATGTGGTGCTACCTATCGCCAAAGAGTTTGTGCAGAGATTTAATACTGAAAGACAAAGTAAATAGTATCTCAATGATTTAACTAAAAAGTCTGACGTCGTATTCCCATTTCCGCATAACCACGGCATTAATTAGGCTCACATCTTTATGCATAGGATTAATAAGAAAAATAGAATCTTCTGGAACAATCACAGAAGGCAAGCTCATCACTAACGATTTCTCTGACTTAATCCATGCATCTCCGAAATCTATACTCGATTTAGTTGGTGGAGAAATATTCCAATTTGTAGGTAGCAATTCAGTTTCAAGTATAACTCTAGCTCTCCAAATGCGATCAGGTATATCAATAGCGATAAGATAGCGTTGCAAAGGTAAATCGCTAGTACCGAGATGCACTAGTGTTTCAAGACAAGCTAATGATGGATTTTCAGCGCAATATAAAACAGGTATTCCGACACTATTCCACCGACCACCAGTGATTTTCGCACCAGCTCCGGATAGATCTTTAGCAGAATAGGCTAACGATTGACTAGCGATTCTCCAAACTCGCATCAGCCATAAGCTCCAGACTGAGACTGTGCAAGCAACCTAGAAATGAATTCTTGTCCTTCGATTGTATCCATATAGTCAGCTGGTTTAGATCCACCAAGTGCAGGAATCGGTCGCTCTAGCCAAGCACCTACCCAACGACTAGCGTCAAATTTTTTATCGTGACCTGATTCAAT
>JBEDCU010000118.1:0-5560 GCA_041176585.1 Pseudomonadota bacterium
TAGAATTATCTGCGCGCGAATGGGCTGTGTTGGAATATCTGATGCAGCAAGCATCACGCGTAGTCTCTAAGCAGCAAATTATTGATGCCATTTTGCCATGGGGTGAAGAGGTGACATTAAACGCGGTTGAAGTATATGTCTCTCGCATACGAACTAAGATTGCTTCTGCAGGCATCTCGATTAAAACGATACGTGGCTTTGGCTATATGTTGGAGCAAGCCTCATTATGAGTTTGCGCGTTAAGTTACTGAAGTGGCTAGTGATTCCTTTACTGGCTGTGAATCTTGCGGGTGCAGCTGCCGCGTATTGGTTAGCATGGATACCTGCACAAGGTGCCTTGGATCAAAGTTTGGCTGATGCTGCTTGGGCGCTGGTTCCGCATGTACAAGAGACGGATAGCGAAATTGAACTCAGGCTCTCACAACAAGCTGAGCAAGTTTTGCGCGTAGATCATTTTGATGAAGTGTTTTTCGTTGTGCGTGATTTAAATGGTCGCACTATCGCTGGCGATAAAGATTTTCCTCAACTACAAATTCCCGATAAATTAAATACGTCATTACCTTACACCGACATGATGCGCGGTGAAGATGTGCGTGTCATTTCATTAAAGACAGTCGTGGCAGGTCAGCTGATTTTGATTGGCGCTGGTGAAACGCGTATTAAACGCAGACAAATTCAATTGCGCATTTTTCTCACTTTACTGATTTCTGAAATTTTTCTAGCCATACTCATCCCGCTGATGATTTGGTTAGCACTCAATAAAGGTCTGTCGCCATTGCGTGAGATGCAAGGCAATTTAGAGCAACGTAAATCCGATGATTTATCTGCTTTACCAGTCAGCAATGCACCGGTTGAAGTCAAGCCTTTTATTTTGGCGATAAATAATTTGCTGACACGTGTGCAAGATAGCGCTCTTGCGAAACAAGATTTTTTAGCGAATGTGGCGCATCAGTTGCGTACTCCCTTAGCGGGTTTTAAAGCGCAGTTAGAGCTGCTGCAAGCGCAACATAAAGAAGATCTCGATACCGCACGCTCTGTTGACATGATGTTGGCCTCAACCGATCGTATGACGCGTAAAGCGAATCAGTTATTAGCGTTAGCCCGATCACAGCCTGGGGACGGCAATCGTAGTGCCATGGAATTGCTCTCTTTAGATAAATTATTAGCTGAGTCGGTTCAGCAGTTTGTACAAGAAGCTCTCAAGAAAAATATTGATATTGGTTTTGATTTACAACCCACGACAGTGTTAGGCGATCGATTTTTATTACGTGATTTGATTGATAACGTAGTCGACAATGCCATTCGCTATTCACCAGATGGTGGCACAGTGACCGTGAGTTGTATGATGAAAGAAGGTGGCGGTGTATTAAAAGTGGAAGATGATGGTCCTGGTATTCCAGAGACAGATAAAGAACAAATTTTTAGTCGCTTTTATCGACTCGATCATAGTCAGTCTGGTAGTGGACTAGGTTTGGCGATTGTGCGTGACATCGCACTTGAGCATGGCGCCACTATCAGTGTACGTTCAGGCGCCAATAGCCGTGGTTCGAGTTTTCTGGTGCTGTTTCCCGATCCCCCGCAGTTAACTCCGGTTTAAACAAACTACGACGCTGCCATCCCATTCTGGTAGATAATCACGCCTTTCTAGTTATTTCAGGTCATTGCGTGAGCTATAGCGTCAAAGAGATTTTCTACACTCTGCAAGGAGAAGGTGCTCAGTCAGGGCGGCCGGCGGTGTTTTGTCGCTTTGCGGGTTGTAACTTATGGTCCGGACGGGAAGCAGACAGAGCTACTGCGATATGCCGTTTCTGTGACACTGATTTTGTAGGAACGGATGGCAATCAGGGCGGTAAATACGCAGATGCTGCTGAGCTTGCCGCAAAAATTAATGCGCAGTGGCCGGCTGATGCACCAAAACATAAATACGTAGTGTGTACGGGTGGCGAACCATTACTACAGTTAGATGAAGCATTAATTCATGCATTACATGGTTTTGGTTTTGAAGTAGCGATTGAAACCAATGGCACCTTACCTGTACCACAGGGTGTGGATTGGATATGCGTGAGCCCTAAAATGGGTGCTGAGCTCGTAGTTAAGTCTGGCCATGAAATCAAAGTCGTAGTACCACAGGATGCACAGCAACTCGCTGCTTATATAGATTTAGATTTTCAGCATTTTTTTGTGCAAGCTATGGATGGCCCAGAGGCAGAAAAAAATATCAAACTTGCGATAGAACTTTGCAAAAATACACCGCAATGGCGTTTGTCATTGCAAACACATAAGCTGTTACAAATACCTTAATCATGCTAACTATTACTCGCAAATTAGAATTCGATGCTGGACATCGTATTCCTGATCATAAAAGTCAATGTCGTAATTTACATGGCCATCGTTATACCTTAGAAATCACCTTGATTGGAAATGTGATTGAGCAGGAAGGTAGCTCGGATAATGGCATGATTATGGATTTCTCTGATGTAAAAGCTTTAGCGAAACAGCATTTAGTAGACGTATGGGATCATGCTTTTTTAGTGTATGAAAAAGATACTAAAGTGCGTGAATTTTTGAGCAGCATACCGGATCATAAAACAGTGATCATTCAACAGATACCGACAGTAGAAAATCTAGCACGCACGGCATTTAATATTCTGCGCGATGCCTATCAAGATCACTACGGCACGGGATTGCGCTTACATAAATTGGTGTTGCATGAAACTCCCAATTGTTGGGCCGAGATAACGCATGATGATGCAAAGTGAATGTAATGATGCAAAATGAAATAGATAATCAGTTCATGCAAGAGGCCATTGCCTCTGCTAAAAAAGCTGAACTACTAGGTGAAGTGCCAGTCGGTGCGGTGGTGGTTTATGAAGGAAAGATCGTCGCTACGGGTCATAATCAACCTATAGCGCAGCATGATCCTACAGCACATGCTGAGATTGCTGCTCTACGCGCAGCAGCAGAAGTATTAGGAAATTATCGTTTACCTGGCTGCACCTTGTATGTCACCTTGGAGCCATGTGCTATGTGTGCCGGTGCCATGTTACATGCCAGATTAGCGCGAGTTGTGTATGGTGCTGCAGATTCGAAAACTGGTGCTTGCGGTTCAGTGATTAATTTATTCGCAGAAGAAAAACTCAATCATCACACCACGGTAACTGGTGGTGTTTTAGCAGAAGAATGTGGTCAGTTATTGCGTGATTTTTTTATTCAGCGTCGTGCACAAGCTATACATGAAAGCCTCACCGCTGATCATAGTCAAAAACACTAAATCATTATGTCGAATTCCTCACGCCCCATAGCTATCGCGATCATAGGTTTAAGTGGTTATGCCACTGATGTAGTCGCTTATCAACAAGCTATTTCTCGTTTACACGCTATGGGTCATACAGTGCATGACTACACAGCACCTGAGAAAAAATTTCAGCGCTTTGCTGATAGTGATGCGGGACGTTTGGCACAACTACATGCAGCGATAAATAATCCTGAAGTAGAACTCATTATTGCTTTACGTGGCGGCTATGGTTTGTCGCGTTTATTACCGCAAATTGATTTTGTATCTCTCGCGGCGAGTAAAAAATTATTCGTAGGGCATAGTGATTTCACTGCAGTACAAATGGGATTATTAGCGCAAACAGGTGTAGTGAGTTTTGCAGGACCTATGATTTGTGATGACTTTAGTCGTACTGATGTGAGTGAATTTAGCCACCAACATTTTTGGCAATGTCTGACTGAAAAAAACATCACGATTCAATCAACATTCAAAGCCAATCCAGCGGTGGACGTGCAAGGCACGCTGTGGGGCGGTAATCTCAGTATGCTTGTGTCGCTGATAGGTACGCCATGGATGCCTACCATTGAAGGTGGTGTGCTGTTTATAGAAGATGTGAATGAACATCCGTACCGAGTTGAGCGCATGCTATTGCAACTAGCGCACGCTGGCATTTTGCAAAAACAAAAAGCCGTGTTGTTCGGTGATTTTTCATCTTATAAGTTGAGTGAGTACGATAACGGCTATAACTTCGACTCCATGCTCACTTTTATGCGACAGCATGTTTCTGTTCCCATGCTGCAGGGTTTGCAATTTGGGCACACGCTAGATAAATTAACCCTACCAGTCGGTGCCAAGGCGCACCTGCAGTCAGATGCACAGGGCTTTAGCCTCGTCATCTCGAATTATCCCCACCTAGCAGTTGTCTAAAAATATCTAAAAACCTTAGCCAAGTTAGTAAGGTGTTCTGCTGCGCTGCAGCGTCAAATGGTAGAATCACGGGCTATTCCTGTTTGATTTTTAAAGGTTCCCGCAGTGCTTTCTACAGCTAATATCACCATGCAGTTTGGGCCTAAGCCCTTGTTTGAAAACATTTCAGTTAAGTTTGGAGATGGCAATCGCTACGGCTTGATTGGTGCCAATGGCTGTGGCAAATCCACCTTTATGAAAATACTAGGTGGTGACCTCGAACCTTCTGCGGGTAACGTCATGCTCGATCCCGGTGAGCGCTTAGGTAAATTGCGTCAAGATCAGTTTGCGTTTGAAGAGATGCGTGTGTTGGATGTGGTGATGATGGGCCACACAGAAATGTGGGCGGCTATGTCGGATCGCGATGCTATCTACGCAAATCCTGATGCAACCGATGATGACTACATGAAGGCGGCTGATCTAGAAGCCAAGTTTGCTGAATACGATGGCTACACAGCAGAAGCACGAGCAGGTGAGTTATTAGCTGGTGTTGGTATACCGATTGCGCAGCATCAGGGTTTGATGAGCAGTATTGCGCCCGGTTTTAAATTGCGTGTGTTGTTGGCACAGGCTTTGTTTTCTAATCCCGATATTTTGTTACTAGACGAACCGACGAATAATCTCGACATCAACACCATTCGTTGGTTAGAGGATGTACTGAATCAACGTAATTCAACCATGATCATCATTTCCCATGATAGGCATTTCCTGAATCAGGTTTGCACACACATGGCTGATATGGATTACGGCACGCTCAAGGTTTATCCCGGTAATTATGATGATTACATGCTGGCTTCTACTCAGGCACGGGCCCAGCAAATGTCGGCAAATGCAAAGGCTAAAGAGAAGGTTGCTGAGTTACAGGATTTTGTAAGGCGTTTTTCTGCTAACAAATCCAAAGCAAGACAAGCAACTTCACGTGCAAAACAAATCGATAAAATTAAGATTGATGATTTCAAACCTTCTTCACGTCAAAATCCTTTTATCCGTTTTGAAGGCGAGAAAAAATTACATAGACTCGCAGTAGAAACACAAAGTATTAGTAAAGCTTACGACCATCCTTTGTTTAAGAATTTTAGTATCGCTGTAGAAGCGGGTGAAAAAATTGCCATCATTGGTGCCAACGGTGCAGGTAAGACGACCTTGTTGCGTTGCATAGGTGGTGATTTATGTGGATTACAGCCTGATGGTGGTTTAGTGAAATGGGCTGAGAATGCGAATGTAGGTTACATGCCGCAAGATCCTACAGAAGAATTTGCCGCAGAAAAAAATCTCACTGATTGGATGGGTGAGTGGACACTAGAGGGTGATGATGATCAA
>JBEDCU010000119.1:0-3954 GCA_041176585.1 Pseudomonadota bacterium
AATTAATTGTTCCCCATTACGATATTGAGAGGTATAATCCGCCGCTCGTCCAAAAATTACCATTGTGTTACAAGGTATTTGCGGATTTTTTCTCTCTTAGGTTGGTGTAAATTAATTTGGGGGTAGAGATGTCTGATTTAGCGAGTCTCTCTAGACTAGTGCGTTCAACCGCACAATTATCAGTAGATGCGTATTTTGATGAAGCGCTACTACTGCAAGAAGATAATCAATTATTCAAACAAGGCCCACGTTATGTAGGGCATGAACTCATGGTGCCTAACAATGGCGACTATGCAGCTCTGCCATGGGAAAATGAAGGTCGCATCCTTGTTCGTAATCCAAACGGCATAGAATTAATGTCGAATGTCTGTAGACACAGACAAGCGAAAATGCTATCCGGTAGAGGCAATGCTAATAATATAGTTTGTCCATTACATCGTTGGACTTACGATTTAAAAGGCGAGCTCATCGGTGCACCACATTTTGGTGAAACACCTTG
Source organism: Pseudomonadota bacterium (assembly GCA_041176585.1). Classification (GTDB taxonomy): domain Bacteria; phylum Pseudomonadota; class Gammaproteobacteria; order Burkholderiales; family Burkholderiaceae_D; genus Pernthalerella. Next base: position 500 of record JBEDCU010000119.1, read on the forward strand.
CTTTAATCTCTCCAAGTCCTCAGTAGAAAACTGGAATGGTCTGCTGTTTGAAAAAAATGGCACAAGTGTGGTGGACATGATGAAAAATCTGTCTGTCACTAAAGACCTAGACTTCAGTGGCTATTTATTAGATCACACTGAAATCCATGAATGTAACTACAACTGGAAAACTTTTATTGAAGTCTATCTAGAGGATTATCACGTTGAGCCCTTTCATCCAGGCTTAGGTAATTTTGTGAGCTGCGGTGATTTACGTTGGGAATTCGGTGATAACTACAGTGTACAAACAGTAGGCGTAAACGCTGCTTTGCAAAAATCAGGCTCACCGGTTTATCGCAAATGGCAAGAAGAAGTACTACGTTATCGTGATGGCGCTACACCACCTTATGGTGCGATCTGGTTAACGCTCTATCCTAATATTATGATTGAGTGGTATCCGCATGTTTTGGTAGTGTCCACACTGTGGCCTAATGGCACGCAAAAAACCACTAACGTCGTAGAGTTTTATTATCCCGAAGAGATCGTCTTATTCGAGCGTGATTTCATCGCAGCTGAACGTGCTGCTTACATGGAAACCTGTGTAGAAGATGATGAAATCGCACTACGTATGGATGCAGGACGTAAAATATTAATGGATAGAGGCGTCAACGAAGTAGGACCTTATCAATCACCTATGGAAGATGGTATGCAGCATTTCCATGAGTGGTATCGTAAAAATATGGTCGGCTAATTTTTTTATCTCGCCATCATCGGCAAGCATCAAGTTAATTTTTATTTAACCTGATGCTTGCCACTTCTATCCCATCCATCACTCACTTCCAATACTAGGCACAACTTGTTAGCAACAAAGCGCCTGCGCATGCAGTCATTGTGGATGTTGTTTGCCACATTTGTATTTGCCATCATGGGCGTATGCGTTAAGTTAGCATCTGCCAGTTGTTCTACTTCCGAAATTGTGATGAGTCGCGGCTTGGTCGGCATGGTCTTGATTGCCATCATGCTGCGCTTTCAAAAAGGTACACTACGCACCACACTACCTTGGCATCATGCATGGCGTGGCTTTGTCGGTGTCACAGCTCTGTGGTTATGGTTTTTTTCAATTGGAAAATTACCACTCGCTACTGCGATGACACTGAACTATATGGCACCCATCTGGATCGCTGCGATTATGTTCACTCTCAGTTGGTGGCATGGTCAACAAGGATTTGCATGGGGACTCACTGCCGCTATCTGCGCTAGTTTTATTGGTGTGGCTCTATTGTTGCAACCTACCTTACATGCTGATCAATGGCTAGGTGGTTTGCTAGCTTTAATTTCAGGATTTCTTTCTGCGCTTGCTTATATTCAAGTTAAAAAATTAGGCCAGTTAGGCGAACCAGAATATCGCGTGGTGTTTTATTTTTCAGTGTGTGGCGTGATTGCAGGATTTTTGAGTGGTGTGATAGATAGCATCTATCACACAGGTCAAATACTCATACTTCATAAGCTCACGCTGACTGATGCAGGTTTACTTTTTGCCATAGGCTTGTGTGCGACGATTGCGCAAATAGCGATGACACGCGCTTACCGACTAGGCGCTATGCTAGTGACTGCGAATCTACAATATACGGGCATTGTTTTTTCTAGCATCTGGGGCATACTTATCTGGGGTGATCATTTAGGTTGGTCTAGCTGGTTAGGTATGATTATCATTTTAGTCAGCGGCATGACCGCAACTTTTTATAACGCAAACAGGAGAAGCTAATGTCTTTTACTACGCTAATGTCTGCCAGTGAACTGGCTGAAATATTAAGCAGCCCTAGCTTAGTTCTTCTAGATTGCCGTTCTGATTTACTAGACCCAAAAGCAGGCGCAGCTGCCTTTGCACAATCGCACATTCCAGTGGCACAGCATGCTGATCTGGATACAGACTTATCGGATAAAACACCAGGACCACACGGTGAATTTAGAGGACGACATCCACTACCAACTAAAGAAGTGTTTATACAAACACTGCGCAAATGGGGCGTGAATCAAGATACCCAAGTTGTGGTCTATGACGCACATGGCGGTATGTTTGCAGCGCGCTTGTGGTGGATGCTACGTTGGGTAGGTCATAAGAATGTCGCACTACTTGATGGTGGACTACAAGCATGGCAAGAAATGGATGGCACTCTTACTAGCCGACTCATCACTCCATCAATTGGCAACATCACGCTACAACCTACATTAGTAAAAACTGTAGATGTGAATCATGTCGTCACTAATCTTACTACTCACGAGTATGAGATTTTAGATGCGCGTGCAGCTGATCGCTTCCGCGGTGAGAATGAAGTTATTGATCCAACTGCAGGTCACATACCAGGTGCAAAAAATCGCTGGTTTAAAGAAAACTTAACAGCGAATGGTCTATTCAAATCAGCAGACGTTTTACGCGCTGAACTCACTGCGCTCATTAAAAGCCCTGATACCACCATCATGCAATGTGGTTCAGGTGCTTCTGCTTGTGTGAATTTACTCGCAATGGAAATTGCAGGACTTTCGGGCGCTGCTTTATATCCAGGCTCATGGAGTGAATGGTCTGCCGATCCTGCCAGACCAATTGCTACCGGCAATGCATAACATGTAGCTATTTGATGTGCTTAGCTATGCAAATGAAATTGGTGCGTTAATAACAGCACTATGCCTACACCACATGCAATCAAAATAAATTGCGGCACTGATTCACGCAAGGTTGCTCTTCTTTGCATCTGCGGCATGAGATCACTCACCGCTATGTAAATAAAACCTGATGAAGCCAAGACCAGCACATAGGGTATCCATTGCATGCCACTACCTAATGCAAAATAACCGACTAATCCACCCACCACCGCCATTAAGCTACAAATTAAATTATAAATATAGGCGCGCAACTTACTAAAGCCTGCATTCAAGAGCACAATAAAATCTCCTATCTCTTGTGGAATTTCATGCGCGATAATTGCGATCGAAGTAATCAAGCCTAATTTTGGATCAGCTAAAAATGCAGCAGCGATCAAAATCCCATCAGTGAAATTGTGCAAACTATCACCAACTAAAATCATCCAACCTGCATGACCCGCTTCATGCGCATCATGACCATGTTCATGTTCATGACCATCACCTTCGTAATGATGGGAGTGACGCAAGATAGCGAATTTCTCTAACAAGAAAAATCCGAACAAGCCAGCTAATAAGGTCGCAAATAATGCATGCACACTCGCTCCCGACTCAAACGCTTCAGGCAAAGCATGCAAGAGAGAAGTCGACAACATAATGCCGACCGAAAGACTAACCATGCGCTCCACTAGCTTAGATAACAAACTGTAAGAGAAAAAAGCCGCAGCAGAAATACTAATGACTCCCGCAAGAGTCGTGGCCAGCAAAATATAAGACAGCGTGGAATTAATTTTTAGCTCCGCATCACACAAAAAGAAAGCCTGCGGATTAAACCATAG
>JBEDCU010000120.1:0-9325 GCA_041176585.1 Pseudomonadota bacterium
TGATATCAATCCCACCGCGCCGTGTATAGCGCGCTAACACCATCAGTTTTTGAGGCCTACATTGGCGAGAAATATCCATGAAAATGCGTTCTACACATTGCTCATGAAATTCCTGATGAAAGCGAAAACCTATGAGGTATTTCAATAAACCTTCTTGTTGGATTTGCGAACCCACATAATGGATTTGTATGCTGGCCCAATCTGGCTGGCCTGTGACTAGGCAATTCGTTTTCAATAAATGAGAAACGAGTTTTTCCTCAACTGGCGCCTGTTCTGTATTGGCGACTAAGAGTGAGGGTGTGGGGTCATAGTGATCCATCTCTACATCAAGTCGATCAAGTAAAAGACCCTCGAGTTGGCCTATAGCGATGTTTTGAAAGTCGCTGGCTTCAGTCAGTCGAATCTGAAGAGCTGCGCCAAAGCCAGCCGATAAATCAGCCTGCAATAAATTCAACACAGCGTCACTGCCGGCTAAGCGACATTGATTGAGTCCATTTAGATAGAGCTTGAGTGATTTTGATTCAATGATATTCGGTGAGTCTGCAGGTACTTGAATGGAAAGAATAGCAACCTGCGGTTTGCCTCGTAAATTTAGCCAAGACACTTCATAGGCATTCCACACATCCACACCAAAAAAAGGTAAAGCTTTATGTTCTAAGCCTAACTCAGCGCGTTTGTTTGCGCGTGGCATAACAAACAAAATTGAGGGATCGTAGCCATCAGGGCCAGTTGAAATTTTTCCTAGTGGTGAGCCACTAGGTGAGGCATGCAAAGTCATAGTGGGAATAGCAGCACAAACAGTGTGTGCTGTTTAAAGAAAAAGTTTATAGGCAGGATTGCCGCTTTCATCCCAATGACGATAACCTAGAGTAGCTAAGAAATCACGGAAGTCTTTCATTTCTTTCTTGGGTACTTGTAAGCCAACTAAAACACGACCTACATCACCACCCTGACTACGATAATGAAACAAACTGATATTCCAATTCGGCGCCAAGCTATTTAAAAACCGCATTAAGGCACCCGGACGTTCTGGGAATTCAAAGCGATACAACAGTTCATCTTGCGCTAAAGCGCTTTTGCCACCAACCAGATGGCGTATATGCAGTTTCGCTAATTCATCCTGTGTGAGATCGATATTTTTAAAGCCTTGCTTTTGGAATTGCTGACTGATTTTTTTAGGTTCATCTTTGTTTGCTACTTGAAGTCCAACAAACACATGGGCTTCTTTTTGGTCGCTGATACGATAATTAAATTCTGTCACTGCTCGTGCGCCTACTAGTTGGCAAAAACGTTTGAAGCTACCGCGTTCTTCAGGGATAGTGACAGCAAACACAGCCTCATGAGCTTCACCCACTTCCGCGCGTTCAGCAACAAAACGCAAACGATCAAAATTCATGTTGGCGCCGCAAGCGATCGCAATCAGCGTTTCATCTTTCAGCGGCTTTTTATTTTCTTGAGCGCGTTGCACATAGGCTTTCGCACCGGCAATCGCTAAAGCACCAGCTGGCTCAAGAATGCTGCGCGTATCAGTAAACACATCTTTGATAGCAGCACACACTGCATCGGTGTCGACCAAAATAATCTCGTCTACATATTTTTTCGTGAGACGGAAAGTTTCTTCGCCCACTTGTTTGACAGCAGTACCATCTGAAAACAAACCCACATCCGTCAACGTGACACGACGTCCACTTTTAATTGAACGTGCCATGGCATCGGAATCGGTGGTTTGTACGCCGATGACTTTGATCTCTGGTCGTACCGACTTGATATACGCCGCGACACCGCCAATCAAACCACCGCCACCAATGGCTACAAACACAGCATGAATTGGCGCGGCATGCTGGCGTAAAATTTCCATGCCTATGGTGCCTTGTCCTGCAATCACATCGGGATCATCGAAGGGATGAACAAAAGATAACTTATGTTTTTTCTCTAATTGCAGAGCGTGAGCATACGCATCAGAATAAGATTCACCAAACAAAACAACTTCACCACCGCGTGCTTTAACTGCATCAATTTTGACTTTGGGTGTAGTGACCGGCATCACAATCACAGCACGACAACCTAGTCGGTGAGCAGAAAGTGCCACACCTTGTGCATGATTACCGGCAGAGGCGCAAATAACGCCATGTTTTAATTGTGCGGGTGTGAGATGCGCCATCTTGTTATAGGCGCCACGCAGTTTGAAGCTAAACACGCTTTGCATGTCTTCGCGTTTGAAAAAAATCTGATTATTCATCCGCCCAGATAAGGCGGGCGCCAATTCAAGTGGCGTTTCTATGGCCACGTCATAGACGCGGGAAGTCAGAATTTTTTTTAGGTAATCGATTTGCATGGTGACTCATTATAATGGACACACTTTTCTGACTGCGGATAAGCAGATTTATTCCTTGATGGCGCTCTTTTTTTCATGCAGTCTGTAGTCTAGCTAAGCCACTCTTCTCTTAACGCGTTTTATTGATTGCTGCCTATGTTAGCTACTGCCACAGCGCATTTACTTGATCTGCTCGCCCTACCTGCAGTAGGTTTGCCGACTTTATTTGTCGTCAGTCTCTTGTCATCCACCATTCTTCCTATGGGCTCTGAACCTGCCTTGTTAGGAATGGTAAAACTTAATCCGGATTTGTTTTGGATGGCTTTATTGGTTGCCACCGTAGGCAATACCGTAGGAGGTGCAATCAGCTATTGGATGGGTGTGGGCGCAAAAAAAACCTTTGCAGCTGAAAAAGAAACCCGCTGGTTTGCTTGGTTAAAGTTTTTTGGGCCCAAAACCTTGTTGTTGTCATGGCTACCCATCATAGGCGATCCGCTGTGTGCTGTAGCAGGCTGGCTAAAAATGCCTTTTTGGCCTTGTGTCGTCTACATGGCAATCGGTAAATTCTTACGTTACCTGATCTTGACCGAATTATTGATGCGTGTTCCCGACCAGTTCTGGCAGTTCTTCTGAGTTTGCTCGTAATTGCAGTCAATGTAGTCGCTTACCCTCAGCCTCAAAGAGCGCAATCAGCTAGAATGCATCTTTGATTCGTGCCTATAGCATCATCCAAATGAACGCCCCCGCGCAACTCCACACTTTGATTCACGAAAACAGCGATGGCGCACCGCCTCGACTGAGAGAAATTCCTTATAACTACACTTCGTTTTCCGATCGCGAGATCGTGATTCGTTTGTTGGGTGAACCAGCGTGGGGATTACTTTCCGTGTTGCGTGGTTCACGACAGACTGGACGCTCTGCACGGATGTTGTATGAAGTATTAGGTGATATTTGGGTGGTGCGTCGTAATCCCTACTTGCAAGAAGACATGCTGGAGAACCCAGTGCGTCGTCAAGCTCTGGTTGATGCGCTGTACCATCGATTAGGTGAAGTAGATAAGCGTCGCCATGATGCAGAAATCGATGACAAACTCGATCCTGAATCAGCAGTGCGTAGTGCCAAAGTTGAAGCGTTATTGAGTGCAGCACGTAAGGCGATAGAAGATTTTGCGGATGAGTTTAAGCAAATGGCGAACTTACGTCGTCGCACTAGCAAAATACTGAGTCGTTATACCGAACAAGACAATATTAAATTCGATGGTTTATCGCGCGTCTCGCATGTAACCGATGCAACTGACTGGCGTGTGGAATATCCCTTTGTTGTACTCACCCCCGATTCCGAAGAAGAAATCGCAGGTTTAGTGAAAGGCTGTATTGAATTAGGCCTAACCATCATTCCACGTGGCGGTGGCACTGGTTACACCGGTGGCGCAATTCCACTCACACCTTTATCTGCTGTCATCAACACCGAAAAATTAGAACAACTAGGTGCAGTAGAAATGCGCGTCTTGCCTGGTCTGTCGCGCGACTATGCAACGATTTATTCTGGTGCCGGTGTGGTCACCAAACGTGTAGCGGATGCAGCAGAAAAAGCAGGCTTTGTCTTTGCAGTAGACCCAACATCTGCCGATGCTTCCTGCATAGGCGGCAACATCGCTATGAATGCAGGTGGTAAAAAAGCGGTCTTGTGGGGCACGGCTCTCGACAATCTCGCTAGCTGGCGTATGGTGGATCCGAATGGTGATTGGTTAATGGTCACACGACTGGATCACAATCTAGGCAAAATTCATGAAGCACCGATTGCACGCTTTAAATTAGAGTGGACGCATCCGAGTGAACGTGGCAAAACACAGCAGCCTTTTAAAACCGAAATCCTTGAAATCGAAGGGAAAAAATTTCGTAAAGAAGGTTTAGGTAAAGACGTCACCGATAAATTTTTATCTGGCTTGCCTGGCATACAAAAAGAAGGTTGCGATGGTCTGATCACTTCAGCGCGTTGGATTTTGCACAAAATGCCTAAACATACGCGTACGGTTTGTTTAGAGTTTTTTGGTCAAGCACGTGAGGCGATACCTTCTATCGTAGAAATAAAAAATTATCTCGATGCTGAAACCAAAAAAGGCGGCGCCATATTAGCTGGACTTGAACATTTAGATGAGCGCTATTTGCGTGCAGTCGGTTATGCCACTAAATCAAAACGTGGTGTCTTACCTAAAATGGCTTTGTTTGGTGACATCGTTGGCGATGATGATGAAGCTGTAGCGCGTGCTGCTTCAGAAGTGGTGCGGATTGCAAATACGCGTGTGGGTGAGGGCTTTGTTGCGGTCAGTCCCGAAGCACGTAAAAAATTCTGGCTGGATCGCGCACGTACTGCTGCTATCGCTAAACATACGAATGCATTCAAAATTAATGAAGACGTTGTGATCCCACTTGATCGCATGGGGGAATATACCGACGGTATTGAGCGCATTAATATCGAGTTATCGATAAAAAATAAACTACAACTATTAGATGCACTCTCTGCTTTTTTCACTAAAGGGAATCTACCCTTAGGTAAGCATGATGATGCAGAGGGTGTTGAGATCCCACCTGCTGAGCTATTAGAAAATCGCGTAGGTGAGGCGATACAGTGTGTGGAGACGGTACAAAAAAGATGGCTATGGTTACTACAGCATCTCGATACACCGATTCAAGAATTAATTCAGGTCGCTACGCAGTTATCAATCCCAGATACGGTTCCTGTTTTAGAAGCGCGCTTAAAGACACAAACCAATACATGCGTTTTTGATGTGCTACAAGATCGTACCTTGCGCATCTCTTGGAAAGCGGAAGTGCGCGCAGTATTGCGTCAATTATTTACGGGTAGCGCATTCAAACAAATTCTGGATGAATGTAGTGCGATTCATAAGCGTGTACTCAGAGGTCGTGTTTTTGTGGCCTTGCATATGCATGCAGGTGATGGCAATGTACACACCAACATTCCAGTGAATTCGGATGATTATCAAATGCTGCAAGCTGCACATGTTGCTGTTGCGCGCATTATGGCTTTAGCGCGTTCATTAAATGGTGTGATCTCAGGTGAGCATGGCATAGGCATCACAAAATTAGAATTTTTAACGGATGCAGAGTTAGGTGAGTTTCGTTCTTATAAAGAACGCATTGATCCCGAAGGTCGTTTTAATAAAGGTAAGTTGTTAGGCAATCCTGCTATGCCGGCAGATTTGCGCAATGCTTACACACCTTCATTCGGATTGATGGGGCATGAATCAATCATCATGCAACAAAGCGATATCGGTGCGATCACGAATAGCGTGAAAGATTGTCTGCGTTGCGGTAAATGCAAACCAGTTTGTGCAACTCATGTGCCTAGAGCGAATCTACTTTACTCACCACGCAATAAAATTTTAGCGACTTCGTTATTAGTTGAAGCGTTTTTGTATGAAGAGCAAACTCGACGTGGTATCTCGATTAAGCATTGGGAAGAGTTTGAAGATGTAGCTGACCATTGCACGGTTTGTCATAAATGCTTATCACCTTGTCCTGTCGATATCGATTTTGGTGATGTGTCTATGAACATGCGCAATCTCTTGCGCAAAATGGGCAAGAAATCTTTTAATCCTGGTACTGCTGCATCGATGTTCTTTTTGAATGCAACGGATCCTGCAACGATCAACGCAACTAGAAAAGTGATGATGGGCTGGGGTTACAAGTTGCAGCGCTTAGGGCATGACGTCTTAAAACATCTCGCTAAAAAACAAACCAAAGCACCACCTTCTAGCCATGGCAAACCAGCAGTGCGTGAACAGGTGATTCATTTCATCAATAAGAAAATGCCAGGCAATTTGCCCAAGAAAGCAGCGCGCGCTTTATTGGATATAGAAGACGATAAATTCATTCCTATTATTCGCAATCCAAAAACCACAGGCGCATATACCGAAGCAGTATTTTATTTTCCTGGTTGTGGATCAGAGCGTTTGTTTTCACAAGTAGGTTTAGCCACGCAAGCTATGTTGTGGGAAGTGGGTGTGCAAACCGTACTGCCACCAGGTTATTTATGCTGTGGTTATCCGCAACGTGGTTCAGGTGATTTTGATAAAGCAGAAAAAATCATTACTGACAATCGCGTGCTATTTCATCGTATGGCAAACACACTCAATTATCTCGATATAAAAACAGTCGTGGTGTCCTGTGGCACTTGTTATGATCAGTTGCAAGGCTATCAGTTCGATAAAATTTTCCCTGGTTGTCGCATCATGGATATTCATGAGTATCTACTCGAGAAGGGTGTGAAACTTGAGGGCGTAGCTGGCACCCGCTACATGTATCATGATCCTTGTCATAGTCCTATGAAATTACAAGATCCACTGAAAACAGTAAATAGTTTAATTACGACGGTGGATGCACAGAAAATAGAAAAAAATGAACGTTGCTGTGGTGAGTCAGGCACGCTCGCCATTACACGTCCTGATATCTCTACGCAAGTACGCTTTCGCAAAGAAGAAGAAATGCTAAAAGGTGTAGACAAGTTGCGTGCAGATGGATTTAAAGGTGAGGTGAAGGTATTAACTTCTTGCCCATCTTGTTTGCAAGGATTGAATCGTTTTAATGATGATGCGGGCACAGATGCTGATTACATCGTAGTTGAGATTGCACGCCATTTATTAGGTGAGAACTGGATGCCTGACTATGTGAATCGCGCTAATCAAGGCGGTATAGAGCGAGTCTTGGTGTAGTCATGACGCAGAAGTTGCAAGCAGATTGTGAGTTATGCAATAGCACGGGTGGCGAGGTCTTGTGCGAAAGCGCGCAATTTCGCGTGGTATTAATTGATGATGCGAATTACCCTGGTTTTTGTCGTTTGATTTGGCGTGAGCATCAAGCAGAAGTCACCGATTTGCATGAACTAGATCGCATGCTCATGATGGATGTGTTGTGGCAGATTGAAACAGTCGTGCGTGCAGTGATGCAGCCTAAAAAAATTAATTTAGCGAGTCTGGGTAATATGGTTCCGCATTTACATTGGCATATTATTCCGCGCTATGCCAATGATGCGCATTTTCCAGCGCCTATCTGGGCCGAGTCGCAACGAGTGACTCCCACTACAATTCTGGCAGAGCGTAGAGCATTGTTACCTGCTTTGCGCACTGCCATGGTAATCAGATTGCAGTCTTATTGTTAAATCACTCACTGTTTTAAACACCACGGTCTGTATAAGATTAAAAATAGTAAAGAATCAATAAAGAGAAAAAATGACCATACCTCTTCGTCATGCCACCGCATTAGAACTGCACACTGCATCTTGCACACTTGAAGTGAGTTTTGATGATGGCAGTCGTTACACCTTGCCTTATGAATTATTGCGCGTCTATTCGCCTTCAGCAGAAGTGCGCGGTCATGGCCCTGGCCAAGAGACACTACAAATTGGTAAGCGCACGATACAGCTTAATGAAATTGAACCAGTAGGTAATTACGGTTTGCGCCCTGTATTTTCCGATGGCCATGACAGCGGGATTTATACTTGGGATTATCTACACTGGTTAGGCGCTAATCACGAAGCCTTGTGGGAAGATTATTTACAGCGCCTAGAAAAAGCAGGTTATACACGTGAAAGTGGGCGCGATGCGACAGCAGTTGCGATTACCAAGACAGGTTGCGCTTCACACTAATAAGGAAAGTGACATGACCAACACGCATTTCGGTTATCAGCAAGTTGCCGAAGAACAGAAGGCGCATAAAGTAGCAGAAGTCTTTCATTCTGTGGCAGCAAAATATGATGTGATGAATGACCTCATGTCAGCTGGATTGCATCGCCTTTGGAAAGCCATCACTGTGTCACATGCAGGTATACGTCCGGGTTTTCGTGTGTTGGATATTGCAGGTGGTACGGGTGATTTAGCGAAGGCTTTTGCAAAACGTGTGGGCAGTAGTGGTGAAGTGTGGCATACCGATATCAATGAATCGATGTTGCGTGTAGGTCGTGATCGCATGATGAATGAAGGGTTATTAATGCCCACCTTAATTTGCGATGCCGAGCATTTACCTTTCCCTGATCATTATTTTGATCGCGTATCAGTTGCTTTTGGTTTGCGTAACATGACTCATAAAGATCAGGCCTTAGCAGAGATGCGTCGCGTCTTAAAGCCTGGTGGAAAATTATTGGTGTTGGAATTTTCTAAAGTCATGCCGGCATTACAAAAACCGTATGACATATATTCATTCAAAGTCTTGCCATGGTTAGGTAAAAAAATTGCGAATGATGCAGATAGCTATCGTTATCTAGCTGAATCGATACGCATGCATCCCGATCAAGATACCTTAAAAACCATGATGCAAACAGCCGGCTTTGATCAGGTCGATTTTTTCAATCTCACTGCTGGCGTCGCTGCGCTGCATGTGGGCATAAAATATTAATCAACTTTCAATCATAAAGTCGCCCTCATGATGTCAGTCTTGCCGATTGCCGCGACGATGAATCATTTGTTGTCGCGACAGGCTACTCTTACTAGCTTACTCAAAACACATGCGGGTAAAACAGCGTGTTTTGATGTGGGCATAGTTCAACTCAATTTGTGTGTGACTGGTGAAGGCTTATTGCAACAAGTCGAGCAAACACAAGTAGCTGGCAACAAACCTGCAGTAACCATACGCATTAACCCAACTGAGCTACCAGCTATCTTGACAGATATGAAGCAGGCCTTTTCTCATGTGACGATAGAAGGTGATGCAGATTTTGCGAAAACTATTTCTGAAGTTGCGATGCATTTACAGTGGGATGCAGAAGAAGATCTTGCGCCATTTATAGGCGACATTGCTGCAGTTAGATTAGTGCAGTTTGCGCGAGCTAGCTTGAATAACGTAAAAGTCAGTAGTCAGAGTTTTGTTGATAGTGTGGCTGAATATCTGCTCGAAGAACAGCCGGTTTTATTACGCAGACAGAAAAGATTAGAATTTTCTGCGCAAGTCATGACGATACGTGATGACACAGAACGACTGGCTAAGAGAATTGCACTGC
>JBEDCU010000121.1:0-29500 GCA_041176585.1 Pseudomonadota bacterium
GGCCTGCGTTTAAAGTGATTTGTATGAACACGATGCCTTGTGTGTATTCAATGCCCAAATAGCTTTTAGGAATGTTGATTTCATTAGCTTGATGGGTCGTGATGATTTGAAATTTATCATCCGCAGGGACGGATATTTCTTCCATCATGGCACGATAAATAATCTCTCCAACTGCGCGACCAAAACCTTCTGGTTGTCCTTGGCTGTGATCTATTCTGACGAGTGGCATGTTATTCCTTTAAGGTTGTTTGTTTTATTGAGGATAAACGAATTGAAGAATGCATGAATTGAAAAAAATAAATGGGTAGGATGTAAAAAAATGATTATAGTAGGTACGATTAGAGTAGCGTAATCGTACGAAAAAACTTTGGATTACTTTGTGTCGCGTATGATTTAAGTATTACAGAACAATAAGTATCCCATGCGGCGCAATGCATTGCGCCCTACCCACTACTACTCCTTCGAACGTACGATTACGCTACGCTAATCGCACCTACAACACCTACCGCAACTCCGCTCCAACATGCCAACTTAGAGTCCAGCTTATTAATAAATTTCAAATCACTGCCTCTAGGCTTTATCCTCTACAATCAAGTAATCCCCACTCCATTAAGTCAGGAGACTGTGATGAAAATTTCTACTTTGGTTTGCAGTTGTGTTTTGCTCGTGCTGTCTAGCGCTAGCTTGGCTGAGTCTAATGATGTTAAAAAACCAGATAACCCACCACCCATCACGCAATCACCTAAAGCACCAGAGATGTCGGAAATTCCGACTATGAAAGAACAAGGCAAGCGTATGGCGTCGCTGATGGAAAAGATCCATGAAATCACTGATCCAGCTGAGCGCAAGCGGATTATGGCTGAGGCGATGTGTCCGCAATAAAGCTATAGAGGTACATTTTATTAAGCAAGGTCAGCGAAACATTTGACAAAACGTACGTTTTTACGTACTGTCTCTTTCTGGAGGCAAATCATGTCTATATTAACCGCTAGTGAAGCAAGGGCTGGCCTTTATCGCTTGATGGATGAAGCAGCAGAGTCACATAAACCGATCTTGATCTCGGGAAAGAGGTCTAACGCCGTCTTAATCTCAGAAGAGGATTGGAGTGCAATTCAGGAAACGCTATATCTCCTCTCCGCTCCTGGTATGCGCGAATCCATTTTGGATGCTAGGTCTGAACCACTTGAAAAAAGTAAACGGGTCTTAAAATGGTAATTTGGAATTTGGTTTATTCCAAATATGCTCTGAAGGATGCAAAAAAAATCGCTGCAGCTGGGCTGAAAGAAAAAACTCAGACTTTGCTAAATATTCTTGCGAAAGATCCACTTCAAAATCCACCTCCGTATGAAAAATTAGTCGGCGATTTAAAAGGCGTTTATTCACGTAGGATTAGTATTCAACATCGTTTAGTTTATGAAATTTTTAAAAAAGAAAAAACGGTTCGAATAATCAGAATGTGGACCCACTACGAGTGAATTATTTAGTACGCCATCGTACTTTGCGCATAAAGTTTTCAAATTGATAAATTAGCTTGAGTTATTTGTATGAAATCACGCAGCTTATGAGCTAGGGCTGTCTATAATCTGTCTATCTCCTCCTTCCACAAAATAAATGAACGCAAAAGTAAGTTGCAAGCTCCTTGCAGGGCTGTTGGTTTGTGTGTCTCAGGCTGCTTGGTCACAAGCGCCTATTCAAATTCGCATTAGCGCTGCGCAAATTGACAAAGCTGGAATTCGCTTTAGTGAGGTGCAAAGTGCTCAATCTACGAATGAAGGTTTGCGTTTAGCAGGCAGTGCGGTCACTCCTCCAAATCGCATGGAGGTGGTGAGCACTCCGGCTGCAGGTGTGGTGCAGGCTTTGTTGGTGAATAGTTTAGATACTGTTAAAGCGGGGCAAACGATTGCACGCATTCATAGTCCCGAGTTGTTGCAATGGCAGCGCGAGTATGTGCAGCAGTTCACTCAGCTGGATATGATCACGAAAAAAGCAGAGCGTGATGAAAGCTTGTTGAATGATGGGATTATTTCTGCAGGTCGAGCGCAAGAAACCCGCAATCTCTTGCAGCAAGCGCGCGTAGCAGTTCAAGAGCGTGCACAAATGTTAAAGCTCGCTGGCTTGTCTGAAGCTGCTATCGCACGTTTACATAGTCCCTCTGGTTTAACTCCTGTGATTGATATCAGATCAACTGCAGGTGGCAGTGTGTTGGAATGGATGGTGACACCAGGTCAACGGGTTGAAGCAGGGGCGCCACTTGCAAAAGTTGCGCGTGCAGGTGAACTGTGGTTAGAGTTACAAGCAAGCCGCGCACAAGGTGAACACATTGCTGTAGGTGATGTCGTTAAAACCAAAGCCTGTACGCAAAGTGGCAAGGTGATTGCAATCGCAACACAACTCTCTACATCGAATCAATTAGTGATGGTGCGCGCTTCACTGCCAGGTGCAGATAAATGTTTGAAACCTGGTCAGTATCTCGAAGCGACGATTAGTAGTAAAACGCCACCCGTTTCAGGTTGGTCTCTTCCTTCAACAGCGTTAGTTAGAAACGGTTCGAATGAATTTGTTTTTGTACGTAATGCGGATGGTGTACAAGCCGTGCCTGTGACTGTTGAGAGTCGCGCGATTGATCAAGTGATTGTGCAAGGCGCATTAACTGCAAAACAATCAATCGCTATACAAGGCTTAGCGAGCTTGAAAGGCTTATGGTTAGGACTGGGCACTACAGGCGCTGAAGCAAAGTAATGCTAGATCGACTGATTGCCCTCTCTCTTACGCAACGTCTGCTGGTTCTGCTAGCAGCACTGGCTATTGCTGTGGGTGGTTTTCTTACCTTTCAAATTTTACCGATTGATGCTTTTCCTGATGTTTCATCAACACAGGTAAAAATTATTATGAAAGCACCGGGCATGACGCCCGAAGAAGTCGAGACGCGCGTCACGGCTCCTATTGAACGGGAAATGCTAGGGATTCCAAATCAACGTGTAGTGCGCTCTTCATCGAAATATGCAATTACCGATATCACGCTCGATTTTGAAGAGGGCACGGATATTTATTGGGCACGTCAACAAGTCAATGAACGTTTGTCAGGTGTACTGCCCAGCATGCCTAGCAGTGTTGTGGGTGGCCTTGCACCGATTACCACACCACTCGGTGAAGTTTTTATGTTCACTATTGAAGGTGATATTTCTCTTACTGAGAAACGTACGCTACTCGACTGGACGATTCGTCCCGTATTACGCAGCATTAAAGGTGTGGCGGATGTGAATGCATTAGGCGGCATGGTAAAAAGTTTTGAAGTGATCCCCGACATGGCGGCTCTCGCTGGACGTTCAATATCACTCGCTGAATTACAACATGCGCTTGAAATGAATAACCGCAATGATGGTGCTGGACGCATCTCTGAAAATGAAGAAGCTCTGTTAGTTCGTACTGAAGGCAACATACGTACCTTAGATGATGTACGAGCTATTTCACTCGGCATACGAGGCGGTTTACCAGTGCGCGTGGGTGATGTGGCATTAGTAAAAATCGGTAGCCTCACACGTTATGGCAGTGTCACCAAGGATGGCAAGGACGAAGCAGTCCAAGGTTTAGTACTCAGCTTACGTGGAGCGAATGCACGTGAATTAGTGGATCAAGTCAGCGAAAAAATCAAGGAAATCAATCTGGATCTACCAAAAGGTGTGGTCATTCAGCCCTTCTATAACCGCGGTGATTTAGTTGAACGAGCAATCGGTACAGTAACTAAAGCATTAGGTGAAGCGATTATTCTAGTACTGATTTTATTATTTCTCTTTCTCGGAAATTTACGTGCTGCTTTAGTAGTAGCAGTCATCTTACCTCTTTCTGCTTTAAGTACCTTCGCTCTCATGCAGTACTTTGGATTGACTGCGAATCTCATGTCACTCGGGGGATTAGCAATCGCGATCGGATTACTGGTGGATGCAGCTGTAGTGGTGGTTGAAAATATTGAAGCACGCATTGCAGAACACAAGCACCTAGAATTATCTTTATCAAACTTAATCTTGCAAGCTGCTTCTGAAGTTGCAGCACCAGTAACAGCAGGCATTGCTATCATCGTTATCGTGTTCTTACCACTACTCAGCCTACAAGGATTAGAAGGTAAGTTATTTACTCCCGTCGCACTGACCATCATCTTTGCGCTAGTTTCTTCTTTAATTTTATCCTTGACTGTTATTCCAGTTCTGTCTTCCTTTGTTTTGAAACAAGTTGTGCATGAACCTCCTTGGTTAGTACGCCATCTCGATAAAATTTATTCAATATTACTAGACTGGTCTTTACGAAATCAGCGTGCAGTCTTAACCAGCGCAGTCATTGCTTTGCTGCTCGCGGTTATCGCTTTTCCTTTTATAGGAAAATCCTTCATGCCTACATTGGATGAAGGTGATGTGCTGATGCAGTTAGAAAAACTTCCCTCTATTAATCTCAAAAAATCAAATGAGATTGATATGGCTTTGCAACGCAGAATTTTGCAAGAAGTGCCCGAAGTACAAAGCGTTATTGCGCGCGTAGGCTCAGATGAAATCGGCTTAGATCCTATGGGGTTAAATGAAACAGATACCTTCATGGTGTTAAAACCTCAGCGTGAATGGCGCCATCCTGATAAGGAAAAACTGATCGATCAGATACGAAAAATCGGTAATGACTATCCAGGTTTGAATGTCAGCTTTACACAGCCAATAGAAATGCGCACTTCAGAAATGTTATCTGGTGTGCTTGGCGATGTCGCCGTTAAAATCTATGGCCCTGATCTACTAGTCTTAAATGATCTTGCGCAAAAAATGGTGACGCTGCTTAAAAACATCCCTGGTAGTGAGGATGTGATTACTAATAAAAATTCTGGTATGCAGTACATGCAAGTGGAATTAGATCGACAAGCGATTGGACGTTTTGGATTAAGTGTAGAAGAAGTTCAAAATGATTTGCGCGCTCTAATTGAAGGTCGCACAGTCGGCGTGGTAATAGAAGAAGGACGTCGCCTACCTTTACTCGTGCGAGGCAGTGCTGCGTTACACATGTCACCAGCTTTATTTGAATCCTTACGACTACCGATTACAGATGGTCGCGCTCTACCTTTAGCGCAATTAGCGCGTTTAGTACCTATGGATGGACCTGTCAAAATCGAACGAGAAAATTCATCACGTATGGCAGTAATACGCACCAATGTGCGTGATCGTGATTTAGTGAGTTTTGTGGACGAAGCAAAAGCGACTGCGATGAAACAACTCGGTTTACCAACTGGTTATCGTATTACATGGGGCGGTCAATTTGAAAATCAACAACGTGCAACAAAACGTTTAGCTATTGTTGTTCCTATCGCTTTATTGCTGATTTTTGTTTTGCTTTACATGGCTTTTAATTCAGTCAGACAAGCCTTGCTAGTGCTATTGAATATTCCCTTTGCACTCATAGGTGGTGTATTTGCTTTACTCATCACACAAGAATATTTATCGGTACCTGCTTCAGTTGGTTTCATTGCGCTCATGGGTATTGCTGTTTTAAATGGCTTAGTCATGGTCACGCATTTTAATTATTTAAAAGAGCAAGGTCTCTCCGCGTTACAAGTCGTGACAGAAGGTGCAAAACGCAGACTACGTCCTGTGATGATGACAGCTAGCATTGCTGCCTTTGGTTTATTACCTTTGCTCTTACAAACAGGTCCAGGCTCAGAGATACAGCGTCCACTTGCTATCGTCGTAATCGGTGGATTAGTCAGCTCAACTTTATTAACTTTAGTCTTATTACCCAGTTTATTTCAGCGCTTTGGTATGGAGGCTGAATAATGAAACTGATTTATCAATTCAGCTTACTCTGCTTTTTAACCATAACAACAATGTCTGCCCAAGCGCAAACACAAGCACAAGCTGAAATCCAGCCACATGTTTATCCGAGTTGGTTACCTCCTGCACCACAAGTCAATAAAACACTAGAAAATTTGCCACAGTTAAGAGCTAGTCGCGCTAATTTAACTGCTGAGAAAGCCAATGCTGAAAGATTACGCGTAGGGCCGTATGAATGGGTTGTGCGTGCAACTGGACAGCAACGCCGAGAAAGCATAGGTAATAATTATTTTGAAAAAGAGATAGCGATAGAACGTGCTGTGCGCTATGCAAGCAAGGCCGATAAAGATGTTGCGATAGGAAAAAACAGTATTGAAGTTGCTGATGCTGCGTTAGCTGACAGTTGGCATGAGGCAGCGCGTAGCTTAATGGCTTTATGGTTTAACTGGTTACGTGAAGAACGTCAGACACGCCGTTTACAAGAATATGCGCAGATACTGAATCGTGAATTAAGTATTGCTGTAAAACGTGTCAATGCAGGGGATGCACCACGTATGGAAATTATGTTGGCAGAAACCGAACTCGCTAAAGCACAAGCTGCACAACTTCAAGCATACCGTCGCACTGAATTATTAGCTGCAGAGCTTGAGAAAAGATTTCCTGGTATTGGGCTGAATGCCTCCACCTCTTTAGCTGAACCACCTCAAGTACTGGGTAGTGTGACTGAGTGGCGTGAGAAAATTCTCACTGATAATCATGAATTAGAATTAGCTGAACGCACAGCGAAAAATGAAAAACTGATTGCTCACCGAATTCTATTAGAAAAAACACCCGATCCCACAATCGGTGTGCGCATGATGCAAGAGCGTGGTGGTAGTGAAAAAAATTTAGGATTAACCTTGTCCATGCCTATTCCGGGTGAGTATCGTCGTCGTCAAGCTGAGGTAGCTTTAGCGCGCGCAGATGTTGCACAAGAACGCGCACAAGAAACCAGAGCCAAAGTAGAAGCAATGGCTAGTCAAGTGAGTCTCACTGCACTGTCTGCAAAAGCGTTCTGGCAAACAAGAGCAAATATTTCTACACAAACTGAAACTAACGCACAACTTTCCTCGCGTGCTTATGCTTTGGGTGAAGCCTCATTAGCAGAAACTTTATTAGCGCGTCGCAACGCGATTGAAGCATTGAATCTTGCAGAACAAGCGCAGCTGGATGCTTTAGAAGCCTATTCAAGACTGCTACTCGATACCCATGCCATCTGGAGTTTGCATGAGGGTCATGAACATTATTAATTCCACAACCTTCACTGAGCATAACCATCCCTCAGTTATACTCACTTTTTATTTTTATCTGACTCTAACGGTAAGCCATGAATAGCGTGCCTTTGTGGGTGCAACTCGCAGCACTAGTTGTACTGATCTTAACTTCTGCATTTTTTTCTATTTCAGAAACAGCACTGATGGCGTTAAATCGTCATCGTGTAAAACATATGGCACGTCGTGGTTCTCGTGCTGCCATCATTACACTTTGGCTGTTGGATCATACCGACCGCGTTCTGTCTCTGATTCTGATTGCAAATACACTACTCAATGCCATGACAACGGCATTGGTAACTGCGCTTGCTATTACTGCTTTTGGAAATGAAGAATCCGTCATCACGATTGCAACAGGTGTAGTTGCGTTCTTACTCATCGTCTTTGCTGAAATCACACCGAAGGTAGTAGGTGCCACTTATCCAGAACGCATCGCTCTACCTGCCGCTTACGTCATTAAGCCTTTAATGGCGTTGTCTACGCCAGTCGTTTGGTTTGTGAATTTATTTGTTCGTGCCTTATTAAAACTCATGGGCATTAAAACAGGTAGTGACGCACGCGATCAACGTATCTCTCCGGAAGAATTACGCTCTATGGTGTTAGAGGGTGGCAATTTCATACCCAATAAACACAAAAGTATTTTATTGAATTTATTTGATTTAGAAACTGTGACGGTGGAAGATGTCATGACACCGCGTGCACAAATCGAAACTTTGAATCTTTCGTTACCTATAGAAGAAATCAAGCATCAACTAGCGACTTGCTATCACAATAAATTGCTAGCGCACGAAGGTGAAATTAATCAAATCACTGGTATTTTGCATGTACGCAAAGTGATGATGCTGCTCACTCAAGACAGTGAAATTACGGCTGAAGATTTTCGTGAATTACTCACTACACCGTATTTCATTCCCTCTGATACAGATTTATTCACACAGCTACAATATTTTCAAGAGAATCAAGAACGCTTAGCCATCATTGTGGATGAATATGGTGAAGTACAAGGCTTAGTTACCTTGGATGACATTATTGAAGAAATGGTGGGTGAATTCACTACGTCCACACCAGGAGCTACGCGTGCTGATCAATTTGATTGGGATGAATCTGACACTTGTTTATTAGAAGGCGGCATCTCTCTACGTGATGTCAACAAACGCCTACATTTACATTTACCAATTGATGGCCCAAAAACATTAAATGGTCTGTTGCTAGAAATATTGCAAGATATTCCAGAAGCGAGTGTCAGTTTAAAAATCAATGATTGTGTTATTGAAATCGTGCAAGTACAAAACCAAGCTATAAAAATGGTGAAGCTCTATCGTCAATAAATAGCTTGATTGTTGCAAGCTCACATCAAGCCTCTTCAAGACCACTCTCACTTACCTTGCACTTGCATGCTAGAGCATGCGCATATTGAATAGATTGCATGATTGCCAGTAAGGTAGGCAACTATGTCGCTATCCATTACTCCTCATCACGCTTTTTCTGGTCTACCTCAAGCTCTGTTGCAGGCTAATTTATTTGATATGCAGCAGCTTGAGTCCATTAAGCGCCAAAGCCAATCACAAAAAATTTCTTTCATTGAAGCGCTACTAAAAAATAATCTCATTCCTTCAACCACTCTTGCTCAATTTTGCGCTAAAACTTTTTCTTGTCCATTAATTGATCTCACTGCGATTAACTTATCTTCCTTGCCCGATAAGTTGATTGACAGTCGAACTATGCATAATCAGCAAGTCGTCGTGTTATCGAAACGCGAGAATAAACTCGCAGTCGCGATTGCAGATCCCACACAAACTCAGGCTTTAGATCAAATTAAATTTCAAACTGGTCTGGCAGTTGAGCCTATTGTGGTCTGTCATAAGCAATTAATGGAGCTAATTAATCGACTAGGACAAAGTGCCGAACAAAATTTGCATGATTTAATCGGTAAAGATCTTGATCAAGCTGAACTAGTTAATGACATAGAAATCATTAATGAAAAAAATGAAAGTAATGCTGAAATTGATGATGCACCTGTCGTTCGTTTTTTACAAAAAATATTAACTGATGCGATCAACATGGGTGCTTCAGATTTGCACTTTGAACCGTTTGAAAAATTTTATCGTATTCGTTTTCGTGTTGATGGCGTATTAAGAGATATTGCACAACCTCCTTTAGCTATTAAAGACAAAATTGCTTCGCGTATTAAAGTTATTTCACGCCTAGACATCTCAGAAAAACGTGTGCCGCAAGATGGCCGCATGAAATTAAATATTTCTACCTCACGCAGCATTGATTTTCGTGTCTCTACCTTGCCGACTTTGTTTGGCGAAAAAATCGTGATGCGTATTCTCGATGGCAGCCAAGCCACCCTAGGGATCGATGCACTCGGTTATGAACCCGAACAAAAAGCATTGCTACTAGAAGCCATACATAGACCCTATGGCATGGTACTTGTGACTGGTCCTACCGGCTCAGGAAAAACCGTTTCGCTTTACACCTGCTTAAATATTTTGAATCAACCGGGCATTAACATCGCCACCGCAGAAGACCCAGCTGAAATTAATCTTCCCGGTGTGAATCAAGTCAATATTAATGAGCGTGCTGGACTGACTTTTCCTGTCGCTCTTAAAGCTTTTTTGCGACAAGATCCTGACATCATCATGGTCGGTGAAATACGTGATTTAGAAACTGCAGACATTGCCATTAAAGCTGCACAAACTGGTCATATGGTGTTTTCTACTCTACACACCAATGATGCGCCCGCTACCTTAACGCGCTTATTAAATATGGGCGTTGCACCCTTCAATATTGCCTCCGCAGTGAATTTAATTACGGCACAAAGACTCGCTCGACGTCTTTGCTCCTGCAAGAAAGCCAGTACGCATTCTGAAGAATTATTCATCAAAGCTGGTTTTGAAGCCGCTGATTGTGATGGAAGTTGGACTGCTTATCACCCCACTGGCTGTGAGCGCTGCAATCAAACTGGCTATAAAGGTCGCGTTGGTATTTATCAAGTCATGCCTATCACGCCAGCGATGGAAAAAATCATTCTCACGAACGGCACTGCGATGGAAATTGAAGCACAAGCACAACGCGATGGCATTAAAACTTTACGTCAAGCAGGCTTGGTCAAAGTGAAGCAAGGCATGACTAGTTTAGAAGAAATTCTCAGCTGTACCAATCAATAATCTCTCTTAATCAGAGTGAATCAGAATTAAACAGGAGCAAAGAATGGCAATTACCAATCCGGCACGCAACCATGCTAAGCAGACTGAAACGCTCTTCACTTGGGAAGGGAAAGATAAAAATGGTAAAGCAGTACAAGGTGAATTACGTGCATTCAGTCCTAGTAGTATTGCTGCCACTTTAAGACGACAAGGTATCTCAGCAGTACAAATCAAGAAGAAAAAATTCACACGCGGTAAAAAAATTTCAGACAAAGATATTTGTTTTTTTACACGTCAGCTATCCACTATGCTGAAAGCAGGTGTACCACTTTTACAATCATTTGATATTATTTCTCAAGGCAATGCCAATCCTGCTTTCTCAAAACTCTTACAAGAAATTCGTGCTGACATTGAAACCGGAAGCAGTTTACATTCTGCTTTCAAACGTCATCCTGATTATTTTGATGCGCTCTATTGCAATCTCATTGCGGCAGGTGAGCAAGCCGGTATTTTGGAAGAAATCTTAACTAGGCTAGCGCTATATAAAGAAAAAACCTTAGCTGTAAAAAGAAAAATTCGTTCAGCGATGATTTATCCACTCGCGATTTTAGGTGTGGCTGTTATTGTGACCACTGTCATCATGATTTGGGTAATTCCTGCTTTTAAGGATGTATTTGCCAGCTTTGGCGCTGAGTTACCTCTACCTACACAAATAGTGATTTGGTTATCTGATATGTTTGTGCGTTATTGGTATTGGGTAGCAGCAGCTCTGATTATCAGCTCCTTGCTATTTATTCGCGCTTGGAAGCGCTCTCCTTCTATGCAAATCAGTACCGATAAATTGTTATTAAAATTACCTCTATTTGGACCTGTCATACGTAAAGCCATCATTGCACGATGGACGCGTACTTTATCAACCATGTTTGCAGCTGGTGTACCCTTGGTAGAATCCTTAGATTCTGTCGGAGGCGCTTCTGGTAATGCGGTCTATATAGAAGCTACCCGTAAAATTAGTGCTGCAGTGAGTAGTGGTTCTAGTCTAGTATCCGCTATGCAAACAACAAAAGCATTCCCTGCCATGGTGACGCAAATGGTAGCAATCGGTGAAGAATCAGGCGCACTCGATCAAATGTTAACGAAAGTCGCCGAGTTTCATGAAGAAGAAGTTGATAATGCAGTTGCATCACTCTCTTCATTAATGGAACCTGTCATCATGGTGATTTTAGGTGTGGTGATAGGCGGTTTAGTGATTGCGATGTATCTACCTATTTTTCAGTTGGGATCCGTAGTCTAATGAATAACACATTACTACCATTTTTATTAGCACCTGCTGGCACTTTGTCAGCTGCTTTGCTATGGCTGATCATAGGTTTATGCGTGGGTAGTTTTCTCAACGTTGTGATTCATCGCATTCCCATCATGATGCAAAGAGAATCCGAGAATTATTTAGCGTTAGAACAAGACCAACCTCCAGTGCATTCAGATAGATATAACTTAATTCTTCCGCGCTCAGCCTGCCCTGCTTGTGGACACACGCTTAGCTTCAAAGAAATTATTCCTATTTTTAGTTATTTCAAATTACAACGCCGTTGTAGCAACTGCAGCACGACTATCTCTTACCGTTATCCCTTAGTAGAAGCTGCAACCGGCTTATTGACTGGGTTGGTGGTGTGGATGTTGGGCAGTGAAATGGCTGGACTCAGCGCTCTTATTTTTGTGTGGATGCTGATTGCCATGACTTTTATCGATATTGATACACAAACTCTTCCCGATGATCTCACTCTGCCTCTGCTGTGGTTAGGTTTGTTAATCACCTCAATGGTGTGTTCGTTCCCCTCAGTGATGCTGTCATAGGTGCAGCGGCAGGTTATCTTTTTTTATGGATGGTGTTTTGGGTCTTTCGTTTCATCACCGGTAAAGAAGGTATCGGTTACGGTGATTTCAAATTACTCGCGGCTTTAGGTGCTTGGCTGGGTTGGATGATGCTGCCACTGATCGTGTTGCTCTCTTCCGCCATTGGCGCTGCAATCGGTTTGATCATGATTTTATTTCGCGGCCATCAACGCGAACATCCGATTCCATTCGGTCCTTTTCTTGCATTGGCTGGCTTGGTCGCACTATTAGCTGGCAAACCACTGATCGAGCTTTATCTGGGCTACCCGCTTTGATGGCATCATGGCGGTATGAGCGCAGTCCATCCAACCACTTCTCTTGATTCCCGTTTATTTTCTATTGGCCTTACAGGCGGAATAGGGTGTGGCAAGTCCTTAGTGGCGGATTTATTTCAGGCGCGTGGGGCAATCGTGATCGATACGGATCAAATCGCTCATGCGCTCACCACAGCAAACGGGCCCGCTATGCCTGCCATACGTACAGAATTTGGCGTAGCCTTCATCGCTGCGGATGGCTCTTTAAATCGCAGCGCAATGCGTGAGCATGTCTTTACCAATCCCACAGCCAGATTGGCGCTAGAAGCTATTCTGCACCCCATGATTGCGGCGCAAACTCAGCTAGCGGCGCAAGAAGCGCACGGTGCTTATCTGATTTTTGTAGTGCCATTACTGGTGGAATCGGGCAAATGGCGTGATCGGGTCAACCGCATACTGGTGGTGGACTGTAGTGAAAATTTGCAGCGAGAGCGTGTGATGCGGCGCAATCATCTGACAGAAAAACAAGTCACAGATATCATGCAGGCGCAGGCTACCAGGGCAGCACGTCAGGCAGTGGCAGACGACATCATCTCCAATGAGAGCGATTTAGGGGTGTTGGAATCTCAAGTAGAAGAGTTGCATAATTTATATCTCACCCTGTCGATGAAAAAATGAACGCAAAAGGCGGATAGATGTTTGTATTTTCCGCACACTTAGTTCAGAATCTCGCTGGTTACTTTCTAATCAACTCTTAAGGACTGGCGCTTTGACCGTTTACGAATACCCTTTCAATGAGCGTATTCGCACCATGTTGCGGCTGGAGGACCTGTACGATAAATTTTGCTTCTTCGTACAGCAAAACAATCCACTCCAACATCATGTGGCACTCACTACGATTTTCGAAATGCTCGAAGTATGCGGACGCGCGGACTTAAAGTCTGATCTCTTGCAAGAGCTTGAGCGTCAAAAGCAAACACTGGCCAGTTTTAAATCGAATCCCAACGTTGAAGCAGATCGACTCAATGCGATTTTGCATGACGTAGAAAAAACTGCGAATGCACTTATTTCTATGCAAGGCAAAACTGGTCAACATATTCGTGACAATGAATGGTTGATGAGCATACGTGGTCGCACTATTATTCCCGGCGGTGCATGTGAGTTTGATTTGCCATCTTATTTTGCATGGCAAAAATTATCAGCTGATCAGCGTCGTACTGACATCATGAATTGGTTTGGTCCGCTTGAACCTATGTTCTCAGCAATCACGATTATTTTGCGTTTATTGCGTGAATCAGGTCGTGCTTCTGATGCTGTTGCAACTGCAGGTAATTTTCAACAAATGCTACAAGGACGCACTTATCAATTATTGCGTTTAGCGATAGATGAAAACCTCGGCGCTATTCCTGAGATCTCTGCTAACAAGTATGTGCTGTGGATACGTTTCATGTCACAAGACGGCGACCTCAAACCGAAAGCATTTGAAGGTGATGTGCCGTTTGAACTGACACTGTGTAATTTCTAAGTTAGTCGGCAGCTTATGGTTACTACTGTTAACTGTCCGACTTGCGAAGCGAAAGTAGTCTGGCGCGAAGAAAATAAATTTCGCCCCTTTTGTTCAGAGCGCTGCAAGCAAATTGATTTAGGCGCTTGGGCAGAAGAAAAATATGTCATCCCCGGTGCAATGCCGGTAGAAGATCAAGATCCTGAATTAAATTAATCGCTGTCTTTGTCTCTCTGACAGATGCATTCAATTCATCACAGCGGTTCACCGTAGCGAATTCTATCTAACCACTCAAGCAAAGGTATGGTTGCAGGCAGCACTGGCGCTACAGCCACACTACCTTGCCATGCAAGCTGTTGACCTTCACGTGCTTGCGGCTCACCCTTCCATGCACGGCTAATAAAAAAATGTAAGCGCACATGTGCATGCGGATAAACATGCTCGACACCACACCAAGCATCAGCCGATAAAATCTGCACTCCCACTTCTTCTTCAAACTCGCGCTTGAGTGCATCAAACACTGATTCACCTTGTTCGACTTTACCACCGGGGAATTCCCAATAACCCGCAAAGGGTTTACCTTCAGGTCGACATGCAAGCAGCACATCACCGTTAGCCTTCAATAAAATACCTACTGCCACATCAATAGGCAAAGCCTGTTTCACATTCATGCTGTGTGCTTGTCTGCATGCTTGCCTGCATAATCGCGTGCAAATTGCCAAGCCACACGACCTGAACGTGATCCACGTTGCAAAGCCCAACGCAATGCTTCGGCTTCTATTTCTACTTGATCTGCTTTACCTGACTTATCTACCTTCACACTAAAATGCTTTAACCAGTAATGCACAATGCTGAGATAGTCATCCTGACGGAATGGATAGAACGATACCCATAAACCAAAGCGTTCAGACAAAGATATTTTTTCTTCTACTGTTTCACCGGGATGCAAGTCACCATCTTCTGTGTGCACATAACTGGTGTTGTCTGACATACGCTCAGGTAGTAAATGACGACGATTCGATGTGGCGTAAATCAAAACATTATCGGACTGGGTAGCGATGCTGCCATCTAATGCGACTTTCAAGGCTTTATAACCGCTCTCGCCTTCTTCGAATGACAAATCATCACAAAAGATAATGAAGCGTTCTGGACGCTGCGCAACCATTTCTACGATGTCAGGCAAATCAACCAAATGTTCTTTCTCAACTTCGATTAAACGCAAACCTTGATTGGCATATTGATTCAAACAAGCTTTAATTAAAGATGATTTGCCTGTGCCACGCGCCCCAGTTAACAACACATTGTTTGCAGGCTTACCTGCAACGAATTGACGTGTGTTTTGATCTATCTGTTCTTTTTGTACATCGACATGATGTAAATCTGCCAGACTAATGTGCGAAGCATGCGTCACACTTTGCAAACGTCCTCTACCATCACGACTGACGCGCCAACGAAATGCGGTTGATGCTTGCCAATCAGGCGCTGCTACTTGCGCAGGCAACAGTGGTTCTAATCGCGCTAGCAGCGCTTCTGCACGCACTAATAATTGTTTGAGTTCTTTCATAATGACTGACTAAAATTAAGAGCGGTAATCTGCGTTAATCGATACATAGTCATGCGACAAATCACATGTCCATATGGTTGCATGTGCTGTACCACGTGCTAGTGTCACGCGCACAGTGATTTCGCTTTGCTGCATGACGCGCTGACCTTGCTCTTCACGATAATCAGGGTTACGACCACCATTTTTCGCTACCCATACATCATCGAGATAAAGATTAAGTTGTGCGACATCGAGATCATGCACACCCGCATAACCAATCGCCGCCAAAATTCTTCCTAGATTAGGATCAGAAGCAAAGAAAGCGGTTTTGACTAAAGGTGAATGACCAATTGCATACGCAATTTTTTTACATTCTTCTTCTGATTGCCCTTGTTCGATTTTAATAGTGATGAACTTCGTCGCACCTTCACCGTCACGTACTATCATTTGCGCAAGCTCTTGCGCTAATTCTGTGATCACATCGCGCAGTGCTGCATATTCAGCTGAAGCTGCATCGTGAATGTGCAATTCACCTGCGCCTGTTGCCATTAAGATGAAAGAATCATTGGTTGATGTATCACCATCGATGGTGATGCAATTAAAGGATTGATTCGCTGCATACCTTACCAACTCTTCTAATAGTGGTTGCGGCACCTTAGCATCACAGGCGATGTAACCCAACATGGTTGCCATGTTGGGCTTGATCATGCCCGCACCTTTAGAGATACCTGTTAATGTGACACACTTATCTGCAATCATCACTGAGCGCGATGCTGCTTTAGGTTGTGTATCTGTGGTCATGATAGCTTCTGCTGCAGACAACCAATTGTCAGTTTGCAGATTGGCGATTGCAGCTGGTAAACCTGCAATTAATTTTTCGACTGGTAGTGGCTCTAAAATCACGCCAGTTGAAAAAGGCAAAATTTGTTGCGCATCACAACCTAGTAACTTAGCTAAGGCATCACACGTCGCATGTGCATTGGCTAATCCAGCTTCACCTGTTCCTGCATTGGCATTACCTGTATTAATAACCAAAGCACGAATAGGCTTGGCGCCTGTAAGATGCATTTTTGCGACTTGCACAGGCGCAGCACAAAAACGATTTGTAGTGAACACTCCCGCCACCGTTGCACCTTCTGCCAAACGCATGATGAGCACATCTTTACGTCCCGGTTTTTTAATGCCGGCTTGTGCGTAACCCATTTCAAACCCAGCGACTGGTTTTAAATTACTTGCAATTGGAAGAGGTGAATTGACTGACATGTTGGACACTCAAGTATGAGAAGGGACAATAAAAAGAGACGAAGAAAACTTAATGCAGCAGCACAGTTAAAAACTGGCAATAACAAATCATTGTTATCGCCAGTTTTATTTACTCCTATAACGCACTCTGCACAAAAATTGCGCAGGGTATTCGCTTATTAAGCTAACTTACCGTGACATTGTTTAAATTTCTTACCACTACCACATGGGCAAGGATCATTACGGCCAACCTTAGGCATCGCATTGACTATCGTTTGCCCACCCATAGGTTCATTTGAAATAGCTGGTGACAACAACTCTTCTGGCGCCAAAGCAGGATTGAAATCTGCATGTTCGTAATGCACATTCTCCAAATGTGCTTGTGCCATCTGCTGCTCTGCTGCAGCGATTTCTTCTTGCGACTGTATGCGCACTGTCATGATGAGACGCACCACATCATGGCGTATCAAATCTAACATCTGCGCAAACAACTCAAAGGCTTCACGTTTATATTCTTGCTTAGGATTTTTCTGTGCATAGCCGCGCAAATGTATACCCTGACGCAGATGATCTAGCGCTGCTAAATGTTCACGCCAGTGAGTATCTATACTTTGCAACACGACATTACGCTCAAAGCCACCGAAAGATTCCTTACCTACTACGGCTACTTTATCTTTATAAACCTGATCAGCAGCATGTAATACACGCTCTAATAATTCTTCATCGATTAGATCTGGCTCATTCTTGATCATGTCTGCTAACGGCACCTGCAATTGCCATTCACTGCTGAGTGCTTGTTGCAGCCCTGGTATGTCCCATTGCTCTTCCATGGATTGTGGCGGCACATGATTCTGGAACAACTCAGTAAAGACTGCATGACGCAATGACATACTCATCTCTTCTATATCAGTAGATTCGAGTAATTCATTACGCTGTGAATAAATGACTTTACGCTGATCATTGGCGACATCATCATATTCAAGCAGTTGCTTACGTATATCAAAGTTACGCGCTTCTACTTTACGCTGCGCTGATTCTATAGAACGCGAAACAATACCTGCTTCGATAGGCTCATCTTCCGGCATCTTCAGACGTTCCATCACTGCACGTACGCGATCACCCGCAAAAATACGCAACAATGGATCATCTAAGGAAAGATAGAAACGTGAAGAACCTGGATCACCTTGACGACCTGAGCGACCACGCAATTGATTATCAATACGACGTGACTCATGACGTTCAGTACCAATGATATGCAAACCACCTGCAGCTACCACACCATCATGCAATGATTGCCATTCGCTTCTGAGTGTAGTGGCCTTGCTAGCCTTATCTGCGTCACTGATAGCGCTGTCTGCTTCAATTAATTGAATTTGTTTATCGACATTACCACCCAACACAATGTCAGTACCACGACCAGCCATGTTGGTCGCAATGGTGATCATCTTAGGACGACCTGCTTGCGCAATAATTTCTGCTTCACGCGCATGCTGTTTCGCATTCAATACATTGTGTGGCAATTTTGCTTGCTGCAAAATCGATGAAAGTAATTCTGAACTTTCAATTGATGTTGTACCCACCAAAACAGGCTGACCACGTGCATAGCAATCTTGAATGTCATTCACGATAGCATTCACTTTGCCCTGCGCATTTTTAAATACTTGATCTTGTTTATCCGTACGCTGACTGATGCGATTCGGTGGCACTACTACTGTCTCTAATCCATAAATTTCTTGGAATTCATACGCTTCTGTATCCGCAGTTCCGGTCATACCGGAGAGCTTGCCATACATACGGAAATAATTTTGAAAGGTAATCGACGCTAGCGTTTGATTTTCGTTTTGTATGCGCACGCCTTCTTTTGCTTCTACCGCTTGATGCAAACCATCTGACCAACGACGACCTGTCATGAGACGACCAGTGAATTCATCGACGATGATGACTTCATTGTTTTGCACCACATACTGCTGATCTTTAAAAAACAAGGTATGAGCACGCAAGGCGGCATACAGATGATGAATCAGTGCGATATTGGCTGCATCATAGAGTGATGCACCAGGCGCCAACAAACCCATGCTAGATAAAATTTCTTCTGCTTTTTCATGTCCTGCTTCAGTGAGCAAGACACTATTGGCTTTTTCATCTTTGGTGTAATCCCCCGGCACTTCAACATGGCCTTTGCCATCGGGTGTTTCTTCACCTATCTGCAATGTCAGTAGAGGCGGTAAGGCATTCATTTTGCGATATAACTCAGTATGGTCTTCAGCTTGTCCTGAAATGATGAGCGGTGTGCGCGCTTCATCAATCAGAATCGAGTCAACTTCATCGACGATGGCAAATGCGAGGCCACGTTGCACACGATCAGCTGCTTCATACACCATGTTATCGCGCAGATAATCAAAACCAAATTCATTGTTGGTGCCGTAAGTAATGTCGGAAGCATAGGCTGCCTGCTTCACTGCATGATCAGCTTGCGACAAGTTAATGCCTGTCGTCAGTCCCAACCAACCATACAACTTGCCCATCCACTCTGCATCTCGTTGTGCAAGATAATCATTGACGGTGACGATATGCACGCCCTTACCTGTGAGTGCATTTAAATAAGCCGGTAAGGTAGACATCAGTGTCTTACCTTCGCCTGTTCCCATCTCTGCAATTTTGCCTTGATGTAGCACCATGCCACCGATCAGCTGCACATCAAAGTGACGCATTTTTAAAACGCGCTTACTGGCTTCACGACAGACTGCAAAGGCTTCCACCAAAATTTCATCGGTAGTTGCACCTGCAGCTAATCGCGCTTGTAATTCGGACGTCTTGGCTTTTAACTCTTCATCAGAGAGTTTTTCCAATGCAGGTTCTAGGGCATTGATGTCACGTACATTTTTTTGCAGTTTTTTGAGCAGGCGCTGATTACTGCTACCGAAAATTTGAGTCAGGAAAGACATGCTAGATAGGCTGAATATGAGAAGGCGGCGAGCTAAGCCACGGGGTAAAAAAGCTAGAGCAAACTGCACATACAACACAGACCCTAAAGACTGCTGCGCAGATTGACCAAAGGCGAGATTCTATCATGCAGGCCTCGTCTTTAGCCCTCCAAGCTTGCGAATGAAAACTGGTGTGGTATGGTTATCAGATGGCATCATTTTCATCCACATTTCGACCAGCTCAGCCTGCCACCAAGGCCGCCACCAGTCAGGAAGCGGTTTCTTTCTTGCGCGGGCACCAAGCTTTAGCTGCTCTGCTTCCGACCGCGACCAAATTAGCTAAGCTGCAAGCAGATTGTCTGGCTATTTTGCCGGCACAATTTACTAA
The DNA here is from genome assembly GCA_041176585.1 of Pseudomonadota bacterium. Lineage (GTDB taxonomy): Bacteria > Pseudomonadota > Gammaproteobacteria > Burkholderiales > Burkholderiaceae_D > Pernthalerella. The sequence goes on from JBEDCU010000121.1 coordinate 20,009, forward strand.
CTGCACTGTCTTGAATGTAAATGAAGGCGTGCTTCACATCGCCGTTCCCAACTCTGCCTTGGCCACCCGCATCAAACAGACGTTGCCTAAATTGCAATCAGCGCTGATTGAACGTGGCTGGCAAGTGCAAGGCATTAAATTGCGCATACAAGTTGATGCGCCCGCGCCTGCAGCACCAGTGGTTGAAGGACGTGAGCTCACCAGCCAAGCACTAGATTCTTTTCGCGAATTGAATCAAAGTCTGGAAAACCATCCATCCAACCTCGCTTTAAAGCAGGCTATACAAAACCTTTTAAAGCGACGCGGAGAATCTGCTTAAATTTTAAATTTGTGGACTTCTCCAAACATAGAATTTAATTTATCAATGACTTCACAAAATAAGATTCCATCCACTACACTTGTTACTGAATACGTAAACTGCAATACAAAATAAAATAAGTATGCGAACAAGTCAGTAGTTAATTTTTTAAGGACTTTTCTATGATTGCAAATGCAAAAATTTTAATCGAAAAAATTCATGCTTTATCGCCTGAGCGCTTGGCGGAAGTAGATGATTTTGTGGAATTTTTAAGACTGAAAGAGCAGCAGCGTTTATTAACAAATTCTGCCGCAAAAATTTCTGAGCAGGTTTTTACTAAGATCTGGGATAACTCAGATGACGAGGCTTACGATGCTCTTTAATTTTGGCGATGTTGTACTTGTGCCATTTCCGTTTACTAATCAAATAACCTCTAAGCAACGTCCCGCAGTAATTATTTCAACCAAAGAATATGCAAATTCACGACCTGATGTCGTACTCATGACTATCACTAGCCAAATTCAATCACCTCTTGGATTTGCTGATACCTTACTTGCAGACTGGCAGTACGCCAATTTACTAAAGCCATCTGTAGTCAAACCTGTATTTACCAGCTTTGAACAAAATCTTGTGATTAAACAACTTGGCGTATTAAGTGAAAATGATCAAGCTGCGCTTAGGCTGAATATTAAACTTGCAATCGGTTAAAAGCTTTTTATCTAGATTTAAAACATTTACTCTAAACCTACATTAATCTCTTACATCTAATAAATTTTTTTACGATCGCAGCTAGCGACCTTAAACAAAGCGAAGTACTGCTTAATCAGGCATGCGCCCATTCTTCATCTAGCTGTCGTGCATAAGCATCGGGAGCAGTTGCCACATCATTGAAGGTAACAATTTCATATGCATCTGGCTCTTGTAATAAAGCGCGTAAGAGTTTGTTATTCATTGCATGACCTGATTTATGCGCTGTATAACTAGCAAGAAAAGGGTGACCAATTAAATATAAATCACCCATTGCATCGAGTATTTTATGTCGCACAAATTCATTGCGATAGCGCAGTCCACCTGCATTCAAAATACGAAATTCATCCATCACAATCGCATTTTCTAGTGAACCACCACGCGCTAATCCCATACCTCGTAGTGTTTCTACATCTTGCATAAATCCGAAGGTACGTGCACGTGCGATTTTTTGAATATAGGATTCCAGATTGAAATCCACCTCTGCAGTTTGACCACTACCATCAACTGCAGGATGATTAAATTCGATAAAAAACTTCAGTCTAAAACCGTGCAAAGGTTCTAGGCGAGCCCATTTTTCTTGTGCGCCAGTGCCTTCGCGTACTTCAACCGCTCGCTTTACTTTAATAAATTTTTTCGCAGTAGTTTGTTCAGCACGTCCTGCTTGCTGCAACAAAAAAACAAATGATGCAGCAGAGCCATCCATGATGGGTACTTCTTCTGCATTTAATTCAATAATTAAGTTATCTATACCTAGCCCTGCACAAGCCGACAGTAAATGTTCAACCGTTGACACTCGCACGCCATCCTTTTCCAGAACGGAGGCCATACGGGTATCTCCTATCAACAAAGCTGAAGCAGGTATGTCAACTATGGGATTGAGATCGACGCGACGAAACACGATACCGCTATCAGCCGCACCGGGTCGCAAATGAATTTCTACGCGCGTTCCACAATGTAAACCTACGCCCGTGGTTTTAATGTTCTGCGCAATTGTGCACTGTCGAATCATAATGAAGAAATAGGATATTTAATTCACCGGATATCGCTTTGCTTAAAAAAACAAAGCGATTCCGATATTTTTTTACAGATGAGACAACATGGTCTCTGCGTTAGAGACTTCAAACTTACCAGCAGCTTCTACATGTAACTGCTTCACTACACCATCTGCGACCAACATAGAGTAACGTTGTGAACGTGTACCCATGCCATAGGCTGAAAAGTCAGCTGATAGTCCTACTGCTTTACTAAAATCTGCATTGCCATCACCCATCATGCGCACTACGCCTGTTGCATGCAACTCACGACCCCATGCACCCATCACAAATGCATCATTGACAGAGATACACCAGATCTCATCCACGCCTTTAGCATGCAATTCTTTTGCATGCTCTATATAACCTGGCACATGTTGAGCTGAGCAAGTCGGGGTAAAAGCACCTGGTAAACCAAAGATCGCAATGGTTTTACCTTTTGTGAGATCCGATACATTGAATGTGTTCGGTCCTAATGTACAGCCAGCTGTTTCAGTTTCAATGAATTCGGCTAACTTGCCTTCTGGCAGATGATCGCCAATCTTGATAGTCATGAATGATTCCTTCTTAAATATGCAGTGGTGTGACAGCCAAACTATTCATAGTTTACAACTCATGCAAAACCATGAAAGCTGACTGTTGAATGGCAAACGGTCTGGGCACCGCATTCCAAGAATGCAGCGCTCAGACCGAAGTATGCCGTGACTACCTTATTTTTGCAGGATCAGTCTGCCTGACGACGCAAGAATGCAGGAATGTCATAGGTTTCCGTGCCATTTCTCTCCATGGCACGAACAGTCTCGGAAGCCGATTCACGACGCCACACTGCTGGTGTGCGAATTGCCTCGTAAGCTTGTGTGCCAGCGGATTCAACTTGTCCACCTGATACTGCATCCACCGGCGCATCATACGTACCGGTTTTGCGTGCTACCGTGTTGCTAACAAGTTGTGGCGCACGACGCAGACGACCTAAGCCGGTTGCAACAACAGTGACACGGATTTCATCACCCATGCTCTCGTCATATGCAATACCTTGTGCGATAGAAGCATCAGGTGCTGCAAAGGCACGAACCGTTGCCATTACTTCTTTTATCTCTTTACCTTTCAAACCTTTGCTACCAGTGACGTTCACCAATACACCGCTAGCACCTGATAAATCTACTCCGTCTAACAAAGGTGAAGCGACTGCTTGTTCGGCTGCAAGACGTGCACGATCGACACCTGAAGCAACTGCGGTACCCATCATGGCTTTACCTTGTTCACCCATAATGGTTTTTACGTCATTAAAGTCAACATTGATATGACCTGGTACGTTAATGATTTCAGCAATACCCGCAACCGCATTGTTTAATACATCATCTGCGTGCTGTAACCATTCCATCATGCTGTCATCTTCATAAATATCTTCTAACTTTTCATTCAAGATGACGATCAGCGAATCAACATGCTGACCTAATTCTTCTAAACCTTCGTTAGCGATATCCATGCATTTCTGACCTTCGTATGAAAATGGCTTTGATACGACAGCCACAGTCAGTGCACCCATTTCTTTTGCGATTTGCGCAACGATAGGTGCCGCACCGGTTCCGGTACCACCACCCATACCAGCCGCAATAAAGACCATATGCGCGCCACGAATTGCATCTTCAATACGACCACGTGTTTCTTCAGCTAACTGACGACCGAGTGAAGGCTTCATACCTGCACCCAAACCAGTTTCACCAATTTGAATAACATTGTGTGCTTTAGAAAGAGATAAAGCTTGAGCGTCAGTATTGGCGACAATAAATTCGACACCAGATACACCTTTGTTAATCATGTGCTGTACAGCGTTACCGCCAGCACCACCAACACCCACAACCTTGATCACCGTACCTTTAGTATTTTCTAGCATTGTGATTTCCATGATGACTCCCTTTGTGAAGCAGTTTTTAGTCAATAACCATCATTGGACATGACGGCTAGCAACTACCAACTGCGGATTAAAACAAACTCAAACTTAAAAAATTGAACCTATTAAAAATTACCTAAAAACCACTCTTTCATACGTTGTAAAACTGCACCCGCCGAACTCGCCTGACGATGTACAACTTGACCACGCAAATACTGCTGCTTTGCTTCTAATAACAAACCTAATACAGTTGAATAACGCGGACTCTTCACTACATCAGCTAACTGACCGTTGTAATCAGGTATACCTACACGTGCTGGCTTAAGAAAAATATCTTCTGCCAATTCCATCATGCCGGGCATCATCGCGCTACCACCTGTGAGTACGATGCCTGACGAGAGCACTTCTTCAAATCCTGATTCACGTACCACTTGATGCACTAACGAAAACAACTCTTCCACACGTGGCTCAATCACAGCTGCCAACGCTTGGCGTGATAAGGCACGTGCTGCACGATCGCCTAAACCTGGCACATCAAAGGATTCACCTGGATCAGCCAACACTTGTTTCGCAACGCCATAACGTACTTTGATTTCTTCTGCTTCTGCAGTCGGGGTACGTAAGGCCATTGCAATGTCATTCGTGATTTGATCACCTGCAATAGGAATAACTGCTGTGTGTCGAATCGCACCTTCAGTGAAAATGGCAACATCCGTCGTACCGCCACCAATATCAACTAAAACAACACCAAGCTCTTTTTCATCTAGCGTTAACACGGCATCTGCTGATGCCATAGGTTGCAAAATCAAATCAACGACTTCCAGACCGCAACGACGTACACATTTCAAAATATTTTGTACCGCTGAGACTGCACCTGTAACGATATGCACTCTGACTTCTAAACGTATGCCATTCATACCAATCGGTTCACGTACACCTTCTTGGCTATCAACGATAAATTCTTGACGCACGGTGTGTAGCAATTGCTGATCAGTAGGAATATTCACTGCCCTAGCAGTTTCAATCACACGACTCACATCCGCTGCGGTTACTTCTTTATCTTTAATCGCAACCATGCCACTAGAATTAAAGCTGCGTATATGTGCGCCAGCGATACCTGTCCACACATTACGTATTTGGCAGTCCGCCATTAACTCCGCTTCTTCAAGTGCGCGCTGTATGGATTCCACTGTGGCTTCGATATTTACCACCACACCTTTTTTCAGGCCTTTCGATTCATGCTGACCTAAACCAATCACTTCGTGGCGACCGTCTGGCAATACCTCGGCCACTACCGCCACGATTTTTGAGGTGCCGATATCGAGACCTACAATTAAATTTTTTGCGTCTTTTGTCATAGCGTTTTTGACTTTTTAACTACAGCGTTAAAGTTAATAGAGCTCACCAAGATTTCCATCATCATGTTTCATTCTTTAAACTGCTTGCAGGCGCACTTTGCCCCCGCTGACGTAGCGCTAATCCATTTGGATAACGCATATCAATACTTTCTATACGATTAGGAAATCGCGCAGCAAGTGAGGGATAGACACTCACAAACTTTTGTATACGCATTTTCAAATCTCCAGCATTCAGTTCACGTCCTAGATATAAAGTAATACCGTTATCTAATTTCGCTGTCCATGCATAACGCTTGGACAATGTTAAAGCACGCAATTTGAGATTGATGGTCGATAAACTCGCTTGCAAATCTAAGGTGCGTGCCGCTACTTCTGCAGCACTATCATCGGGTCCAGCCAACTCAAGCAACTTACCTTCCTGCTCAGCTTCATCGAGATTGGCAGAAAAAATCACACCATCAACCGATAACAGCCTTCCATTAATATCATCCCACGTACCTAAAGCGACATACTCTTCAACTGTTACTTGTAATTTATTAGGCCACTCACGTCGCACAGAAGCATGATGTACCCAAGGCACCGTTTCAAATGCAGCACGCATGGTATGTAAATCACCCGTAAAAAAATTTCCTCGCAAACGTGGCAATGCAGCGCTTCTCACCGTTGCATCATCGACATAACGTAGCGCTACTTGCTGCGCTCCGCGCACCATAATCACGCGATAATCAAAATAATTTTGCAATGCAAGCCAACGATAACTAGCAAACAGCAGCACAAGTATCAACACCGCGAGTACTGCGCGAGTGACAGAATTCATGAGTCTGATGTCATTCAACATAATTGGCGATTTCGTTTAGCTCTTGTTTCCTATTTACTGACTTTCCAATCCGGCAAAGGCTGCAAATCACATTGTGCCGTTCGCAAAATCTCTATACATAAATCTTCATACGATATGCCAGCAGCCAGTGCCGCCATCGGTACTAAGGAATGTCCTGTCATACCGGGTGAAGTATTAATCTCTAATAAAAATGGCTTGCCATCGGTAGCGCGTACCATCACATCAGCGCGACTCCATCCACGACAACCTAGTGTGCGATAACTTGCTAATGCTAATTCTTGAATTTGTTTTTCCTGCTCTGGCGGTAAATTGCTAGGGCAAAGATATTGCGTATCGTTTGTAAAATATTTGTTTTGATAATCGTAATTTGCATCGGGCGCAATAATACGCACCACAGGTAATGCTCTTGCATCATCACCCACGCCTAACAATGGACAGGTTAACTCCATGCCACTAATGAATTCTTCCGCCATCACAGCAGAATCAAACTTTGCAGCTAATACATAGGCAGCAGGTAGTTGTGCAGCATCTGTAACTTTCGTTAAACCTAAGGTAGAACCTTCATGTGCAGGCTTCACAATCAAAGGTAAACCTAAGGTATGCGCTACATGCTGCCAATCGGATTGCGTATGGAGCATTTCAAACTTCGGCGTGGACAATCCATTGAATAACCAAAGACGCTTAGTCATCGCTTTATCCATTGCGATAGAAGAAGCCAACACACCAGGGCCCGTATAAGGAATGCCCATTTGCTCTAATGCGCCTTGCAAGGTGCCGTCTTCACCATAGCGTCCGTGCAAAGCGATAAATACACGGTCAAATTTTTCACTCGCTAAGTCAGCAAGTGAATATTCTGCAGGATCAAATTTATGCGCATCGATACCGCGACTTTGTAAAGCCGATAACACACCCGTGCCGGACATGATGGAGATTTCTCTCTCAGCCGAACGACCACCAAACAACACACCGACTTTTCCGAATTCTTGTTTCATCATTTTTTACTCATTACACATTCTTAGCTGTCATTTCTTGCAATTGAGCCGGTACATTAGCAATGGATCCCGCACCCATCGTCATCACCACATCACCTGCACGTGCTGCTTGTAAAACCGACTCCGCCATCTCAGTGATATTTTCTACAAAAATTAATTCTGTTTTACCCACCACGCGCAATGCATGCGCTAGCGATCTTCCATCTGCAGCAGGAATAGGTTGCTCACCTGCCGGATACACATCCGCTAATAAGAGCACATCTACAGTCGACAATACTTTTACAAAATCTTCAAATAAATCACGCGTACGTGTATACCGATGCGGTTGAAATGCCAACACTAAACGGCGACCAGGAAAGGCACCACGTGCGGCTGCAATCGTGGCAGCTGTTTCTACGGGGTGATGTCCATAGTCATCCACCAATGCAAACTGTCCTTGTGCTGCAGGTAAAGCTAATTCACCATAACGCGTGAATCGTCTACCTACACCGGTAAATTCTCTTAAAGCTTTTTGTGTATCTGCATCTTCCACGCCGACTTCACGCGCTATCGCTATCGCAGCGCAAGCATTTTGTACATTGTGCATACCGGGTTGATTGAGATGCACATGCAAGTCTGGATAATCTTTTTGTATCACCGTGAATTCCATATGGCCATTCACAGGTTTTGCATTCACAGCACGTACATCCGCTTCTTCATGAAAACCATAGGTCACAATCATCTTAGAAATGAAGGGCATGATCTCGCGTACATTCGCATCATCGAGGCATAAAATTGCAACACCATAGAACGGTAATCTTTGTGTGAACTCGATAAACGCTTGCTTAAGCTTTGCAAAACTATGCTCATAAGTTTCCATATGATCGGCATCGATATTGGTAATGACTTCTATCGTGGGCGATAAGTTCAGAAATGAGGCATCTGATTCATCTGCTTCAGCCACAATAAAATCACCTGCACCTAGCTTTGCATTTGCACCCGCACTATTTAATCGACCGCCAATAACAAAGGTAGGATCTAAACCACCTTGCGCCAACACACTCGCTACCAAACTAGTCGTAGTGGTTTTTCCATGTGTGCCAGCAATCGCAATACCACTTTTTAAACGCATTAACTCAGCCAACATCACTGCACGCGGCACAATTGGAATATGACGCGCACGCGCAGCAATCACTTCAGGATTATCTGGCTTGACTGCCGTCGACGTCACAATCGCATCCGCACCCTGTACATAGTCTGGCGAGTGACCAATATGAATATGTGCGCCCAACTCAGCTAAACGACGACTCGCAGCATTATTCGCAAGATCAGAACCCGACACGTTATAGCCGAGGTTGAGCAACACCTCCGCGATGCCGCTCATGCCGGACCCGCCTATGCCTACGAAATGAATATTTTTTACTTTATGCTTCATCTACTTTATCAATTCTTCTTACAACTGACTCCGGCTTTTGCTCTATTAATAAGCGCAGCGCGACCGCGCCGCTTTGGCCTACAAAGTGAATATTTTTAACTTTATGCTTCATTTGTCTTGCCTACTATTCTTGCGCTGCCACTCAACTCTTCTAATACATTCGCAATCATTTCATTCGCATCACGTCGTGCTTGATGATGTGCAGCGATCGCCATTTTCTGACACTGCTCACGTGTGATGTTTTGTAAAAGCGAAGCCAATGAAGACGCTGATAATTCAGTTTGCGACATATGGATAGCAGCATGTGCTTGTGCCATCCATTGCGCGTTATCGCGTTGATGGGCTGTGGTTGATACAACCAAGGGCACTAACACGCTCGCAACACCTGCAGCACACAACTCTGACACTGTGATTGCGCCTGCTCGACAAATCACTAAATCAGCTTGGCTATATTGATGTGCCATATCATCAATAAAGGGCAGCACTTCTGCTTCTACCCCTGCTCGTGTATATGCACTCTTTAATGCGTCTATGTGCTGCTTACCTGACTGATGTACAACCATAGGACGCTGCGCTTCAGGCAGTAAAGCTAAAGCAGCAGGCACGGTTTCATTTAATACGCGTGCACCCAAACTACCGCCAATAATTAAGATATGTAATTTTCCTGAACGCGAACCATAGCGTTGTTCAGGCTGAGTTAATTCACGAATGTCTTTGCGCACTGGATTGCCAGTGACAATAAATTTATTTGTATTAGTCGACTGCTTAGCTGTTGTGAAACCAAATAAAATTTTTCTAGCAAACGGCACCAGCACTTTATTTGACATGAGCAATGAAGCATCTGCATTCACAATCGCAAGTGGCACGCCACATAATTTCGCCATTAATCCACCAGGTACAGTCACATAACCACCCATACC
>JBEDCU010000122.1:0-8172 GCA_041176585.1 Pseudomonadota bacterium
AGCTAAACCAGATAGGCTTATTCAGAGTCTACTTGACGTGCTGGATGTGCCGCTGCAATCGCTGGGAGTGCTTCACATGCTTCCACAATAGCCTGCAAAGTTGGATATTGCTTCGTATCGATACCAAAGCGTACTGCACTAAACATTTGCGGAACCAAAGCACAATCCGCCAGGGTAGGCGCATCACCAAAACAAAATCGTCCTCTTGTTGATGAACGCGCAAGATCAGTCTCTAATGCTTCAAGGCCTAGTGTCAACCAATGCTGTATCCATGCAGTCTTATCTTCTTCCGACACGCCTAATTTTTGCGTGAGGTATTTCAATACACGTAAATTTTGTAAAGGATGAATATCACATGAGATTGCCAATGCTAATTGTCGCACTCGTGCTCTACCCTCTAAAGAAGCGGGTATGAGACGCACTGCTGGAAATTTTTCATCCAAGTATTCAATAATTGCAATCGACTGACTGACTTGAAATCCCTCATCATCCAACAAGGGGACTAATTGCTGAGGATTTTTAGTTTTATACGACTCTTGAAATTGCATGCCACCATCACGCGTGAGATGCACTGGCACATAGTCGTAACTTAAGCCTTTCAGGTTCATTGCAATACGAACTCGATAAGCTGCGGAGCTACGAAAATAATTATGTAGTACTAAAGGCTGTATCATCATTATTTTATGATCTCAATTCGCTAGTTTCACTTCACACTTCAACAAAGACGCACGTTCCTTCTATTTTAACTGGATAGGTTTTCACATCTTCCGTTAAAGGAGCGCACATGGCTTTGCCATTTCGTATATCAAACTTACCTTGATGTAGCGGACATTCAATTTCATGTCCTTCTAAAAATCCATCGCATAATCTTGCATTACCATGCGTGCAAATATTATCAGTGGCATAAATCTCACCATCTACCTGATACAGTGCAAAGCTCTTGCCTTCTGCATCAATACCGATAACATCATCTTCAGGAATTGCATCGACTGCTGCCAGTTCTATCCATGTAGCGCTCATGATGACCTCTTTAAATAGGGTAAATAATGGAGTTAGGTATCATTTCGCTGTCATAAATACATAAGCGAGACACAAACTTCAAACCGTTAGCATCGCGTTGTATACGATCCAAATAACGACCTACATTAAATACCGTTGATTCTTCTGATAGCTTAGTTCTAAAGACAGCATAATTTGCTTCAGCCACAATTAAATTATTATTGATTTCACGTATAACAGGTAAGCCAACAACATGTCGTTGGTAATAAGGATCGTGATACAGCGTTTCATGTATGCCATATACACGATCTTTCAGCATATTTTTACTAAGTAGTGCGAGTGTAGATAGAGGAAATCCACGTTCATAGTTTTCACGTGGCTGAATTTTATATTCACAATCTTCAACAAAAAACTCTACCCACTTATCCCATTGCGCACTATCGACTGCTGCGGCATAGTCAGCATAGAGTGTAATAAGATCAAGCAAAACTTGAGAATCTATTTTGTTAGACATAGTCATCAGATCTCCATCACTTTACGCCAATAGTTATACATCCCTCTGATTAAGGTTTCAGTCACCATGTGATCAGTATTTTCGCATTCATAGCCGCCCAGCTCTGCAACAGCTCTATGCGATGGTTTTTGTTCAAATCCAAATTGCGAGAGTTCAATCACTTCGCCATCATCTGCTGAAACAAAACCTGCAGGACCAAATAAGTTAGCTTGTATCAGACGACGTTCTGTCATTTCTGGCGTGTCTTCTTCAAAGCCAAAATGCGTCCACACAAAATCAAATGATCCATGACCATTCGGTTGAATATGCCGAGTCGACACACTATTGACTTGCTGTTGAATAATCACGCTAGGGAAAATTGTCATCATGACGGCAGTGGGGCCGTTCCACCATGCTTCAGGAACGATATCAATCAAACGCTTATCTAGCACTTCCATATTTTCTTTAAAGCTGGTGACGCCCTTAGTTACTTCTTCTTTTGCTCCACCTGTACCACGCGTAGAAATCATAGCTGCATGACGAAACTTCGCATCCATTTTTAACTCTGATTTATTATCCGCACGCCATAAGCCATAGGTGACAAACCACGTATGGAGTAAGCCAGGATGATAAGGATCTTTAATGTTTTCTTGCATCAGTTTCCAGTTACCTGGAATGCGCTGACGGTTATAACCCAGAATCGTTAACTTACGACCGTTAAATAAACGATCAAAGTACGACAACATATCAGGACCTAGATAGTCTTCAAAAGGTTCGACATCATGATCAAATGAAGCAAACACAACACCACCACGCGTTGCGACTTTTAGTTTATTCAGTCCATGATCTTCTGTCTTGAATTCCTTGGGCATGCCGCCATTAATTTTTCCATCTTGTTTTACACCCCGACGAAATGGCACACCTTGTAAATCACCTTTGAGCGAGTAATTCCACTGATGATAAGGACACACTAATTCTTTTTTATTGCCATGACGCTCACGACAAAATTGCATACCACGATGTGCACAAACATTTTCAACAACGTTAATCACGCCATCCATATCACGCGTCATCACCACAGAACGTTCACCAATAACGGTACGTTTAAAGTCACCCGGATTCGGCACTTCCGCTTCTAAGCCTATGTAACTCCAATGCGCTTTATAAAAAAGACGATCGAGTTCTTTTTTATAGATAGCTTCATCTGTATAAGCCCAGAAGGGAATTCGACTTGAACCTTCGGCTTCCCACACATGTGGCTGATTGAATACTTGTGTCGTCTCACCCATGTTGCTCTCCTCGCGATAATTACTTAGCAACCTTAACGATGATTTCACCTAAACCATCGATATGCGCATGCATTACATCACCTGCAACCACGGCGCCTACACCTTCAGGTGTACCTGTCATGATGATGTCACCAGGTTCTAATGTTTCATATTGCGAAAGATAGGAAATCGATTCTGCAACTGACCAGATAAGTTTATCTATGTCAGAAGATTGACGTGGTTGATCATTAACTGTTAATGAAATCATCGCAGTAGATAAATGACCAATCTTGGCAACTGGAGAAACAGGTCCTATTGGTGCAGATTGTGCAAAGGATTTACCAAACTCCCAAGGGCGACCTTTATCACGCGCATCTAATTGCAAGTCACGTCTTGTCATATCTAATCCCACTGCATAGCCATGCACATGCGCTAATGCATCTTCCACCGCAATATCTTTTCCACCTTTAGCGATGGTGACAACTAACTCCACCTCATGATGAAAATTCTTGGTCATCGGTGGATAAGGTATTTCTATTCCTTTTTTATCAGCTTGCACCACAGCACAGGCTGGCTTCATAAAAAAGAATGGTGGATCGCGATCAGGATCTTTTCCCATTTCACGTGCATGCGCTGCATAGTTACGACCGACGCAATAAACACGATTAACTGGAAAAGCTTCATCGCTATCTGCAATTGCTAGTGTGTAAATGGGTGGTACTGGGAGTGCGTATTTCATAGGAATTCCAATGTAGTGAAATGTTAAAGACGAGCTTCGCGCCACAGTCCAATTGACTGCAACACAGGGCGATCTGAAAAACTAAAGAGTGTGGTGTCGCGCTTGGCGAGAAATTTCAGTGGCTGCCACGATGGCACAACAAAAATATCATCGGGTTGTAATTGCCATTCTTGCTCACCCACTGATACTGTGGCTTCGCCTTCCTGACAAACATAAACAGTGCCATCTGTACTGCGATAAGCTTGAGTTTCAAATCCAGCTGGCAGTCTTTGCGTGAATGCACCAATGGTGGGCATAGGTGAAGCACCGGTAGCGGGATTCACATAGCGTAGTTTGTATCCTAAGTGAGGATCCGGCTTTCCACTTGCAATTTGATTCAGTGATTCCATGGTGCGACTAAATGGATACACAAAAACACGCGTAGGCTCAGCCGGTGTTTGATAAAAATCGACAGGTAGCATGTTGTTACCATAACGCGCTAATGCATCACCTTCAGCACGTGTGGTCTCTTGTGATGCACTAACTCCATGTTCCGCAAAACCTGCATCAAAGAATCGCACGGTAGGAATATCTAAACCATCTAACCACACAACGGGTTCATTCCCTAAATTACCGTGATCATGAAATGTCCATGATGGTGTGATGATGAAATCTCCACGTCGCATGGTGGTACGTTCACCATCTACTGCGGTGTAAGCACCTTCACCATCCATCACTAAGCGTAGTGCTGATTGTGTATGTCTATGTGCTGGTGCGACTTCACCAGGAAGAATCAACTGCAAGCCTGCATATAAAGATTGTGTAATCGCGGATTGACCTTGTAAGCCTGGATTTTCTAAAATTAATACACGACGTTCTGCTTGTTCAGCAGTGATGAGTTCTCCTGCTTCCATCACTTTGTCGCGTAAATTTGCATAACGCCACAATGCTGGTTGAGCAGGGCTGTTGGGTGACTTAGGTACTAACGCACCAAGCACTTCCCACAATGGCGTCATATGATCTTTTGCAATGCGATCGTAATACGCTTGCTTTGCATTGTTTGATTTTTCTTGCATGCTGACTCCTTATTAGGTTCCGCTGGCATAAAACGCATCGGCATAGACTTGTTCTGCTTGTATGCCACGCTGTTTGACGAGTACTGCTGCTGCTTCCACCATAGGTGGAGCACCACAGATATAAGCTCGCCAGTCATTAAAATTGGGAATGTCTTGTGCGATGACATCAGTAACAAGACCAACGCGATAACCTGAATTTTCTTCATTGTCAGTGGTGACAACAATTTCAAGTTTTACATTCGAATGGTTTTTTTGCAGCGCTTGTAATTCAGCGAGACCATAAATGTCTTGTGGCGAACGGACACCAAAGTACAAATGAATAGGATTCTGCATACCAGCTGCTATCGCTCCACGCACAATTGATAATACTGGTGCAAGACCAGTACCACCCGCCACACACAACATGGAGCCGGTGTGTTGTGTACGTAGATAGGCGGTACCCAGAGGACCTGAGACACGTACTGCATCACCTATTTTTAATTCATTAAAGAGATAACCTGTTACACGACCATCCGGCACATAACGAATATGAAACTCTAGTTCTTCGTCTGTACATAAGCCCGCCATGGAGTAAGGACGACTGCGGTCCTTAGTAAATTCTAAGGTGGCGTATTGACCCGGTGAGTACGACAGGGGTTTATTCGTACGTAAGCGCAAACGTTTTATGTCATGCGTGACATCGTCTATCGCTGTCACTGTCGCTTTGAGTATGCGTGCTGGATGAGTGACGATTTCATCTTGCTCAGGTATTTCAATCGCACAGCTCTCGGTTAGCACACTAGTACAAGCGAGTATGTAATCCCCTTCTAAAGGATTGGTGATTTTGGCTTCACGCCCTGTTTCCAGTAACTGACCACTCACCACCTTGCAGCGGCAAGTGCCGCAACGCCCTGACATACAGCTATAGGAAATCGGCACGTCATTGGCGCGCAAAGTCTCAAGCAGATTGGCACCTGCTGTGATGGGCAATACCCTATCCAAGGGATGAACGACTAATTCCATGGTCTCCACGTTTTTTTATAAGAATACGGAGATGAGTATAGGAATCTGACTAAAATTAAGATATAGAATTACCTGAATTATATATATTCATATTTTGAATACTACTCACGTGAACCTTAAAGATATAGACCTTAACTTGTTGATAATATTTCAACAACTTTTACAAGAACGCAGAGTCTCTGCGGTAGCGACTACGTTGGGACTGACTCAGCCCACCGTAAGTAATGCCTTGAATCGTTTGCGTAAGCAGTTAAACGATGATTTGTTTATACGCACCTCTAAAGGCATGGAGCCCACCGCCTATGCCATGCAGTTAGCCGAACCTATAGGTTATGCCCTCGCCTCTATTCAAGAGACATTGAGTCAGCGCACACGTTTTGAAGCGACAGAAAGCAAACGCAAATTTATTGCCGCTATTACCGACATCGGTGAGATTTATTTTTTACCGAAATTGATGGACTTACTGGCAGAGACTGCACCGGATATTTCACTCAACACCATACGTTCTACGGGAAGTAATTTAGCCGACGATATGGAAGCAGGCAGAATTGATTTAGCGATCGGATGGTTGCCACATCTTAAATCCGGTTTTTTTCAACGCAGGCTATTCGTGCAAGATCATGTTTGTATGTTTAGACGCGGACATCGGTTAGATAAAACAGCCGCACTCACGCAAGCAGAGTTTGAAGCAGAAAATCATGTGGTGGTGTCAGCAGTAGGAACAGGACACGCTACTGTTGATGCCTCGATTGAAAAGCTAGGTGTACATCGTAAAGTGTCACTCACTGTGCCGCATTTTGTGGCAGTCGGTCACATCTTATCCAGCACCAATATGATAGCCACTGTGCCAGAGCGCTTCGCAAGACATTGCGCCGCACCTTTTAATTTGACTTATGTTGCATTGCCTATGCAATTGCCTGAAATCGGTATTAATTTATTTTGGCATTCGCGATTTCATAAAGAAGTAGGCAATCGTTGGTTACGCAATTTAATTTTTGATATGTTTAGTGACTGATATTACAACCACCTAAGCCACATGAGGAATGGCATCCCAGTCAGTTGTATAGCTGGGTGATTTTCTTTCTTGTCGCATGGCCCAACCACCGGTTGTACTATTCATTAATCCTTGCGTTGAGACGCGCAAAGTCGCACGTCCATAGCGCGCATTCACACCATCTAATGCTTGCATCAATGCGTTGTTGTGCGTTGTTGCTGGTGTAAGTAAATCTCCCTGCCATTGCGTTAATGGCGTAATTTCACTCAACATCACCCCCGCTTTTTTATACGCATACTCTGGCTTCCATATTTTCTCTAACAGCCAAGCAGCCCAACGATTGATCATCAAACTATCATTCGTAGGTTGTGGCAATGCTATCGAGAGTGTGGGGTTATATTGTGGCAGCTCAGGACGAAATCGATTCGTCATTAAAAATACTTGTACTACAGCAGTCTGACTATCTTGCGCACGTAATTTACTGCAGGCATTCGCAACAAAAGTAGAAAGTGCATCTTTCAGCACATCCAATTCATTCACCATCTCACCAAATGATCGACTCGCAATGATTTGCTGCTTGGGTGGTGTAATGTCTTCTAAATCTATACACGCAAGACCTTGTAATTCACGCTGTGTTTTTTCCATCACCACACCAAACTCTGCGCGCAGTGTTGGTGTATGCGCCTCTCGCAAATCGCGTATGGTTGTGATGTCGTATTGCGCAAGTCGCTGTGTGAGACGTCGCCCTACTCCCCACACTTCTGATACTGGCCATTGCGATAACAATCTACTTTTTTGATCTTCTGATAAATCATTAAAGTTAAACACACCTTTAGAACGTGGATGTTTTTTCGCGACTTGATTGGCTAGCTTTGCAAGTGTTTTAGTAGGACCTATACCTACACAGACTGGAATGCCTACCCAAGATTTAATCCGTGCATGTATAGCATAGCTCACGCTACGTAACTCGGGCATGCCGGTTAAATCTACAAAACACTCATCAATGGAATACACCTCTTGTCTTGGCGAGAAGGTGCTTAACACTGACATCACGCGATTAGATACATCTGCATATAAAGCATAGTTAGAACTGAGTGCTAATACGCTGTGTTCTTCTGCGAGTGCTTTTAACTGAAACCAAGGCTGTCCCATGCCTATGCCGAGTGCCTTGGCTTCATTCGAACGTGACACCACACAGCCATCATTATTCGAGAGCACGACAACGGGACGTCCGACTAAATCCGGTCTAAATAAGCGCTCGCAACTGACATAAAAATTATTACAATCTACTAAAGCGATCTGGGCAAGGCCTTGTTTCATGGTCCGCTTTCAATACAGCTTATGTAGATTGAATGTCACCACACCCCAGACCGATAACTCTTCTCCATTTTTAATTTGTATCGGTGGATAAAGAGGGTTTTCTGAAATTAGTCGAATAACGCCGCCACGCTTATAAAGACGCTTCACGGAGAATTCATTATTCAACACTGCCAACACAATGGCGTTATGACGCGGATCGATAGAGCGATCGACCAGCAAAGTGTCACCGGCATAAATCCCTATGCCCACCATGGAATCACCCTGCACACGAAATAAAAACGTCGCTGCCTTGTTGCGAATTA
>JBEDCU010000123.1:0-4754 GCA_041176585.1 Pseudomonadota bacterium
AAACTCACCACCAAACTACAAGAAGCCTTGGCAGATGCGCAAAGCCATGCTGTTGGTCACGATAATCAATACATAGAACCGATACATTTACTGACAGCTTTGTTAAATCAAGATGATGGCGGTTCTCGCTCTCTGTTGCAGCGTGCAGGCGTGAATGTAAATGGTCTTACCACTGCAATGAAAAGTGCAATGGAAAGATTGCCTAAAGTGAGTGGCAATGGTGGTGAAGTGCAGGTTGGTCGTGAGCTCGTTGCAGTATTAAATCTGGCTGATAAAGAAGCGCAAAAACGCGGTGATCAATTTATCGCTAGTGAAATGATTTTATTAGCCTTAGCAGATGATAAATCTGAAGCAGGCAAATTAGCGCGTGAAAATGGACTAACGCGTAAAGCCCTTGAAGCCGCAATACAAGCAGTGCGAGGTGGTGCGCATGTTGATTCACAAGAAGCAGAAGGTCAACGTGAATCATTAAAAAAATACACCATCGATTTAACTGAACGTGCTCGTCTAGGCAAGCTTGATCCTGTGATTGGTCGTGATGATGAAATCCGTCGTGCAATTCAAGTGTTACAGCGTCGCACAAAAAATAATCCTGTTTTAATTGGTGAGCCTGGTGTGGGTAAGACAGCGATTGTAGAAGGACTAGCACAACGTATCGTCAATGGTGAAGTACCTGATTCATTAAAAAACAAACGTGTCTTGTCTTTAGATATGGCTGCCTTAGTCGCAGGTGCGAAATATCGCGGTGAGTTTGAAGAACGTTTAAAAGCAGTGCTTAAAGAGTTATCGCAAGATGCTGGACAAAACATCGTCTTCATCGATGAAATGCATACCATGGTAGGTGCAGGTAAGGCAGATGGTGCTATGGATGCAGGAAATATGTTAAAGCCCGCATTAGCGCGTGGTGAATTACATTGCGTCGGTGCGACCACGCTCGATGAATATCGTAAATACATAGAAAAAGATGCAGCGCTTGAACGTCGCTTCCAAAAAATTATTGTTGATGAGCCTAGTGTAGAAGCGACGATCGCCATACTACGTGGATTGCAAGAGAAATATGAAGTGCATCATGGGGTAGACATTACTGATCCTGCCATTGTTGCAGCAGCAGAGCTTTCACATCGGTACATCACTGATCGTTTCTTGCCCGATAAAGCGATTGATTTAATCGATGAGGCTGCTTCCAAAATAAAAATTGAAATCGATTCCAAGCCAGAGGTCATGGATAAACTCGATCGTCGTTTAATTCAATTGAAAATTGAACGCGAAGCGATTCGTAAAGAAAAAGATGAAGCTTCACAAAAGCGCATGGGCTTGATTGAAGAAGAAATTACCCGACTTGAACGTGAATATGGTGATCTAGAAGAGGTATGGAAATCTGAAAAAGCGGCTGTGCAAGGTAGTCAGCATATCAAAGAAGAAATCGAAAAAATACGCTTACAGATGGAAGATGCACGTCGCAAAGGCGACTGGCAAAAAATGTCTGAGCTTCAGTATGGCCGCATGCCTGAACTAGAAGCACAGTTAAAGCAAGCTGATAAAGGTGAAGCGGCAGGTGGTAAACCTCGCTTATTACGCACTCAAGTTGGTGCGGAAGAAATTGCAGAAGTGGTGTCACGTTCAACAGGTATTCCTGTATCTAAGATGATGCAAGGTGAACGTGAAAAACTGTTGCATATGGAAGATGAATTACATAAGCGTGTGGTTGGTCAACATGAAGCGATCAAAGCGGTATCAGATGCTATTCGAAGATCCAGAGCAGGATTGTCTGATCCTAATCGTCCGTATGGCTCATTCATGTTCTTAGGACCCACAGGTGTGGGTAAGACAGAACTAACCAAAGCTCTTGCTTCGTTTTTGTTTGACTCTGAAGACATGCTTATACGCTTAGATATGAGTGAGTTCATGGAAAAGCATTCTGTTGCACGTTTATTAGGTGCGCCTCCTGGTTATGTGGGCTATGAAGAGGGTGGCTATTTAACTGAAGCTGTACGTCGTAAACCTTATAGCGTGATCTTACTGGATGAAATAGAAAAAGCACATCCTGATGTATTTAATGTGCTGCTACAAGTGTTAGATGATGGTCGTATGACTGATGGTCAAGGTCGTACAGTAGATTTTAAAAATACCGTCATCGTCATGACATCGAATTTAGGTTCACATAAAATTCAATCTATGGAAGATAGTGATCCTGGTTTAGTTAAATTATCAGTACTTGCTGAAGTACGTAGTCATTTCCGACCAGAGTTTATTAACCGTATTGATGAGTTAGTTGTTTTCCATTCATTGGATGACAAAGACATAGGCGCGATCGCTCGTATACAACTGCAAGTGTTAGAAGATCGATTAGGTAAGATGGATATAGGCCTTATGATTACCGATGCCGCATTGAAGAAAATTGCAGATGCTGGGTTTGATCCTGTGTACGGAGCACGACCATTGAAGCGCGCGATACAACAGCAAATTGAAAATCCATTATCGAAAGTGATTTTGCAAGGGGATTATGGTCCCAAGGATGTAATTGCAATTGATGTGAATGGATCGGAGCTGAGCTTTAAGAAGTTTATCTGAGCTTGTTGTGTTTAATAAAGATAACTACGTACGATTACGCTACGCTAATCGTACCTACCAAACCACGTGTCTAAGTTAACTATTGATTAGGATAAGTAATGTAGGTACGAATAGCGCAGCGTATTCGTACGAATGTAGCGCAAAAATCATATCCGATAGTTAGCGATAAATTAGTATAAAAAATGTAGGTACGAATAGCGCAGCGTATTCGTACGATTGAACAAAACAATTCTTTGCTTATGATTATGCAACGCGATTTTATCCAACATACGCAGAGGGGACAGTATGAAATTCAATACTTGTGATTTATGTGATGCGCATGAAGATAAATTACATGATGGCAGTCTTGCTGTCCTTCCGCCTTTGTTTCATCACTATGGCAAGCGTGTTGTCTTTGCAGGGCAGGTTGCAACGCTCAAAGTTTTCGAAGATAACGTGTTAGTGCGTAAGGCATTAGAAACATCAGGTAATGGTCGTGTACTGGTTATTGATGGTGGTGGCAGTTTGCGTTGCGCACTGGTAGGTGGAAATCTCGCAGTGCTAGCAGAAAAAAATGGCTGGGCTGGCATCGTTGTTAATGGCTGCGTTCGTGACACAAGTGAAATCAATGCCTGTGACATTGGCGTTCGCGCTTTAGCTGCGCATCCTCAACGCAGTATTCGCAAAGGCATGGGTGATGTAGATATAAAAGTGAGTATTTCTGGCGTGTCAATTCGTCCCGGAGATTGGATTTACGCTGATGCAGATGGGGTCTTGGTTTCGCAGCAAGAATTGCCTATTTCATAACCGTGGAGCAGCACTAAAATTTTCATTTAAAGAAATTTCATTCCGTATCGCGAAATAGACCTCATAACATATTGATTTAAAATAATAAAATTTATCTTATATGTCTTATATAAGACCTTGTTGCCTCGCGAAAAAAGGTCTAAGATTTCTCCATCGGTTTTATCGTTTGAACACATCGTTTAACCCCTAGGAGAGATCACTATGTCAACTCGCGAACAACAAATTCAGGCTCTAACGAAGGACTGGGCAGAGAACCCACGTTGGAAAAGTGTAAAGCGCAATTTCAGCGCAGAAGAAGTCGTACGTCTGCGCGGTTCGGTGCAAATCGATCACACATTGGCTAAGCGCGGCTCAGAAAAACTCTGGAATCTGCTGCATACCGAGCCATTCGTTAACGCACTGGGTGCGTTGACTGGTAACCAGGCTATGCAACAAGTTAAAGCAGGTCTGAAAGCGATTTATCTCTCTGGCTGGCAAGTTGCAGGTGACGCAAACTTAGCCGGTGAAATGTATCCAGACCAATCGTTGTACCCAGCAAATTCGGTACCGATGGTTGTAAAGCGTATCAACAATACTTTTCAACGTGCTGATCAAATTCAATGGTCTGAAGGTAAAAACGACATTGACTTCTTCGCTCCTATCGTAGCCGATGCTGAAGCAGGTTTTGGTGGTGTATTGAACGCATTTGAACTCATGAAGTCCATGATCGAAGCAGGCGCAGCAGGTGTGCACTTTGAAGATCAATTAGCATCAGTAAAAAAATGCGGTCACATGGGTGGTAAGGTTTTAGTACCTAGCCGTGAAGCTGTTGAGAAGTTGAATGCAGCACGTTTAGCTGCAGACGTATCCGGCACCCCAACCATCTTAGTTGCACGTACGGATGCAGAAGCAGCTGATTTGCTGACCTCAGATGTGGATGAAAACGATAAGCCATTCTTGACTGGCGAACGTACACCAGAAGGCTTCTTCCGCACCAAGCCAGGTATTGAGCAAGCGATCTCCCGTGGTTTAGCTTACGCTCCTTATGCTGATTTAGTATGGTGTGAAACTGGTAAGCCAGATCTCGCATTTGCTAAGAAATTTGCAGAAGCGATTCACGCTAAATTCCCAGGCAAAATGTTGTCCTACAACTGCTCACCTTCATTCAACTGGAAAAAGAATCTGGACGATGCCACCATCGCTAAATTCCAAAAAGAATTGGGCGCAATGGGTTATAAATTCCAATTCATCACCTTGGCTGGTTTCCATGCATTGAACTACTCTATGTTTAATCTGGCACATGGTTATGCACGTAACCAGATGTCTGCTTTCGTTGAATTGCAAGAAGCTGAATTCGCTGCAGCAGAAAAAGGCTTTACCGCAGTTAAACATCAACGTGAAGTTGGTACCGGTTATTT
>JBEDCU010000124.1:0-14504 GCA_041176585.1 Pseudomonadota bacterium
ATTTATTACTTCTTATCTCCTTCAATACATCCAAAGAATCAAACGCCGCTCTTCTTAATCTGTCATTCACGCCACGCCAAGCCTCATGCTGAGGTGGCAGTTCAACTAACATTATCTGCGCTTTTTTTTCATCTAATAAACGCAATCCAGCATAAAGTCCGTGCGCATATGCCTTCGCATCTGAAGGCAAATGATGTGTCATCAAGGCTGAAGGTTGAAAGCTTGATTCCCCACCACCACAAGTCATAACCACAAAAGATTGTTGGTTTGCTTCCAATCTTTTAATCACTTGTTGTAGTTCATCCTGCTTAATCAATAACAAAGGCGTACGAGGCGCATAGTGTGCATCTAAAGCACCTGATACTCTGGGTGCTGCCTGATCAGGCGCCTTAACTTCCAACCCTATTACTGCAGCGATTTGTTCTGCAGTGATGTAACCCGGTCTTAATAAAACGATGCCAGTGGTTGATATACGCGAACAATCTATTATCGTAGATTCAATTCCTACTTCACTTGCTCCACCATCGATTAAACCTGCAATTACATTTGCTTGAAGTTCAGAAAATTCTGTCATTACATGTTGAGCAGATGTAGGACTCACATGACCAAAACGATTTGCAGAAGGGGCGGCAATACCACCCTGTCCTCTTTTAAATTGTTTAAGTAAATTGAGTGCAACCGGATGCGAAGGACAACGCAAGCCTATCGTATCTTGACCGCCTGATACTGCATCAGGAATATGCGATGAACGCTTTAATATAAGTGTGAGAGGACCGGGCCAAAAAGCTTGTATGAGTTTTTCTGCCTCAGTTGGTATATGTTGTGCCCAATGCTGCAAGTCTGCATGCTCTGCTACATGCACAATCACAGGATGATTAGCAGGTCGGCCTTTAGCTGCATAGATAGCAGCAACTGCTGATGGATTTTCTGCGTCCGCACCCAAGCCATAAACGGTCTCGGTAGGAAATGCGACTAGCTTGCCTTGCTCTAGTAGTGCAGCAGCTTCTGTAATCGCAAGTTGATCAGATCCTAAAATCTTCATGCATTCAACTTGCTATGCCCAACAAATCACAAGCGGTTTTAACATGTGCTTGTGCTTGCTCTAAGGTAGGCGCCACAAAAGTAATGTGTCCCATTTTGCGAGCACGACGTGGTTCGTCTTTGCCATATAAATGTAGATTTGCACCTGGCAGTGCGAGTATCTTTTCCCATGCAGGCTCTACCACTTGATCACTATCATCTGCAAACCACACATCGCCTAAAATATTTAACATCACTGCAGGTGAATGCTGACGAACGTCACCCAAAGGAAGATTCGTCATTGCGCGTACTTGCTGTGCAAACTGACTAGTGATGCAAGCATCCATGGTGTAATGGCCACTGTTGTGGGGACGTGGTGCCATTTCATTGACGACTAATGAGCCATCTTTCAACACAAAAAATTCTATACACAACACACCAACATAATCGAGCTGACGAATAATCGTCAACGCTGCGTGCTGTGCTTGCTTGACACATTCAGCGCTCACACTCGGTGCTGGTACGGTGGTGGTGAAGAGTATGCCGTCACGATGTACATTCTCAGCAATGGGATAAACCACTGCCTGTCCATCTGCACCACGTGCAGTTAAGACAGAGATCTCATAAGCTAGTGGCAGCATTTTTTCTAATACACAAGCTACGCCTTGTAATTCATTAAATGCAGCACTCACCGCTTCGCGGTTTGTGACTTTGACTTGACCTTTGCCGTCATAACCCATACGTACTGTTTTCAATATGCCGGGGAATAAATCATCAGGTAATGTATCAATATCAGCTTGGGTATGAATCGCATGATGTGGTGCGGGTTGCACACCTGAAGCAGTTGCACAATCTAAGAAGAATTTTTTCTCCACCAATCTATCTTGCGCAACTGATACACAACGCGCTGACGGTGCTACAACAACTTGATTAGCGAGTGATGCCAGACTTTGTGCAGGTACATTTTCAAATTCAGTCGTCACAGCAACGCATTGTTGCGCCATATCTTGTAGTGCTGTGGGATTCGTGTAATCAGCGCACAGCAAACGATCAGCAGCATGACCTGCAGGGCAATCAGCCGCAGGCTCTAACACCATGACCTTGTAGCCCATAGCTTGTGCAGCATGCACAAACATACGACCCAATTGACCACCACCCATCACGCCTAACCAAGTGGCAGGTGATGCATGCGGCTTCAATGATGTCGATGAGGAAGAAGACACGCTTAGCCAGGCAAAGTCATCGCACGTGCATCAGCGTTTTGCTTGGCACGGAAGTGATGCAGTTTTTCAGCGAGATCAGGATGATGTGCAGCGAGGATAGCGATTGCTGTTAATGCAGCATTCGCAGCACCAGCCTCACCTATCGCAAAGGTTGCAACAGGAACGCCTTTAGGCATTTGCACGATAGACAGTAATGAATCTTCACCACGCATATATTTAGAAGGTACAGGCACACCTAATACTGGGACTATGGTTTGTGAAGCGATCATACCCGGCAAATGTGCAGCGCCACCTGCACCAGCGATGATGGCGCGCAGACCACGCGATTCTGCTGCTTTAGCATAAGTGAACATTTCATCCGGCATGCGATGTGCAGACAATACTTGCTTCTCAAATGGCACGCCAAATTCGGTCAACATATTCACTGCATGTTGCATGACATCCCAATCGGATGAGGATCCCATTACCACACCTACCAAAGGCTGCGCTGCATTCGTCATCGTCATCACTCAATCTTTAAGTTGATTGCCTGTCAGGCGTTCTAAAGCTTCTCTGTATTTAGCACCGGTTTTTTCTATGACATCAGCAGGCAATGCTGGTGCAGGTGCAGTTTTATTCCAGTCTTTTAATGTTTCCAAATAATCACGCACAAATTGTTTATCAAATGATGGCGGCGAAATACCTGAAACATAAGAATCTGCCGGCCAAAAACGTGATGAGTCTGCTGTTAATACTTCATCCATTAAATGTAATACACCATGCTCATCTAAACCAAATTCAAATTTTGTATCGGCGATGATGATGCCTCGTGTTGCTGCATAGTCTGCCGCTGCCTGATAGAGCGCAATGCTGATATCACGCATTTTCGTAGCCAACTCTTTACCTAAACGTGCTTCCATTTCAGCAAAGCTAATATTTTCATCATGCTCACCTAAATCTGCTTTCGCAGCTGGTGTAAATATTGGTGCGGCTAACTTATCAGCTAAACGCAAGCCTTGTGGCAGTGGAATGCCACAAACAGCACTCGAGCTTTGATAGTCTTTCCAACCTGAGCCAATGAGATAACCACGCACTACTGCTTCAACTAAAATCGGCTTGAGTTTTTTAGCTACGACTGCACGTCCCCGCACTTGATCAGCTTCTTCAGGCTTCACAACAGATTCAGGTGCTACACCAGTTAAATGATTCGGCACGATTGCTGATAATTTATCAAACCAAAAATCAGACATCTGATTTAACACTTTTCCTTTGGCAGGAATAGGCTCATTCATCACCACATCAAAAGCAGAAAGTCTGTCGGTAGTGACGATGAGTATTTTGTCATCACCCACTGCATAGTTATCGCGCACCTTACCGCGACCTAATAAAGGAAGTGAATGAATAGATGATTGATAAAGACTATGCATGAGGCAGTGTTTACTTTTAAAAATGACTAGCGCATAAAACAGGCAAGTCGCTTACAGTGAAATGAAAGCTTAATTCCGGCTCTATCTTTCTGGATTCGCCGGAATTTTATCTTCTATAAAAAATTGGGATGAATTGATTAAGTAAGATTACTGCACGATTTGTGCGAGCTCACCTTTTTTATATTTCTCAGCCATTTTTTCCAAGCTTAAAGATTTAATCTTTCCTGCTTGTCCTTCACAACCAAAAGAAACAAAGCGCGCTTTGCAAATCTGCATCGCAGCTTCACGTGCAGGTTTTAGATAATCACGTGGATCAAACTTAGAGGGATTTTCAAATAAGTAGCGGCGAACTGCGGCTGTCATCGCAAGACGAATATCTGTATCAATATTAATCTTACGCACACCATGTTTAATACCTTCTTGAATTTCTTCTACCGGTACGCCATAGGTTTCTTTCATATCCCCACCAAACTCACGTATCTCTGCAAGCAATTCTTGCGGCACACTAGAAGAGCCGTGCATGACTAAGTGAGTGTTGGGAATGCGCGCATGAATTTCTTTAATGCGATCTATCGCTAATATGTCGCCAGTCGGTTTACGAGAAAATTTATATGCACCATGGCTAGTACCAATCGCAATCGCTAAGGCATCACATTGTGTTTGACGTACAAAATCTGCTGCTTGCGCTACATCCGTTAATAACTGCTCACGTGTCATTGTGCCTTCTGCACCATGACCATCTTCTTTATCACCCTTCATGGTTTCTAAAGAACCGAGCACACCTAATTCTGCTTCGACTGTGACACCGATCGCATGCGAAAATTCCACCACGCGACGCGATACTTCTACGTTGTATTCATAACTCGCTACAGATTTACCATCATCCATTAAAGAACCATCCATCATCACTGATGAAAATCCTGAACGTATCGCTGCCATACATACCGCAGGAGACTGTCCATGATCTTGATGCATGACGACTGGTATATGCGGATAGCTTTCCACCGCTGCAGAAATCAAATGACGTAAAAATGCTTCGCCTGCATATTTTCTCGCACCTGCAGATGCTTGCATGATGACCGGCGCACCGACTTCATCTGCTGCAGCCATGATGGCCGACACTTGCTCAAGATTGTTGACATTAAAAGCTGGCAAGCCGTATTGATTTTCAGCGGCATGATCGAGTAATTGACGAAGTGATACGAGAGGCATGATGCGAATTCTCCAGACTAATTATTTTTAATAAAGTTAAGCTATCGTTGCGATTTTCAAAGCATTAGTACCACCGGTTTGCCCCATAGGCTCACCCCACGTTAAAACAATTCTGTCACCCTTTTCTACTAAATTTTTAGATTTCAATAAGGCTTCAACAGATTTAAAAGTGGCTTCACGGTCAGTAGAAGGTGTGAGTTCTAATGTATGAACATTTCTGTATAAAACAGCTTTGCGTAAAGTGGCACGACTTGGTGTAAGTGCATAAATGGGAATATCGATGTTATGGCGACTCATCCATAATGCAGTAGAACCTGACTCTGTTAAAGCAATAATCGCTTTCACGCGTAAATGATGTGCTGTAAACAAAGCACCATACGCGATCGATTGATCAATACGATCAAAGGTGACATTCATAAAATCGGTATCTAGCGTAGAGACTTCTGATTTCTCCGCTTCGATACAAATCGCATTCATCATTTCTACAGTTTCAACCGGATACTTACCTGCCGCTGTTTCAGCAGAGGTCATCACGGCATCAGTGCCATCTAATACTGCATTTGCTACATCGGATACTTCAGCGCGAGTGGGCACAGCATTTTGTATCATCGACTCCATCATCTGCGTTGCAGTGATGACTAACTTATCGGATGCACGCGCCAACCGTATCATGCGCTTTTGTAAACCAGGTACTGCAGCATTCCCTACTTCCACAGCTAAATCACCGCGCGCCACCATGATGCCATCCGAGGCATCTAAAATTTCCTGTAACAAGGGAATCGCTTCAGCGCGTTCTATCTTGGCTATCATTTGCGGCTTATGACCAGTCGCTTCGCCTGCAATCACAGCCAGTTGTCTAGCCATGATCATGTCGGTAGGACTCTTAGGGAATGACACCGCAATGTAATCGGCTTCAAATACCAATGCAGTTTTAATGTCTTCCATGTCTTTGGAAGTTAATGCTGGGGCTGAAAGCCCACCACCCTGACGATTAATACCTTTGTTATTAGAAAGTTCTCCACCAATTTTCACTGTTGTAAAAATCTGTGAGCCTGCAATACGATCGACAACTAAAACAATTAAGCCATCATTCAAAAGCAATACATCGGCAGGTTTTAAATCAGTAGGTAATTCTTTGTAATCCAAACCAACGATGTTTTGATTACCTAATTCGCAAGCAGCATCAAGAATAAAGTGGTCACCTTTTTGCAGTTCTATCTTACCGTCTGCAAATTTACCTATCCTTATCTTAGGACCTTGTAAGTCCGCCATCACAGCAACCACTCGACCACATTCCGCAGCGATCTCACGAACTAATGCAGCGCGCGCGACATGATCTTCTGCTTTGCCGTGCGAGAAGTTGAGTCGCACTACATCGACACCCGCTTCTATCATCCGCTTTAAGACCTCGCGACTACTCGAAGCCGGTCCTATGGTAGCTACAATCTTGGTCGCACGATGGGTCATAGTGAATATTTAAAAAGACTACGCTGTTTACACATTAGTGAGCACGCTGCTCCAGAATTTCTACAGCAGGTAAGGTTTTACCTTCTAAGAATTCTAGGAATGCTCCACCACCGGTAGAGATATAACCGACTTTATCTGCAATGTTATATTTCGCAATCGCTGCCAATGTATCGCCACCACCAGCAATAGAAAAACCAGATGAAGTAGCAATCGCCATTGCTAATTCTTTGGTGCCATTACCAAACTGATCAAACTCGAACACACCTACAGGACCATTCCATACTATCGTACCGGATTGCTTCACCATACCCACTAATACTTTTGCAGTCTCTGGTCCGATATCAAGAATCAAGTCATCGGCTGCAACATCTTTGACTGCTTTGACTGTGGCTGTCGCATTAGCTGAAAATTCTTTTGCACACACCACATCAGTAGGAATAGGCACGGACGCACCACGCTTTGCCATCATCTCGATAATGGCGCGAGCTTCAGGTAGTAAATCGTGTTCGGCTAATGATTTACCAATTGGTAGTCCGGCTGCCAACATAAACGTATTCGCAATACCGCCACCAACAATTAACTGATCTACTTTCTCAGCTAACGAAGTCAAAATCGTCAACTTAGTTGACACCTTGGAGCCCGCTACAATCGCAGTCAATGGTCGAGCAGGTTGTCCTAATGCCTTACCCAATGCGTCGAGCTCAGCAGCTAACAAAGGACCCGCACAAGCAATCGCTGCATATTTCGCAATGCCATGCGTAGTCGCTTCTGCACGATGCGCTGTACCAAATGCATCATTTACATAAATGTCGCACAGCGCTGCCATTTTCTTGGCTAACTCATCATTGTTTTTCTTTTCACCCACATTCACTCGGCAATTTTCTAATAACACGACTTGACCAGCAGCTACCGACACGCCATCTACCCAATTCTGTACTAAAGGAACCGGTTGTCCCAACAACTCAGATAAACGTTCAGCAATGGGAGCTAAGGTATCTTCAGGTTTGAAATCACCTTCAACTGGACGACCTAAATGCGAAGTCACCATCACTGCAGCACCCGCTTTCAAGGCTGCTTGAATTGCAGGTACTGAGGCACGAATACGTGTGTCTTCGGTGATATACCCAGTGTCATCTTGCGGCACATTCATGTCAGCACGAATGAAAACGCGCTTACCTCGTAATTGATCTTTTGCAATGAGGTCGCTGAGTCGGTTGAACTTCATTTTCGGCAGGATTAGTTTAATTGGGGAAACACGTATTTTACCTCAGTGCACCCCTAATCTTGCCCTTTGAAGCAGCTGCTTTTATAGGTTTCTGCAGGGTTTTTTAGCTATAAAAAACTGAAATCAAGCTAGGAAAATACGCAGACCGGTAAAACACAACATGCCAAACACAATCGTGCCCACCATTTGCCGCGTCAACATGAAATACAGCGCTGCACAGAGCGCTGATAGCAATTTGAGATTACTGATCAAAGGCAGCATAGACCCATTTGCCAAAAATAAGTCCGGTGCCAGAATGGCAGCAAGAGCCGTTGCAGGTGCATATTGCAAAGCATGTCGTACCCATGGAGAGAGCTTGACGCCACTGCCTAAGGTAAGAAAGAAGCTGCGACATATAAATGTGGCTATCGTCATCAGCAGCATGAGCCAACAATATTCAAGCGTTGTCATGCATCCTCCTGAATAAAGTGATCAACCAACATCGCCGCTGCGATACCAGCAAAAATCGCCATAACCAACCCAAGACGGAAAGGCCAACTTATTGCCAATACAGATACCGCACCTGCCACTACCACGCCTGCCACGGCTGCCCAATTTTTAATCAAAGGGATGGTAATCGTGAGCAGCGCCAAGGTACCTGCAAAACCTATACCCCAACTAGAGGGAATCTGACTGGCCAACAGCATGCCCGCCACACTACCCACTTGCCAACTAGACCAAGTCGGGATCACTAAACCGGCAAAATAACCCAGCTTTTCCTCGCGATTTTCATGCGCAGGTCCGGGGAAACGACGCGGGAAAACTCCCAACATCATATCCACATGAAAGTAACCACACACCAAGCGCTGATACCATGGTAAATGCGAAAAATGCGGCGCTATCACTGCACTAAAAATCACAAAACGAAGATTTACCAACACTGCAGTCAGGAAAATAATTGAGGCGGGGGCAAGCGCTGCAATCAAAGGCAACACCGCTAATTGCGCCGAACCGGCATAAACCGTGAAGGTCATCAGCAAAGCCTGACTAAGACTCAGACCAGACTGCACCATCGCCATACCCGTCACCATCCCCCAAGCAAAAAGCCCAGGCCCAGTCTGCCAACCAACCAGTAAAGCCTCATGAAAAGCGGATTTTTGCAGGGAGATGGGAGCAGCGTTTGGGGGATTCATGATCAAGTGTGAAGCGCTAGCGCAAAAAAATAATGCACTCAGCAAACCAATATTCTACAGAGAAGACGTTAAAGCGGAGCTAATCCGCTAAAATCACGGATTCGAAAATTGACTGGAGAACCTGTTATGTCCATGGCTGACCGCGACGGAAAAATCTGGAAAGACGGCCACTTAATTGACTGGCGCGATGCAACACTCCATGTACTGACGCATAGTCTGCATTACGGCATGGCCGTGTTTGAAGGTGTGCGTGCCTATAAAACACCCCAAGGAACGGCAATCTTCCGTTTAAAAGAACATACTCAGCGTTTGTTCAACTCGGCAAAAATTTTCCAAATGCAGATCCCTTACGATATGGACACCATCATGGCTGCCCAACGTGAAGTGGTGAAAGCAAATAAATTGGAATCTTGCTATTTACGTCCACTGGCATGGATAGGTTCAGAAAAAATGGGCGTTTCAGCACGAGGCAACACGATTCATGTCTCGATCGCAGCATGGCCTTGGGGTGCTTATCTCGGTGAAGATGGTTTAGCTCGTGGCATACGCGTAAAAACCTCTTCCTTCACACGCCATCATGTGAATGTATCGATGGTGCGTGCAAAAGCCAGTGGCTATTACATCAACTCCATACTCGCTAATCAAGAAGTCACAGCGGATGGCTACGATGAAGCACTCTTACTCGACACCGATGGTTATGTCTCTGAGGGTGCAGGTGAAAATGTATTCATAGTCAAAGCAGGCAAAATCTATACACCTGATTTAGCAAGCTGCTTAGATGGCATTACCCGTGATTCTGTGTTGACCATGGCACGCGACATGGGCATAGAAATCATAGAAAAACGCATTACACGTGATGAAATGTATTGTGCCGACGAAGCTTTCTTCACTGGCACTGCTGCTGAAGTCACACCTATCCGTGAATTAGACAATCGCACCATAGGTGAAGGCAGTCGTGGTCCCATCACAGAAAAACTGCAAGCACTGTTTTTTGATGTGGTTGCTGGTAAAGCACCGCAATACAACCACTGGCTGACCTTAGTCTAAGTAATCACAATTAAGTACACCGGAGTAAAGCATGAGCGTCAATACCAAACCCGTTGAACTCGATAGCAAAGACTTACCTGCACACTGCCCTAATGATGCGATGCCCATCTGGTCATCGCATCCTAGAGTGTTTTTAGAATTTGCCGACAATGGTGAAGCACGCTGTCCTTATTGCAGCACCACATATCGTTTAAAAAACGGTGTGAGTTCACATAAGCATTAACACTATTTTCTATGTCTAGCGATAAAAAACAATTTCTTGCAACCGCAGAAGATACTGAACATGCGTTTTATGATGCGATTGCTCGCGCTGACCTAGAAAGCTTAATGGCCTTGTGGGCAGATGATGAAGAAATCGTGTGCGTACATCCCGGTGCGCCACGTTTACATGGCCATGCAGCGATACGTGAATCGTGGGAAATGATCTTTGAACGTGGACCAGTTCATATCCACCCACGTAATCTGCACATCACACAAAACATGATGTCAGCCGTACACTCAGTCATTGAAGAAATCAAACTTGCTGAAGAATCTAATTTTGAAGATGCTCACATTATTGCCACCAATGTCTATCTCAAGACACCACAAGGTTGGCGTATCGTTATACATCATGCATCGGTGGCAGCAGGCAAAGCATCAGATCATCATCATGCTGATAGCTCTATCCTGCATTAAGTTCAAACTTAAGTTCACCAACCAACAAGGCACAACGTGCCACCTTCCATGCTCGATATGATTGCACAAGGCGATTATGTCGCTCCAAGCTGGCTACCTGGTGGTCATGCACAAACAATTTATCCCGCAAAAATATTACGCACCACTTCCACTCCTCTGCGTCGCGAAAGATGGAATACGCCTGATGGAGATTTCATTGATGTAGATTTTTTAGCTGGCAGTCCGAATAAACCATTCTTAGTTTTATTTCATGGTTTAGAAGGATCATCGCAAAGTCATTATGCGCGTTCACTCCTACAGCACCTCTCGCAATGTGGATGGTCAGCTGCCATACCGCATTTCCGTGGCTGCTCTGGTGAGTTGAATCTTGCACCGCGCTTTTATCATTCAGGGGACGCGCATGAAATCAACTGGATCTTACGTCGCTTAAAACAACACACTGCTAGCGCAGAGAGTTCACATTTTTTTGCGTCCGGTGTGTCATTAGGTGGCAATGCATTGTTGCGTTGGCTAGGTGAATTTGCAGAAGAGTCAAATTTTATCGATGCTGCATGCGCCATCTCTGCACCACTCGATCTGGCAGCAGGTGGTGCTGCTCTGTCACGCGGTATTAATATGATTTATACACAATCATTTTTGCGAACGTTGAAACCTAAGTGCTTACAAAAACTTAAACAATTTCCAAAATTATTTGATGTGGATACTTTGCTTGCAGCGCGTGATCTCTATGAATTTGATAATGTCGTCACTGCACCCCTACATGGTTATCGTGACACAAATGATTATTGGAATCGCGCTAGCGCAAAACATGTACTGCCACTCATTACCGTACCAACCTTAGTCTTAAATGCACGTAACGATCCCTTCTTGCCTGAGGCTTATCTACCCACACTTACATCACAAGCTGTCACATTAGAGTATCCTGAAACAGGTGGTCATGTAGGTTTTGTTAGTGGCTCTTTACCTGGCCATTTACAGTGGCTACCACAACGCATCACTGATTTTTTGACTGCGCATAGCAATCAAAAATCACTAGCACAAGCAATGTAATTGAGAACAAGACTATGGATGACATCGTTAAACAGGCCATGGCAAAGTGGCCGAATGTGCCGCATTGTTATGGATGGCTACGACTAGATGCACGTGGTGTGTTTCGTATGTGTGATGAAGTTGCACAAAAAAATGCAACAGCAGGTGATCCTATTCGTCATGCAAGCTTGCTAGCTTTCATCTACAGAAATTATGCAAGTGATGCAACTGGCGCGTGGTATTTTCAAAATGGTCCACAGCGGGTTTATGTTGATCTTGAAACCACACCTTTTATCGCTAGAACCGATACACAAGAAAATTTTGTCACTCAAGATGGCCTAGCGCTGAAAGATATACACACAGTTTGGTTGAGTGACACAGGAAGTTTGCTATTTCAAAACACTACACAAATCGCCATGTTGGATGATCGTGATATCGCAGCTTGTCTTTCACAGTTCAGACTATACGGTTCTACCTGTAGTGATGCAGAATTATTAAATTGGATGCATCAACCAACTGAAGATTGTAGTTTTAAGATAGGTGAAGATTTATTGCCTGTTAAATTTGTGCATTCAAATGACATAGCCCAGCAATTTGGATTTCAGCAAAAGCCACGACTATCTATTTAAGCTTACTTGCCCTTCTGTTTTAACATTTCTTTCCACGTGACTTGCAGCTCACGTTCACGCGCATCAATCATCGCTTGATCATAGAACGATGCATCATTCGCAGCGCGCGCCAATCTTAACTGCTCTAAAGCAGCAGGCAAACTACCTGCTAATACATAGTATTCAGTCAGCGTCATATGCTGCAGTGCTAATTTACCTTGATCTGCATAAGCTTTCGCCAACGCTTGATACAAGCTCTGGTCTTGCTTATGCATTTGTACTAAATCACGTAAAAATAAAATCGCTTCGTCACGCTTACCTGTCGCCAACAATGTATCAACATAAAGCATGGTAATAGCACGCGATAAAGGATATTGCGTACGCGCTTGCTGTGCCAGTTTTAATGCTTCAGCAGACTGATTGTTTATAAGTGCTAGTTCAATTTTAAATGCCGTCAAAATAGACGTAGCAGGCAAGGCGGGTTTGCGCTGCACGTCCTCATTTATCTCTTTCAATAACTCAGTGGCGCGATTCACATCGCGCTGCTTTATGGCAAGCAGCGCTAAGCCATAACGCGCTGCCAATATCGCTGGTCGCGTCTCTTGCTTAAATAACTGATTAAAAAAAACTGCTGAATCACGCCAACCCTGAGGTGTATCATTTTGCAAAACACGCATACGTGCTTTGATGAGAGCAAAATCTAAACTATCTACATGCTGACGATAGGTTTCATTGCGTATACGCGCTTCAATATCTGCAATACGCTCAGTAGTGACTGGGTGAGTACGTAAATAAGCCGGCGCTGAATCATTCGAATTTCGGCTTGCAGTTTGCAAACGTCCAAAGAAATTCACCATACCTGAAGCATCAAATCCTGCTGTACGCAAAATTTGTAAACCAACACGATCTGCTTCGCGTTCTGCATCACGACTAAATCCTAATTGTCTTTGTACTGCCAAACCGGTGCCACCCATCATGGACGCAACAGCTAAATCAGGACTACTACGTGCAGCCAATAAACCGATCAAAATCCCTGCTAACGGCAACAGCGAATCTTGTTTTTGATTGCCTATCATGCGTGCAATATGCCGTTGCGAGACGTGACCAATTTCATGCGATAACACAGAAGCGAGTTCAGATTCTGATTGTGCAGACAACACTAGCCCTGAATGCATACCAATAAAACCACCTGGCAGAGCAAATGCATTTAATGAAGGATCACGTACCGCAAAAAATAAAAAATCGTAACCCGTGTCTGCGCGCGCTTGTGGATTTGCCGCCAAGAGCACGGCACCGAAATTATTCAAATAATCCGACACCACTGGGTCATTAATAAAATCGCGGTCACGCTTGATGCTTTGCATAATCTGCTCGCCAAGCTTACGCTCCATCAGCGGCGACAACTCCTCGCCATCAGTGCCGCCTAAATTGGGCAGATTTTGAGCTTGTGCGGGAGTAAGAGCAATCCAAGAAGGACTAGCCAGCGCAAAGAGCGCAGCGATAAGTAAACGCAGGGATGATCCTTGCCAGCCAGAAGAAGAAAAACGTTTCATGATGCTATGATACCTGCATCTTTGCTTGACTTACTTCTGTTCATATTTTGCCAACCCTCTGCCATGACTATTACAAACAAACCCACCATAACAACTGATCTGAATGGCGGCCTGACCCACTTCGATGAAGGCGGACAAGCCCACATGGTCGACGTGGGCGGAAAAGCTGAAACACATCGCATCGCCATGGCAAGTGGCGTCATACGTATGAAGCCAGAAACACTCGCCATCATCACATCAGGTAGCGCAAAAAAAGGCGATGTGCTTGGTATTGCACGTATCGCCGCCATCATGGCAGCTAAACGTACCAGTGATCTCATTCCGTTATGCCATCCACTCGCCTTAACACGCGTTGCGGTTGACTTCACAGTGCATGAAAAAGATTCCAGCATCCTCTGTCACGCTCAAGTTGAAACATTTGGAAAAACCGGTGTTGAAATGGAAGCACTCACCTCAGTGCAAGTAGGACTACTCACGATTTATGATATGTGCAAAGCAGTTGATCGCGGCATGGTGATGTCGGATGTCAAAGTACTAGAGAAGCACGGTGGCAAGTCAGGAAGCTGGAGTGCAGAGTAGTAGGCACTCACAAAGAAATGTCGTTAGGCGTGGTGAAGTAGCGTAAGGCCTAATTCTGTCCTAGTGAGGCAGAAAAAATGGCAACCTTCAGAAATAGACATGGTAAGTGGCAAGCTCGTATCGCAAAAAAAGGCCATGTACCTATAAGTAAATCATTCATTACTAGAAAAGATGCAGAGCACTGGGCGAAGCAAGTCGAAGTTGATATGCAAAAAGGTAGTTATACCAATCTTGTATTGGCAGAGAGGTTATCCAGAACTCGAGCAGCGTTTGAACCAGTAAAGTTTC
>JBEDCU010000125.1:0-17961 GCA_041176585.1 Pseudomonadota bacterium
CCATAAAACCAAGGGTGGTGTCAGGGATACCGAGTTGAATGAACTGGCGGTAAGGCCAAAA
This sequence comes from Pseudomonadota bacterium, assembly GCA_041176585.1. Taxonomy (GTDB): domain Bacteria; phylum Pseudomonadota; class Gammaproteobacteria; order Burkholderiales; family Burkholderiaceae_D; genus Pernthalerella. The sequence continues at coordinate 62 of JBEDCU010000125.1, forward strand.
AATTCACCTTGTTCATCGCGCGTCGTAATAATTGTCACGCCCGTTGCAAATTGCGATAAGGCTGTACGGAATGCACGTGGGTCTGAAAAATCTGGCGTAGCTGCTTTTGAGGGCTGATTCATGGAGATGAGTAAGTAAAAATTTCAGCAATTATGCCGAAAAAGCTGTTTCTTTGTGGAACTGCGATATTTTTCGTAAAATCTGGTCTAACTATGACCGCAAACTATTCCTTAATCAGCATTTTGCATGGCCATGCCTTATCACATGGCGATTACATTGCGCATCTTTTACCAGATCGCGTCATTACTTACCGACGGTTCTGGTCGCGTATTGAGCGTGCATCAGCGCGTCTACAAGGTGAGTGGGGTGTGGTAGCGGGCGATACGGTTATCTATTGGGGATCAGGTCATCCGGATGCGATTATTCTCTATTGCGCCCTATTACGGCTTGGAGCCAAGCTCATGCCTTGTGAAGATCGAGACCATGAGTATGTACAGCACACGGTGGAGCAAACAAAAAGTCAGTTAGTGGTGCATGATGATGCACTTACTTTTACTTCATCGCCTGCTCATAGCTTATCTTCTTTATTGGCAGACTGGTGTCATTTTGATCCTGTAGTGATACAAGATGAAAGTGCAACGCCAGCTTTATATTTACATGATCTCATTCAAAACGATAGTAGTGCTGTGAGTATAGGTGAGCTGATACAAGCTTTATCACCGCTTCAACAGCATGATGAAGCAGAAGTCGTTGTAATAGATGGTCCAATTTTTCATAAAGAGAAACTGATTAATCTGATTCTTCCCGCTTTGATAGCAGGAAGACGTTTACAGTTTTCATTAATCGAGCCGTTAAAATTATAAATTAAGATTTTTTTCGAATTTTGAAGTGAATAAATTTAAGGAATGATGATGCAAGAAGAAATTGCAACAGTTGGTGGAGGTTGTTTTTGGTGTGTAGAAGCTGTATTTCAACGAGTAAAAGGTGTGCGCTTAGTTGAGTCTGGTTATAGCGGCGGCAAGACAAGCAATCCCACTTACGAACAAATTTGTCGCGGTGATAGTCAGCACGCAGAAGTGGTGCGTATACACTTTGATCCAGCTGTAATCACATACCCAGAATTACTAGAAATATTTTTCACTACCCACGATCCTACTACCTTGAATCAACAAGGTAATGATGTGGGAACACAGTATCGTTCAGTGATTTACACGCACTCTGAAGAGCAAATGCAAATTGCTAAAAAAGTGATGCATGATATGGCAGCGGTATGGGATGCACCGATAGTGACTGAACTATTGGAAGCGCCAATTTTCTATGTGGCAGAAGACTATCATCAGAATTATTTTGTAAATAATCCTAATCAACCTTATTGTGCTTATGTAGTTGCGCCCAAAGTAGATAAGCTACGTAAGCACCATGCGGATAAATTGAAATAACAAGATTAAACCGTTATAAAAACGTATCAAGGCTGTAAGCGACTACGTTGCCAATTGCCATTCGTATCTAGTGTATATAAAACACGGTCGTGCAGACGGGAGCGACGACCTTGCCAGAATTCGAGTAAATCTGGTTTCAATCGATAGCCTCCCCAATGTGCAGGACGGGGAGGAGTCTCACCAAATTTTTCGCTTGCTTCATCATACTGCTGCTCTAGTAATTCACGGCTTGCTATAGGCATACTTTGCGCAGAAGCGATCGCACCTAAGCGACTCTTAATAGGACGGATAGAAAAATAGTTATCATTTTCTTCATCAGAGACACGCTCTACCGTACCTTCTATACGGATTTGACGTTCTAATTCACCCCAATGAAAAGTAATGGCTGCATAAGGACGAGCAAGCAAATCTTGACCTTTGCGACTGCTGTAATTGGTGTACCAAGTAAAACCGCGTGCATCAAAGTCTTTGAGTAAGACTATGCGTGCGGAAGGTCTACCTAGTTTGCCTATCGTTGCTAGATTCATTGCATTTGGTTCGGAAATTTCTGCTGCTAAGGCAGCATCAAACCAATGTGCGAATTGACGTATTGGGTCAGCATCTACCTCATGCTCAGACAAAGTAGCTTGGCTGTATTCGAGTCTGAGATCTGCAATCGACATAGTGTCATCCTTTTAAGAGTTAAGGCTAGTAACAGGCTTTTTGATTCAGCTAGCCTATAGTGTAAACCTGTTAGCGAATTCAGATAGTGTGAATAAGTAGTGAGCCTGTAGTAATAGCGAGTAATCCACTACCATCCGTTAAAATAGCGTCATGCTTAATCAAACTACCCATCCCTCACAGTCACAACCAGATATGGATTTTAATCGACGCTTTGGTGGCGTGGCACGCTTATATAGCGATGCAGGTTTAGCGCGCTTTCGTGCTGCCCATATTTGTGTTATCGGGGTAGGTGGTGTCGGCTCATGGAGTGTAGAAGCTTTGGCACGCAGTGCGATTGGCCATATCACAATGATAGATTTGGATCACTTGAGTGAATCCAATATTAATCGCCAACTACATGCATTAACCAACACCTTAGGGCAATCCAAAGTAGGTGCATTAGCAGATCGAATCGCACAAATTAATCCTGAATGTAAAGTCACGCAGATAGAAGATTTCATAGAGCCTGATAATTTAGCTACCTTGCTAAAAGCAGGACAATATGATTTTGTGATTGATGCCATGGATAATGCAAAAACAAAAACAGCACTCATTGCTTATTGTCGTGAACAGGGTATACGTTTACTCACAATCGGTAGTGCAGGCGGTCAGATTGATCCTACGCGTATTGAAGTTTGTGATTTATCGCGTACTGAACAAGAACCTTTATTAGCTCGCGTGAGAAAAAATTTACGCGCAGTGCATGGTTTCCCACGCGGAGCCAAAAATAAATTTGGAATTGATGCAGTCTATTCCAGTGAGCCACTCAGATTTCCTGAGATTTGTGAAACAGATGAGCCAAGCGTAGGTGTAACAGGTTTGAATTGTGCAGGTTTTGGTTCTGCGATTGTGGTGACAGCGAGCTTTGGTTTAATCGCTGCTGCGCATGTCTTAAAGAAATTGGCGGAAGAAGCTGCTGCTTAAATCTTAAGACTGTGATCATTTCTTATGATGATCACTGTCTCCTTAATGGTTATTTAAATTCTAAGGTCTTAAATTTTGATTGAGCGTAAGCGCAAAGCGTTCGCTATCACTGATACAGAAGATAAACTCATCGCAGCACTCGCTATCATAGGCGAGAGTAATAAGCCTAGCCATGGATACAAAACGCCAGCAGCTATAGGCACACCGACGAAATTATAGGCAAAGGCAAAGAATAAATTTTGCCGTATATTTTTCATCGTCATGCGCGACAACTCACGCGCTTTCGCAATACCTCTTAAATCACCTTTGACTAAAACGATACGCGCGCTACCCATAGCAACATCGGTGCCGGTTCCCATTGCTATACCCACCTGGGCTTGTGCTAAAGCAGGCGCATCATTCATGCCATCGCCTGCCATCGCTACAACATATCCTTGTTTTTGTAGTTGTTGTATGAATTGATGTTTATCAGCAGGTAAAAATTCTGCATGAATATCAGCTATACCAAGTTGTTTGCCAACGGCATGCGCTGTAGTTGAGTTATCGCCAGTAAGCATAATGATTTTCACACCATCAGCATGGAGTAAATTAACTGCTTCAGTACTAGTAGCTTTGATAGGATCAGTTACGCTAATCAATCCAGCTAGTTTATTATCGATAGCAACAAATACAATCGTATGCCCTTGTACTCTTAGCGATTCGGCTTGTTCTTCTAATTCTTGCGTGTTGATACCAATTTCTTTGAGTAAGCCAGCATTACCGAGACAAACTGGTAAGCCATCAATTTCTCCCCGTATGCCTTTGCCTGTAATAGCAGAAAAATTTTTCACATCTAATAATGGTAAACCTTGTTTTTTTAGATGAGAAATAATCGCTGATCCTAGGGGATGTTCACTCATTTTTTCTAATGAAGCAGCAATGACTAATACATCAGCACGCGCATAAGAGGCTGTTGCAATAATCTGTTGAACTGCAGGTTTACCTTCTGTGAGTGTGCCAGTTTTATCAACGACTAGCACATCGACTTTTTCCATTAACTCTAAGCCTTCAGCATCTTTAATTAATACACCTTCACGTGCACCACGTCCTATACCAACCATAATCGAAATAGGTGTGGCTAAGCCTAAAGCACAAGGGCAAGCAATAATCAAAACAGAAACAGCAGCAACCAAACCATTCGCCATGCCTAGGGTAGGGCTGAACAAAGTCCAAGCTATGAAAGCACATAGAGCTGAAAGAATTACTGCAGGTACAAACCAGCCTGATACACGATCAGCGAGTTTTTGTATTGGTGCTCGTGAACGACTAGCTTGATTCACAAGCTCTACAATTTTTGCTAACAGAGTATCGCTACCGATTTTTTCAGCACGCATAACGAATGAGCCATGTTGATTCAACGTGCCTGCAATCACTGCGCTACCAGTTTGCTTAGAGATGGAAAGTGCTTCCCCAGTAATGAAAGATTCATCTACTGTGGAATTACCTTCAGTGACGATACCATCCACTGGAATATGTGTTCCTGGCTTCACGCGTAGCAAATCACCTATCTGTACTTCTGCCAGTGCTATCTCTTGTTCATGTCCTGCAGATGAAAGTCGGATGGCATTCGTTGGTGTCAGTGCGAGCAAAGAACGAATCGCTGTGTTGGAGCGTGAGCGCGCCCGCAATTCTAAAACTTGTCCCAACAAGACTAGGGTAACAATAACAGCAGCTGATTCGAAATAATAAGGCGGCATACCTTGCATCATGAATGCAGCGGGTAGCGCATCAGGTATGAGTAAACTCGCTAAACTAAATAGCCAGGCAGCCATAACGCCTATGCCTATTAGACTAAACATATTCAGATGTTTAGTTTTAAATGATTGCGCAGCACGAGCCAGAAAAGGAAGACCAAACCAAAACACAACAGGTGTAGAAAGTGCAGCTTGCAACCAACCTGTGGTTTGATGTCCCAACTCATGCATGAAATTCCAACCCACCATGTCACTCATGGCAATGATGAGTAGTGGTAGTGACAAAATTAAACTGAACCAAAACCGACGCTGCATATCATCGAGTTCAGTAGTGTCCTCTATAGCGCTGGCTACCAGAGGTTCAAGAGCCATGCCACATTTAGGACAACTGCCAGGTCCAATTTTTTGGACTTCAGGATCCATAGGGCAGGTATAGAGTGCTTCTAAGTCCGCTGCACTAGGTGTCTTTTTAACAGGTGCTAAATAACGGAGTGGATCAGCAATAAATTTTGTGACACAACCAGTGCTACAAAAATAATAAGTCTTACCTTCATGCGTCGCTGACTTTTCCGGATTGGCAGCAGCTTTCATGCCGCAAACCGGATCGGTGTAAGGTTTGTCATCGGATTTGCTGTCGACTGCCGCATGCGCATGCGAGTGAGCAGAAGTCTGTTCAGGCGATGGTGTTGTAGCGGCCTTAGGAGGTGGGCGACGTAATTCAGTTGATTTCATGATGCACTCGAATGAAAGATATGCTGCTTAAATTGCTAAGCAAACCTAAGAAAAGTGACATGATAGCCTTAAATCTCTAGGCATCAGACTCAGTCAGTCACAAAGCATATCTGGCACTAAGTTTTAGGATCAAGATTAGGGCATCTTCCTAGCCGGCCACACCACATCATTATCTAAGGCATAGAGTTGACAACTTTTTTTACTGCGCTTTTCACAAGCTTCTAAAGCACGGTTAGCAGGATCATCACCTTCTTCAGCCCAACTCCACGCACCATTAAGTGCAATCGCAAATGCACGTGGGTGAGATTTTTTTAAAAATTCTTGATAAGCGGAGCGACCGCCTTGTGATACATAGGGTACGGCTGTAATATTTTCAATCACAGCATAATGGCTATGAATAGCTTGTGTACGCGGTGCTAATGTCACTGTCTCTTTAGTCGACATACCTATACGTTCTAAAAAAGCAGCAGTCTGTGGCCACCAGATAGGAACACTTTGTGAGCTACTAATCATGCTGTGTGCATCCGACTTAAAATCTCCAAACGTGACGAGCTGTGCATGTCCTCCTGCAGTGGAATAAGACTCTATGAGTTCAGACACTAAAGGAGGATCAAAATAACTATCATTCGCTCCATAAAACCATAAGCTAGGTAAATTCGTTTTTTTGCCGTAATCAGAAAAGGCAGCACGTAATTCAGCGCGCCAGTTACAAGATTGATCGTCAATCCGCAGACCACCAGCAAAATTCAATAATCCACGCACACCTTCAATATGACGTGTACCCAATGCGAGGGTAGCTAGACCTCCATAAGACTGACCGGCAATTACGATATGTTCTGCATCGACCCAGCTTTGTTTTTTTAAAGCGATTAACACGGCTTGAATATCATCTGCTTGAGTTTGACCAGCTAACTTCAGGTCACAACCAAAATTTTTATGAATACCACTAGATTGTGAAAAACCTCTACGCATAGGAATCACAACGGCATAACCACGTTTGACGAACTCACGACTCATTGCTAAAAAACGATCACGCGATTGTTGTTTGGGATTACCACGTTCTTTACCATGATTCATAACTAGAACTGGGAAAGGACCATCACCGGGTGGAATGAAAAAAGTCGTTTCAAGTTCAAATTGATGCTCTGCTTCTGTCACAGTGAGCATCATGATTTTTTCACGTAATGAAGTATCTAGAGTGCTAGCATCAGCGCGCATCAAATAACAAGACAACATCATCCAATTAAAGATGATAAAAAAATAATGAGAAGTTAATAAGTTTTTCACGTCACAACTAGTTCAAGAAAGAAACAATCATTCTAGAAGTGGCGTTGTGCTAAAGCTAGTGAACTAATGCAGAGTAAGGAAGGAGAATGCGCGAATTAAGCATTTCATAAGAAATGCAAATGGACGCAGTTGTGAAGAAAAATTGAGGGTGGGATGACGAACTTGCAAGATCAGTTTAGACAACCTGATCTTGCAACTTCATTTTTGCAGCAAATACTTAGCCTTTTGCTTGAAGACGATTTGCCTTCATACGTGTTGCTAAGAGTTTGCCTTTACGAGCACGTGTACCGTTATGGTATGAAAGATCAGGGCCAACTAATTCAACTTCTTGCGGTTTACCTGCGCGACTGCTTAAGCCTGAAACAAGTACCCCCAATTTTCTATTGATAGGTTCAGCGGCAAGCAGTTTTTCATTTTTATCTAAATCCATCAAAATCACACCACGACCACCACTGCCTTGTGTTTTGATTTCATCCATGCCAAATACAAGTGCACGTCCATTTTCAGATAAACAAACTAGCGTATTCGCATTTTTCGCAATTACACGCGGCATGAGTGGTTCATGTTCTGCATCCATACTCATGAAAGATTTACCACTTTTTTGACGACTAATCATATCGCCAGCTTTAGCAGAAAAACCATAACCACCAGTTGATGACAGCATTAATTGGGTCTCTGCAGTACCAGCAAAATAACTGACCAATCGTGTACCAGCTTCCACTTCTACGAAAGTTGTGAGAGGAACGCCATCACCACGTGCACCAGGTAATTGTGCCACTGAGATAGAGTACACACGACCGTTCGAGCCGAAGGCTAATACATGATCGGTGGTGCGACATTCAAAGGCGCCGTATAAGCCATCACCTGTCTTGAAGCTAAATTGTTGTGCATCATGGCCATGACCATTACGTGAACGCACCCAGCCTTTTTGTGAAATGATGACAGTAACAGGATCATCAATCAGTTTTTGTTCAGCCACAGCACGTTCTGCTTCTTCAATTAAGGTGCGGCGAGCATCACCATATAATTTTGCATCACCTTCAATTTCTTTGATGAGCAATTTTTTCATCGAAGCAGGATTGTCGAGCAAATCTTGTAGCGTTGTTTTCTCTTCTTTTAGCTCTTTTAATTCCTGCTTAATCTTGATCGCTTCTAAACGTGCTAACTGACGCAGACGAATTTCTAAAATATCTTCAGCTTGTCTGTCTGATAGTTTAAATGCTTTGATGAGCGCTTCTTTAGGTTCATCTGATTCACGTATGATTTTAATGACCTTATCTATATTCAAAAGTACAGTCTGTCGACCTTCTAGAATATGAATGCGATCATCTACTTTACTTAAGCGATGTTGTGTACGACGTGTGACGGTATGAAAGCGGAAACCTATCCATTCAAAAATAATATCGCCTAAGGCTTTTTGACGTGGTTTGCCATCTGAACCTATCATCACCAAGTTCACACCCACACTGGTTTCCAAAGAGGTGTGAGCTAATAAGAGATTGCTAAACTCATCTTGATCTTGATTACGTGTTTTTGGTTCAAACACTAAGCGCACTGGTGCTTCACGTCCTGATTCATCACGTACTGTATCTAACACAGCAAGTATGGTTTGTTTATTTGCGAGTTGATCTGGCGATAAACTTTTCTTGCCTAGCTTAATTTTAGGATTAGTGAGTTCTTCTATCTCTTCTAGAATTTTTTGAGCTGACACACCAGGTGGTAGCTCAGTGACCACCAACTGCCACTGTCCACGTGCCATGTCTTCAATTTTCCAACATGCGCGCACTTTAATACTACCGCGACCTGCTGAATAAATTTCAGACAAGGTAGAAGGTGGAGTAATGATTTGACCGCCACCAGGAAAATCTGGTCCTGGTATCAGCGACATTAATTCATCATGCGAGATTTTTGGGTTGCGTATCATTGCAACCGCTGCTTTAGCGACTTCCGTTAAATTATGCGAAGGGATTTCTGTCGCCATACCAACTGCAATACCGGATGCACCATTTAATAAAACAAAGGGTAAGCGTCCTGGTAGTAAACGTGGTTCTTGCGTCGATCCATCATAGTTGGGCTGGAAATCCACCGTGCCCATATCGATTTCATCGAGTAGTAGTTTTGAAATAGGTGTGAGACGCGCTTCGGTATAACGCATCGCTGCTGCACCATCACCATCGCGCGAACCAAAATTGCCATGACCATCGATCAATGGATAGCGTAATGAAAAATCTTGTGCCATACGCACCATGGCGTCATACACAGATTGATCACCATGCGGATGTAACTTACCGAGCACATCACCGACCACAGCTGCGGATTTACGTGGCTTAGCTGTATAGTCGAGTCGCAGTTGATCCATTGCATACAAAATGCGACGTTGTACTGGCTTTTGACCATCACACACATCAGGTAATGCACGTCCTTTAACAACAGAGATAGCGTAGTCGAGATAAGCACGCTCAGCAAAGGTGGCGAGTGTGAGTGACTCAGCGCCATCATCAGCCGCAGGAGATAAGAGAGTAATTTGATCGCTCATGGTAATAGGTTCTTTTGTTTTTTAAAGTGATTCAAGCTCAGTGTGAGCAATGCATGGTCTTTGCTTTTCTTTAAATGTCGGCTTCTACTTCGTTGCCATGTTCTTCTAACCAGTTGCGTCGTGCACCAGCTTCACCTTTGCCCATCAGCATAGTAAAGCGCGCCTCCGATGCAGCCTGATTAAATTCACCTAGTGCTACAGGCAGTAATCTGCGTGTATCTGGATTCATGGTGGTTTCCCATAACTGTTCTGCATTCATTTCACCCAAGCCTTTAAAGCGGGCAATGCTCCAGCCATTTTCTTTCACGCCGTCTTTTCTGAGTTTGTCTTCGATCGCAGTTAATTCGCCGTTATCTAATGCATAGATTTTCTGCGCAGGTTTTTTACCGCGTGCAGGCGCATCAACGCGATACAGCGGTGGTCGTGCGATATGAATATGTCCGTGCTCTATAAGCTTAGGGAAGTGACGGAAGAATAAAGTCAGAAGCAATACTTGTATGTGTGAGCCATCTACGTCAGCATCAGACAAGATACAAATACGACCATAACGTAAACCTGATAAATCAGGATTATCATTTTTACTGTGAGGATCGACACCTATCGCAACCGCGATATCGTGAATTTCATTGTTAGCAAATAAACGATCACGTTCTGTTTCCCATGAATTTAATACCTTGCCACGTAATGGCAAGATCGCTTGAAATTCTTTATCACGTCCCATTTTTGCAGAACCACCGGCTGAATCACCCTCAACTAAAAAGATTTCATTGCGCGTTAAATCTGTTGATTCGCAATCAGTGAGTTTGCCAGGTAAGACTGCCACACCTGAGGATTTACGTTTTTCTACTTTTTGCGCAGAACGTAAACGACTTTGTGCTTGACGAATCACGAGCTCAGCAATTTTTTTACCGTGATCTACATGTTGATTCAGCCATAACTCTAATGAACTACGCGAGTAACCTGCAACTAAACGCACTGCATCACGTGAATTCAAACGCTCTTTAATTTGTCCTTGAAATTGTGGGTCAAGCACTTTAGCTGACAACACAAAGGAAGTACGTGCAAACACATCTTCCGGTAACAGTTTTACACCCTTAGGTAAGAGTGAATGCATTTCCACAAAACTTTTTACTGCACCAAACAAGCCTTCACGCAAACCGGATTCATGTGTACCGCCTGCTGGTGTGGGTATCAAATTCACATAAGACTCACGCACCACATTGCCATCCTCAGTCCATGCTACTACCCATGCTGCGCCTTCACCTTCAGCAAAACCATCTGCATCGGCTTTTGCGTATTCTTCGCCTTCAAACAAAGGTACTAAGAGTTGTGAGCCTGAGCTTTGAGCAAGTTGTTCATTTAAGTAGCCACGTAAGCCTTGTGCATATTCCCATACTTGGGTGTCACCACTTTTTGCATGATGGTAGGTGACTTTAACGCCAGGTAGTAGTACCGCTTTAGAACGGAGTAAGCGTAGTAAATCAGGCAGTGGAATAACAGCAGAATCAAAATATTTAGGATTAGGCCAGACAGTGACACGTGTGCCTGATTTTTTATCTTCTTTGCCCGCAGCGCGTGATTTGAGTTTAGAGATGACATTGCCATCAGCAAAAGTGAGTTGATGTACTCCATTGCCTTTTTCATCTTTACGCCAAACCGTAATTTCTAGTTTCGATGCGAGTGCATTAGTGACGGAAACACCGACACCATGTAAGCCGCCTGAGAAAGCATAAGCACCACCAGAACCTTTATCGAATTTACCGCCTGCATGCAAACGTGTGAAAACGATTTCTACGGTCGGTACTTTTTCTTCTGGATGCAAGCCAACCGGAATACCACGTCCATCATCTTCCACACTCACACTACCATCTGCGTTCATGGTGACGATAATGTTTTTGCCATAACCACCGAGCGCTTCATCAGAAGCGTTATCAATCACTTCTTGAATAATGTGGAGAGGATTTTCAGTGCGGGTATACATACCCGGTCTTTGTTTGACCGGTTCAAGTCCTTTAAGAACGCGTATGGATGATTCGCTGTACTCAGATTTTTTAGTTGCCATACTGTGTAGTGAGTCGCCGATAAAAAAATAAAACGAATAATAGATTTGTCTAACCAGACAAAATTCTGTGAATTCTAATAAAAATTCTTACTAAAAGGGGAATTGCTTGCTGATGACACCTTTACTTACTCAGCATAGTCATGCCACGTTCTAAGCCTTCTATGGTGACAGGGAACATGCGATTACTCATTAATTGACGAATAATGGCGATAGATTGTCGATATTGCCAAAGACCCTCAGGTTCAGGGTTGAGCCAAATAAATTTAGGAAAAGTGCTGGTAAAACGCTGTAACCAGACTGCACCAGCTTCTTCATTGTTATATTCAACGGAGCCACCAGGCTGCAAGACTTCATACGGACTCATGGTGGCATCGCCAACGAAAATGAGTTTGGTATCGGGAGGATATTTGCGAATAACATCCCAAGTCGAAAAGCGTTCAGCATGACGACGCCGGTTATTTTTCCATAAGGTTTCATACACACAGTTATGGAAATAGAAAAACTCCATGTTTTTAAATTCAGATTTCGCCGCTGAAAATAGTTCTTCTGCGCGAGCGATGTGGTCATCCATAGTACCGCCCACATCCATCAACATGAGGATTTTGACTTTATTTTTACGTTCAGCTTGCATGCGCAGATCTAACCAACCCGCGTTATTGGCAGTAGCCCGTATGGTGTCGTCCAGTGCTAATTCATCTTGCGCACCTTCACGCGCAAAGCGACGCAAACGACGCAGCGCGACTTTAATATTCCGTGTGCCAAGTTCGCGTTCACTATCGTAATCACGGAAAGCGCGTTGCTCCCATACTTTGACTGCAGTACGGTTACCACCTTCACCACCTATGCGTATGCCTTCAGGATTTTGACCGCCGTTCCCAAATGGTGAAGTGCCACCTGTGCCTATCCATTTATTGCCACCTTCATGTCGTTCTTTTTGTTCTTTGAGTAGCTCTTTCAGTCTATCCATTAACTTGTCATAGCCGAATTTCTCTAGAGCGGCTTGCTGTTCTGGTGTGAGTTCGCGTTGCATGCGTTTCATCAACCAGTCGAGTGGTATCTCATCTATTTTTTCAAACAACGTTGCTATGCCATGAAAATATAGGCCAAAAGCTTGATCGAATTTATCGTAATGCGCTTCATCTTTTACTAAGGTCGTGCGCGATAAAAAATAAAATTCATCGAGTGAATTGCTGATCACATTTTTTTGCATAGCCTCCAGCAAAACCAAAAACTCCTTGATAGACACAGGAAGTTTGGCTTCTTTCAGCGTGAAAAAGAAATCGATCAACATAGATGATTCGGTTCTACAGACAATTAACGATTGTTGCGCGACATGAACATCAAGCGTTCAAACAAATGTACGTCTTGTTCATTCTTAAGTAAGGCGCCATGTAAAGGTGGAACAATGCTTTTTTGATCAGCGCTACGCAATGCTTCAGCAGGAATATCTTCGGCGAGTAAAAGTTTCAACCAATCGAGTAATTCTGATGTAGAGGGTTTTTTCTTTAAGCCTGATACATCACGTACTTCAAAAAATACATTCAGTGCTTGTGCCAATAAATCTTGTTTGAGTTTGGGGAAATGCACATCCACGATTTGCTGCATGGTTTCTTTATCGGGGAATTTAATGTAGTGGAAAAAACAGCGACGTAAAAAAGCATCGGGTAATTCTTTTTCATTATTCGAGGTAATGATCACGAGTGGTCTATGCACTGCTTTTACCATCTCGCGTGTTTCATACACATAGAATTCCATGCGATCGAGTTCGCGTAATAAATCATTAGGGAATTCAATATCTGCTTTATCGATTTCATCAATCAACAATACGACAGGTTCATCAGCAGTGAATGCCTGCCAGAGCACACCACGCACAATATAGTTATCGATATTTTTAACACGTTCATCGCCTAATTGAGAATCACGCAAGCGCGACACAGCGTCATATTCATATAAACCCTGTTGTGCCTTGGTGGTGGACTTAATATGCCATTGCAATAAAGGCATGCCCAAACCGCGCGCGACTTCTTCAGCCAACATAGTTTTGCCTGTACCTGGTTCGCCTTTTATTAATAGAGGGCGTTGCAAAGTTAATGCTGCATTCACAGCTAGTTTTAAATCATGGGTGGCAACGTAGCTGTCTGAGCCTTCAAATTTTGCTGAGGATGACATGGTGTGAGATCGCTATTAGGGGGAAAAATACTTCGGAGTATAAACGAGAGCGCAAGTAGTTCTGGTGAGCGCCAGTAAAAACCAAGTTCTTGAATTGAAAATTATTGAATTGCTATCTTGTCTAGAGTTCTACTTTTTTATGGCGCCTGTTAAATGGACTGAGCTTGCCAATTAGGTTAGAATTGTGCGGTTTTTGTGCGGCTGAGCAACGATATTTTTGCTTTACATTGCTTTTTAGGCAATTTCCGCAACACCAGTTTTGGTTTAACTTCCCTGGAACATCATGAAAAAACTTTTAGCATTCCTCGCATTGGCGGGCGTTGCCCAAATGTCCGTAGCTGCGGACATCGTGGCCAACGCCAAAGCTGCAGAAAACAAGGTTGCCATGTGTGTAGGCTGCCACGGTATCCCTGGATATAAAGCTTCTTTTCCTGAGGTATATCGCGTACCTATGATAGGTGGTCAGTCTGAAAAATATATAGCGTCAGCATTAGCTGCCTATAAAAAAGGCGATCGTAATCACCCCACTATGCGTGGTATTGCAGCAGGTTTGTCCGATCAAGACATCGCGGACATCGCAGCTTATTACGCTCAAAAGAAATAAGGGAAAACCAACATGAAAAAGATCTTAGTTTTGTTGGCGACTATCGCTACCGTCATCAGCTTTACAGAGGCTGCTGCTGCAAACATCGAAGCAGGCAAAGCTGCTGCACAAAAATATAACTGCGCGTCATGCCATGGTGCTGACTACAACACTCCAGTTGATCCTAGCTATCCCAAGTTAGCTGGTCAGTATGCAGATTTCATAGAGCATTCTTTGATTGCTTATCAGCGTGGCGCAACCGGTGCTAATGGTCGTGGCAATGCGATCATGGCTGGTATGGCTAAGCCACTAAGCAAAACAGAGATACGTGATATCGCTGCTTATCTATCTAGCTTGCAAGGATCACTCGTTAATCGTAAGTAAGCTGTAATTCAAAAAAGAAAAGCCAGAACATTTGTTCTGGCTTTTTTTTCGTCTGCACAAAGTTGATCTTAGCGATGACGTATACATTCCAAATAAGTTTCACCATCCGGTGGTAGTCCAGAGCGCTGCGCAGTCCATAGCATTTGACCTAGGCACTCCATGATTTCATGATGCGCATCATGTTCAGAACCACAACGTGTAGCGAGAGCTTGAAAGACGTCACGTATACCAGCAGGTTGATCAATCGAGATTTGCTCTGCAATCGATAAATGCATAGATAAATGTAAGAAGGGATTGGATTTACCTGCATCGATGGAATAGTCTGCTGTTGCAGCTTCGTTGTTTGTAAAGTCCTCTGCATACTCGGTGTGCTGCAACATCCAGTCGCGTGCAATTGCTTCTAGTGGAGTGAGAACAGCATCAACTTGTGACTTACGCCACACCTCGCAAAAAAAATGTCTTACTTCTTCTTTAGTGGGATTAAACATAGAGTGTAGTTTTTCCTTAACCTATTTCATACGCCATGTTCAGGCTCAGCTGTCTTAGATTTAAATTCACATAGATCAGCAATCACACAATTCCAGCATTGAGGTTTACGCGCAATGCATGTGTAACGTCCATGTAAGATCAACCAATGATGTGCATCCATAATGTATTCATCAGGAATGAATTTCATTAACTTATGTTCAACCACATCGACATTCTTACCTGGAGCGATACCAGTACGGTTTGATACTCTGAAAATATGTGTATCAACTGCCATAGCTGCAATACCAAATGCAGTATTTAAAACCACATTCGCAGTCTTACGTCCTACACCAGGTAAGGCTTGTAAAGCTTCACGTTCGCGCGGTACAACACCTGCATACTGTTCACATAAAATGCGACAAGTCTCAATCACATTTTTTGCTTTATTGCGATAAAGACCTATGGTTTGTATATAAGGAATTAAACCATCGACATCTAATGCAGCAATCGCTTGCGGTGTTGAGGCAACTGCAAATAACTTACGTGTAGCTTTATTCACCGATATATCTGTAGCTTGTGCCGATAAGATGACGGCAATCAGTAATTCAAATGGTGAGGTGTATTCAAGCTCAGTAGTGGGATGAGGATTAACTTCTTTTAAGCGCGCAAAAATCGCACTGCGTTTTTCAAGATTCATGATGTGGACTCAGGCGGTTTATTCGCTGCCTGTTCTTTTTGTATGCGAGCACGCTCAATCGCCGCTTGAATAATCGCGCGTTTACGTTCTTTCTCGGTTTTTTCTTCTGCTGATAAAGCTGATTCACTATCCAGCTCTTTTAGTTTTGCAGCAGCTTTAGCAGCTAAGCGTACATCATTCTCAGTTTTTTCTCTTTGTAGTCTAAGGGTACGACTGTCATGTCGTGTGCGTGCAGCATCTGCTTGCTCTTGTGACCATGCTGCCCAACCAGTTTTATCCGCAGTCACTGGCAACATGGCAATGCAATCAACAGGGCAGGGTGGTACACATAAATCACAACCTGTACAAAGTTCTGGAATAACCGTGTGCATTTGTTTGGCAGCACCGACTATGGCATCCACAGGACAGGCTTGTATACAAAGCGTGCAACCTATACAGGCACTTTCATCAATCACAGCAACAGGACGCGCACGTTCAAATCCATGTACAGGATTGAGTGGAATAACCGGTTTTCCTAAGAGCGTCGCTAAACGTTTTACTCCTTCCACACCACCAGGAGGGCATTGGTTATAACTTGCTGAGCCCTCAGCAATCGCTTCTGCATAGGGACGGCAAGCGGGATAGCCACATTTCGTGCACTGGGTTTGCGGTAGCAGATCTTCAATTTGATCTGCTAGCGACGGCGCTGTGTGGATGGAGGGGGATTCAGACATAGTTCGCCATTATCCGACATTTGTGCAAGTCATCAAATGGTGCGGTTCAATAAAAAGGCCGCTTCAATCGAAGCGGCCTACATACCAATATTTGAGTTAGCTGTACTTAGCCGTGGTTACGGATGAATTCAGTTATCTGTGGAACTATCATTTCGCGCCAACGTCTGCCTGAGAAAATGCCATAGTGTCCACATTGAGGTGCGGTGTAATGATGTTTCATCTCTTTAGGAATATGTTTGCACAGTTCATGTGCCGCACGCGTTTGACCAGAACCAGAAATATCATCGAGTTCGCCTTCAATTGTAAATAAGGCGACATTTTTTATGTCTTCTGGACGTACCAGTTTGCCTTCCACTTCCCATGTACCAGTAGGTAAACGGAATTCTTGAAACACAGTTTGTATCGTCTCTAAATAATACTCAGCAGGCATATCTAAAACTGCATTGTATTCATCATAAAACTTACGATGCTCTTCAGCAGATTCATTGTCACCACGACGTAAATGCAGATAAAACTCCCAGTGACTTTCAGCATGACGACGCGGATTCATCGCTACAAAACCAGCATGCTGTAAAAATCCTGGATAAACCTTACGACCAACTCCAGGATGATTCGAAGGCACACTATAAATGACAGTGTTTTCAAACCATGAGAAAGGTTTGTCGGTTGCTAAATCGTTGACTTGGGTAGGTGATTTGCGCGGATCGATAGGGCCACCCATCATCACCATAGACTTAGGCATAATCTTTTCGCCATCACTTGCCATCAGTGATATCGCTGCAAGCACAGGAACCGTAGGCTGACAGACAGAAATCACATGCAGGTCGGGACTTAAATGACGTATGAAATCCTGTACATAATAAATATAGTCATGCAGATGGAAAGCGCCTTTATCCAAGGGCACCATACGTGCATCAGTCCAATCGGTGATGTAAACATCATGATTCGGTAACAGGCCACGTACAGTATCGCGCAACAGCGTTGAATGATGACCTGAGAGCGGAGCCACCAACAACACCTTAGGATGCTTTACTTTGGAGAGCGTAGTTCCTGATAAATCCTTGCGGAAGTGACGCAAGCTACAAAAGGGTTTATTGATTACGATTTCTTCAGTGATGTCGACGCTAATGCCATCAACCTCAATGGTCGTGATGCCGAATTCAGGCTTTTCATATTGCTTACCAAGTCGGAACATCAACTCGTAGCCGGCTGCGATACGCTGGGAAAAAGGAGAGTGAGCGAGTAGAGAAACAGGGCTGGTAAATAATTTAGAGGAAGCTTCAGCCCACTGAATTAGGGGACTTAGCAGCGTACGATTCATTTCGTGCAACTGATAGAGCATTGTGACCTCTCATTCAAGACACCGGAATTGTGCCGGACATTTGATTATTCCGCAATGCAGCAAATACAAGTTTGGAATTTTCTCTAGCTAAGTAGCCAATTCCAAACAAATTACTTCGATAAATTAATC
>JBEDCU010000126.1:0-12943 GCA_041176585.1 Pseudomonadota bacterium
GCCTAAATCCCGAAAATATTTTTCGAGACTTTTTCTCACAACGTCTTGAATGTTGTCTTTGCTCATGCGAAACCGATACAAAAAATGTTGGGTCTGTCAGGCCGCCAGCTTTTCTCGGGCGGGGGCATATTGTAACCGCTGGCCCCATGCTAACTGAGATTCGAAAAAATCATCGACAGCTTGTAGTTGTTGTTCGCAATTTTCCAACGTATTCATATACTGACGAAAACTTTTCTCACCTTCTAAACCTTGTACATACCAAGCTATGTGTTTGCGTGCTGTTCGCACACCTAAATAAGTGCCATAGAAGCTGTAATGCGCTGCTAAATGTTGTGCCATTAATGCACGCACTTCATTAACTTCAGGCGCAGGCATGAGTTGGCCTGTTCGTAAAAAATAATCTATCTCACGAAATATCCAAGGACGCCCTTGTGCAGCTCTTCCTATCATGACAGCATCTGCACCGGTTTTTTCTAACACTGCTTTTGCTTTATGTGGACTATCAATATCACCATTCGCAACGACTGGTAATGAGACTGACGCCTTCACAGCTGCAATGGTGTCGTATTCGGCTAATCCGCTATAACCATCGGCACGGGTACGGCCATGTAAAGTTAGCATCGCGATCCCACTTTGCTCGGCTATGCGCGCAATCGTGAGTGCATTTTTATGCGCTCTATCCCAGCCTGTTCGAAATTTCAATGTAACAGGCACATCGACTGCAGCAACCACTGCTTCAAGTATGGAAGCAACCAACATTTCATCTTGTAGCAGAGCTGAGCCACACCATTTGTTGCACACTTTTTTTACAGGGCAGCCCATGTTGATATCAATGATCTGCGCACCTCTATCGACATTAAAGCGCGCAGCCTCGGCCAACATCTGTGGTTCAGCACCGGCTATCTGCACTGCCTTAGGTTCCATCTCACCTTCGTGATTGATGCGTCGACTGCTTTTCTCTGTAGCCCACAAACGTGGATTGGATGCAGCCATTTCAGAAACGGCATAACCTGCACCCAGTTCCTTACACAATTGACGAAATGGTCTATCCGTGACACCAGCCATGGGTGCGACGAATACATTGTTGCGGAGTTGGTAAGGTCCTAGTTGCACGAAGATTATCTAAAAAAGTTAAGACGCTATTTTATCTGCAAAGGTCATGCAAATGAGGGTCGCATGAATAAGAAAAATGTTACCTAGATGACTAAGCTGTTAACGATCAATTTCATCTAAAGCATGTTGTAAATGTGACTTATCTGCCCATTGCACAACTTGCATAACTTGCCCATTCCAAGTTAACCGATTGATTGCTGCATTTGCAATTTCACAAGGACGCTCTGACCATAAGCTAATGTCATGTGCATAGCGATAAAGACAATCTAATACACCGCCATGTGTCACTAATAAAAGTTTTTGTCCTTTATGTTGCTCAGCTAATGTAGTCACTGCTTGCACTGCACGTGTATAAAATTCTTGCATGGTTTCTCCCACACGCTCACCCTCAGGAAATCGCGCATGGGGATCATGAGAGCGCCATTCTTTGTAGGCTTCTGGATAACGCTCACTAATTTCGTCATACATCAAGCCTTCAAACGCGCCATAGCAACGCTCTCTTAATGCATTTGTTTTATGCACTGGCATGTTGTGCAGATTAGCGACGGCTTGCGCTGTATAAAAAGCGCGATGCAAATCACTGGCGTAAATCACATCTGGTTTTTCTTGACGTAAGGCTTGCGATAAAGCTTGTGCTTGCGATCTACCCACATCATTTAAATCAACATCAAGATGCCCTTGCAATCGGCGCACACGATTCCAATCAGTTTCACCATGGCGTATCAGTAAAATTTCTGTCATAGCTTGTGTGCTCAACTTATTGCTGCAGAGGTTGGACTTGCAACCAAAATGTTACCGGACCATCGTTAGTTAATGATACTTGCATATCTGCGCCGAAACGACCTGTCTCAACATGGGTATGTGCATCGCGTGCACTAGCCACAAAATAATCAAATAATTTTTTCGCTACCTCAGGTGGTGCTGCAGGTGTGAAAGAAGGGCGTGTACCAGAACGTGTATCAGCTGCTAGTGTGAATTGCGGCACGAGTAATAGACCACCACCTACTTGCTCGAGATTGAGATTCATTTTGCCAGCCTCATCAGCAAACACACGATAGGTCAGCAATTTAGTTAATAAAGCTTGCGCTTCTTTTTCTGTGTCATCACGCTCGGCACACACCAACACCATCAACCCTTTTTGTATGCGCCCTATCTCCTGCCCTTCAACACTGACGCTAGCTTGTGTGACTCTTTGTAGCAGGGCAATCACGCGAGTGTGACTCTAGCAAATTTACGTTTACCGACTTGCAATACAAAAGTGCCTGCTTCTACTTTCAAGCCTTTATCGCTAACGGTTTCACCATCTATACGTACACCGCCTTGTTCCACCATACGCAAGGCTTCCGATGATGAAGCACAAAGATTAGCGAGCTTGAGTAATTGACCTATACCTAGTGGCGCACCACTCAAACTTATTTCAGGCACAACATCAGGAATACCACCACGAGCGCGTCTATCAAAATCCAACACTGCTTCTTCAGCAGCGGCACGATTATGAAAACGCTCTACGATTTCTTGTGCTAGCAAGACTTTGATGTCACGCGGATTGCGACCATCTGCAACTTCTTGTTTGAATGTTGTTATATCAGCGAGTGAACGGAACGAAAGCAGTTCGTAATAACGCCACATCATGACATCAGAAATACTCATGACCTTAGCAAACATAGTGTTAGCAGGTTCGGTAATGCCTATGTAATTACCTTTGGACTTAGACATTTTTTCTACGCCATCCAAACCTTCTAACAAAGGCATGGTTAAGATGCACTGCGGTGATTGTCCGTAATCTTTTTGTAGTTCACGACCTACTAACAAATTAAATTTCTGATCGGTGCCACCTATTTCTAAATCCGATTTCAAGGCAACTGAGTCATAACCCTGCATGAGGGGATATAACAATTCATGCACAGAGATAGGCGTGCCTGCTTTAAAACGTTTTGTGAAATCTTCGCGCTCCAAAATACGCGCTACGGTATAACGTGCTGAAAGTTGAATCATGCCGCGCGCACCCAGTGGATCACACCATTCTGAGTTGTAGCGAATTTCTGTACGACTAGGATCGAGCACTAAACTGGCTTGCGCAAAATATGTTTTTGCATTCATTTCGATTTCTTCGCGCGTTAATGGTGGGCGCGTGATGTTGCGACCGGAAGGGTCGCCAATCATGGATGTGAAATCACCAATCAGGAAAATAACGGTATGACCCAAATCCTGAATTTGCCGCATTTTGTTCAAAACCACGGTGTGACCTAAATGCAAATCAGGTGCAGTGGGATCTAAACCTAGCTTGATGCGTAATGGCGTTGCAGTGCGTTCGGCTACCGCAAGCTTTTGCGCAAATTCGGATTCAATCAGTAATTCCTCCGCACCGCGCTTGATGATGGCGAGCGCCGATTGCACGGAATCAGAAAGAGGAACTGCAGAATTTGTAGCGTTGTTAGTCATGAGTTATCTTTTTTGCAATTAAAGGCTGTTTTGCTAAGGCATTTGTTATAATCCGCACTCTATTTTCTTGCCCAGAATGCGGAACAATCTCTAGACGGCAGTTGACGCAATTGCCCGAGGAAAAACGCCAGATTCTAGCCTATTGCATGCGCATCAAAGATAAATTCATTGAAATTAGGACTGTTATTTGGTCCACCCTACGTCACTCCCGAAAAGCCCGATCCGTCTCTGCGTATGCACTGGGTCTGGGTTTCATCACGTTTGGCGCTATGGGCGTGGTGCCTGCACCTGAATTACCGAATTTCATTACCACTACCACAGTGGAAGAATTGGCTCTGCCAGATGTTTCTTCTCAAATCGCGACCCTTAATCCTGATTCACAGCAGTTTATTGCAGAAGAGCGTGTACGCTCAGGCGATAGTTTGGGCTCATTGTTAGAACGTCTGGGTGTGGATGATCAACAAGCCGCTAACTTTATTCGCACTGATCCGGTAGCACGCAATTTGATTAATCTGCGTCCTGGTCGCGTGGTGCGTGCCACAGTTAATGGCAATGGAAAATTATTGTCAGCTACTACCATTTACGCAGATGGCAAATCTCCTACTAAAAAAATTCGCATTAATCGCACCAATGATGGTTTCTCTTCCTTGGAGATGGAAACGATTTTAGAGCGTCGCACTGAAATGCGTTCTGGTGAAATTCGCTCAACCTTGTTTGCAGCGACGGATAGTGCGCAAATTCCTGATGCAGTGGCGATGCAGTTAGTCGATATTTTTTCTTACGACATTGATTTTGCTTCTGATCTACGTCGTGGCGATCGCTTTAATGTAATTTACGAAACCTTATGGCAAGAAGGTGAATACGTACGCACTGGTCGTATCTTAGGTGCTGAATTCCTGAATGGTGGCAGGACATTACAAGCGATCTGGTTTGGCGATCAAGAAAAAAATCAGGGTGGCTATTACGACAGTAATGGCAAATCATTGAAAAAAGTATTTTTGAAGTCACCACTAGAATTTTCACGTGTGACTTCTGGCTTCTCACTACGTGTGCATCCAATTTCTGGATTATGGAAACAGCATAAGGGCATAGACTTTGCCGCACCGATTGGTACACCGATTCGTTCTGTTGGCGATGGTGTGATTGATGTCGCGAGTAATCAAGGTGGTTACGGCAATATGATCGTGGTGCAGCATGGTAGTCACTATTCAACCGCTTATGCACACATGAGTAGCTTTGCAGCTGGTATGCGCAAAGGTGTGAAAGTCAGTCGTGGTGATGTGATTGGTTATGTGGGCACCACAGGTTGGTCAACTGGTCCGCACTTACATTATGAATTCCGCGTTAGTAATGAAGCACGGAATCCAAATTCTATCGTCATGCCTGAAGCACCGGCTTTAGCTGGTAGTGATTTACAAATTTTCCATGCGACTGCCAGCACGATGGCACATCGTTTTGCTTTACTCATGCCTAGAGATGAACGACTCGCATCACGCTGAGTTAGCTTCACACTCCTTCACTAATCTCCATCACTGATTACATGCCTATGCAAGCTCATGCTGTCACCATAGGTCTGATGTCTGGCACTAGTTTAGATGGCGTAGATGGCGTATTAACAGACTTTAAAAATATTCATCACGCTGCTTACATTCCTTTTCCTGAACCCCTGCAAGAAGTGCTAATGCGTTTGCAAACGCCTTCTGAAAATGAATTGCATTACGAAGCATTGGCAGCTAATCAAATCGCACATTTATATGCAGCATGTGTACATACCTTGCTCGATGCTGCGCAACTAGATAAAAAACAAATTACTGCGATTGGCGCACATGGACAAACCACACGTCATAGACCTGAGTTAGGTTATACGCGTCAAATAAATAATCCCGCTCTGTTAGCAGAATTAACCGGTATTGATGTGGTGGCAGATTTTAGAAGTCGCGATATTGCAGCTGGTGGTCAAGGCGCACCACTCGTTCCTGCATTTCATCAAGCGGTGTTTAGTAGTAAAGATAAAACGCGTGTCATCGCCAATATCGGTGGCATTAGTAACATTACGATTTTGCGTGCAGATGGCACTGTTGTAGGTTTTGATACTGGTCCAGGCAATATGTTGATGGATGCGTGGATGAAAGAACATCAAGGACTTGCCTATGATGCAGAGGGAAAATGGGCAGCTAGTGGTTCTGTTGATCCGACTTTGCTTGCTCGCTTCATGGATGAAGATTTTCTTAAGCTTGCGCCTCCAAAAAGTACTGGACGCGATCTTTTTAATCGCGTTTGGCTAACATCAAAATTAACGCAGCATGATTTCAAAGCAGTCGATGTGCAAGCCACGTTAACTGCTTTTACAGCGCAAAGCTTATGTGATGCAATCAAGCGTTATGCATCCGATGCTACAGAGATTGTTGTGTGTGGTGGTGGTGCTAGAAACACCCATTTAATGGGATTGATTCATCAACTCTCAGGTTTAGCTGTAACCGACACAGGATCATTAGGCATGCCTGTTTCTGAAGTAGAGGCCACTGCTTTTGCTTGGTTGACGAGACAATTTTGTTTGAAACTACCTGGCAATCTTCCAGCTGTCACTGGTGCACAAGGTTTGAGAATATTAGGTGCGCTTTATCCGGCGTAAAAAGAGTACGCCGGATTAGACCGTACTAAGCGAGTAGTGAATCAGGCAGAGAATGAAGAACCGCAACCACATGTTGTGGTGGCATTCGGATTTTTGATGACGAACTGTGCGCCTTCTAAATCATCTTTGTAATCAATCTCAGCACCGACTAAGTATTGATAGCTCATTGAATCTACCAATAACTGCACACCATTTTTATCCATGGTGGTGTCATCTTCATTAACGATTTCATCAAAAGTAAAACCGTATTGGAAACCAGAGCAGCCACCGCCCTGAACGAAGACACGTAGCTTCAAATCAGGATTGCCTTCTTCTTGGATCAGCTGAGCGACTTTATTCGCTGCGCTATCGGTAAAAACAATCGGTGCTGGCATTTCAGTAATGGCGTTCATTTTTCACGCTCCTGCAAAATTTGTCCAACGGGGGTGGATTATAGCCCGAACCCGCATTTCCGGTACTTGGCTATTAGAGACCGAGTTTACCCCTATTCAGAGGCTAAAGCACCTGCTTGCTATAGGGTTAAGGCATGACAGGCACTTGTCTTAAGCCAGTGCTCTCATCCAGATTAAACATGATGTTCATACATTGCACGCCCTGACCAGCAGCGCCTTTAACCAAGTTGTCTTCAACTACGAGTATGACAAGCTGATCACTACCTGCCGGTCTATGCACTGCAATGCGCAACATATTCGACCCACGCACTGAACGTGTTTCAGGATGACTGCCTGCTGGCAGCACATCAACAAACACAGAATCACGATAATAATCTTCATACAAGGATTGAAAATCTATATCGCGTGCTTCAGGCAGTACCGTTGCATAGAGCGTGGAATGTATGCCACGTATCATGGGCACTAAATGTGGCACGAATGTCAGTCCAATTTTTCTACCTGCAATCGCTTGCAATCCCTGTACGGTCTCAGGCAAATGTCTATGCCCTTTCACTCCATAGGCTTTGAAGTTATCAGATGCTTCCGCTAACAGTGCATGCACTTCTGCTTTACGCCCCGCACCTGACACACCTGACTTGCAATCTGCAATCAATGCTGACTCATTTACCAATGATTTCTTTTGTGCGAGCACAGGCGCAAACCCTAGTTGCATAGAGGTGGGATAGCAACCAGGCAAACCGATGATGCGCGCTGTCTGTATTGCAGCACGATTAATTTCAGGTAAGCCATATACTGCTTCAGCAAGCAAATCAGGACAGCTATGCGGCATGCCATACCACTGTTCAAATTCTGCAATGTCTTTCAAACGAAAATCTGCTGCTAAGTCTATGACCTTCACTCCTGCTGCGAGCAGTTCACGTGCTTGTGCCATTGCGACACCATGTGGCGTAGCAAAGAACACGACATCACATTCATGCAAGGGCGTTTTCTCAGGAGCAGAAAATGCAAGTGACACAAAACCACGTAAGGAAGGAAACATCTCAGCCACAGGCATGCCATCTTCTTTGCGTGAAGTGATTGCAGTTAACTCTGCATGTGGATGTGTCGCCAGTATGCGTAACAACTCCACACCGGTGTAGCCTGTGCCGCCGACTATGCCTATCTTAATCATGGCTATTCCTTTTCCAAACTGAGATTCATCTTGCGATTTTACTGGCTAAATATAAAAAGTTGATTATCAGCACAGCATCACACCATTCAAGCAGACAAAAAAAACCGCCGGGCACAAACCCGGCGGCAATTGCATTACTAATCCAACGTTGATTAACGCTTGGAGAATTGCTTTGCGCGACGAGCTTTGCGCAGACCGACTTTTTTACGTTCAACTTCACGTGCATCACGCGTTACAAAACCGGCTTTCGACAGTTCTGGTTTTAACGTTGCATCGTAATCGATGAGTGCGCGTGTGATGCCATGACGAACTGCACCGGCTTGACCGGATTCACCGCCACCATGCACATTCACCATGATGTCAAAACGCTCAACATTGTTAGTGAGTACTAGTGGTTGACGAATAACCATCAAACCTGTCTCACGCGAAAAATATTCAGCTGCCGCTTTACCGTTCACAGTGATCTTGCCCGAACCGGACTTGATGAATACACGAGCCACTGCACTCTTGCGACGGCCGGTTCCGTAGTTGTAGTTACCGATCATGTCTGTTCCTTAGAATTCAAGTGGCTTAGGTTGTTGAGCAGCATGCGGATGCGTGCTTTCTGCATAAACCTTTAGCTTTTTGATCATTGCATAGCCCAAGGGTCCTTTAGGCAACATGCCTTTGACCGCTTTTTCTAATGCACGACCCGGAAAACGCTGCTGCATTTTCTGGAAATTGGTTTCGTAAATACCGCCCGGATAACCGGAGTGACGGAAGTAGCTGCGGTCAGTAGCTTTGTTGCCAGTGACGCGCAACTTACCTGCGTTGACTACAACGATAAAATCGCCCGTGTCGACGTGCGGTGTGAACTCTGGCTTGTGTTTGCCGCGTAATCGGCGTGCCACTTCGCTGGCAACACGTCCGAGGACTTTGTCCGTCGCGTCAATCACGAACCAGTCGCGCTTGACCTCATGGTCTTTAGCGGAAAAGGTTTTCATGATGAATCCTAAAAAAGTTACAGGGGTGATGGTGGTTCCGTCTTGTTGAACTACTTTGACGGACGCTGCCTTATTTCCAAGATAATTAAATCGGGGAACCGAAGATTATAGTGTTTTCAAGTACTTGGAGTCAAACAATTCACTGGGATTTCATTTATTCATCTGACTAAAACAGACTAAGGTGGCTAACCAAGCATTGTTTTATTGCTTAAACGATAAGCAAACTCACTGTGCCCGCCATGACAGCGGCAAGATCGACCTATTACAATAGCTTTCATCATTTGAGTTAAACGGAAAAATTATGGAATGCACAGTACGCTGGACTGGTTTGTCTGGCATGACTTTTACAGCTGAAACTGGATCTGGTCACATCGTCACCATGGATGGTGCGCCAGATGGAGGTGGACGTAATCTCGCACCGCGCCCTATGGAAGTGGTGTTAGCAGGTACCGGTGGATGTACTGCTTATGACGTCGTTGTGATCTTACGTAAGAGTGGACAAGATATACGTGGTTGCGATGTCACGCTGCAATCAGAACGCGCTGAAAAAGATCCTAAGGTATTCACCAAAGTGCATTTTCATTTCATCGTCAGAGGCTTCAATTTAAAAGCCAATCTCGTTGAACGTGCTATCAAGCTCTCGCATGAAAAATACTGCTCCGCAACCATCATGATGGAAAAAACAGCAGAGATCACACATACCTTTGAAGTGATAGACGAAGGTCCTGTAACTGTATAAGAGCAACTAATTAAGAACAACTAAGGAAGCTGCTTCGCATTCATGCGCAGCAGCATTGCGCTTAGATGTAATAGGCCGTCTTAGTCATGACTTTTGAAATGAGCTGCATGCCTACTTTGATAGGCTGCGGCATTTCAGCTCCACCTAAATCATGTGCAGCAGCACCATGTGCAATTTCATCATTGCGCATTTGAGCAACGATTGCTCGAGAGCGCAGATCTTGCTCTGGCAATTCGGCTAGGTGATGATTCAAATGTGCTTCGACTTGTCTCTCAGTCTCCACCACAAAACCCAAGCTATTCGCATCACCTAAGTTCGCTGCAATCGCACCCATAGCAAATGCGCCTGCATACCAGAGAGGGTTAAGCAAACTGGTGCGTGAACCTAATTCTTTTAGCCTCTCAGAGGTCCAGGCTAAGTGATCCATTTCTTCCGCACCTGCAAGCTTGAATTGCTGGCGCGCCACGTCTGAACGCGCAAAGTAACTTTGGGCTTCATATAAAGCCTGAGCACACACCTCACCCACATGATTCACCCGCATGAGACCCGCGCTGTGGCGGCGCTCTTCATCACTGAGCTGACCCGACACAGCTTTACCCGCAGGATTGGGCCGATTAGCGGGCGCCACACCAGCAACGATGCGCAAGCTTTTATCAAATGTGGAAATGAAGTGATCTAGAGACATTTTGATTATCAGTAAGTTAACTAATTCGGGCTGGCGTTGTATGAAAACAACGATTATCGTACAAAGTTGCTATAAAAGAAGAATTAACTTTGCCCTATGGGAATAGTTTTGCTTCAATGCATACTAACTCTTTGATCCTCTGGTCTTGGGGCGTCGTTTTGCCGCGTAAAACACCGTTTTGCGCGACGCAACAACGAAATTTTAGCATCACAACATTTTGGAGATTAAAAAATGAGAAATACAAAAATTGCATTAGCAGTCTTGGCTTTAGTAGCTTCGACCGCAGCAATGGCTGAAGGTGTAACAATTTCTGGTGTTCTAGACGCTGGTATCGCCAATACAACATCAACAGACTTTGCAGGCACAACCAAAGTTGGCACATACTTTTCTGGTGCTGGTGGTTTTGTAGCTGGCAACAACATTAACTTCAGTGGTTCGGAAGACCTCGATGGCGGAATGAAAGCAAGTTTCACACTTGGCGCAGGCTATGATGCAGGTAATGGCTCATCGGGCAATGGCGGAAGTGCTGGCATGTTCACTCAGCAAGCCAACGTTGGCTTAGCAGGTGATTTTGGCTCAATTAAACTCGGTCAACAACTTTCACCATTCATCGCATCTATCGCTGGTACAGGCATGCTTGGAAATGGTCACTTCTTTGTAAACCGCTTGTTAAGCATCGGCGGTGGCTCTGAAGTTAATCCTACCAATGCAGGTAGTGCTGGTCCCGGCGCTGGCAGTGGTGGTTTCTTTGTACCTAACGCAGTTAGTTACTCTACCCCTTCAATGGGTGGATTCACTGGTACAGTATTAATGACACCTAAATCTGGTTCAGCTGGTTCCGTTACAGGAACTCCTGCTAACGACAATGCTTACACTGCATATAGCTTAACTGGTGCAATGGGCGATGTTGGTGTTTCTGCCACTTACCACAAACGCACAGATGTATATACAGCTTGGGCACCTAGCGCTAATTACAAAATGGGTCCACTAACCATCGCTGGTAACTACATGTCTTCAACTTATGAAAACGCCGGTATTTCAGCTCAAGTTGGAACAGTGAAGAGCTGGGGACTTGGTGCAGGATATGACGTTTCTGAGAAAGCAACCGTTGGTATTCAGTATGCAAAAAATGATGTAACTGGCGGTAATCAAGCTTTGACAGGTGTTCATGCTAAGTACTCGTTGTCAAAACGTACATTCACATACGTTTCATATACAAATGCTACAAACGGCGCAGCTTCAGCTTATGAAGGTCGTGCGTATGCATCAAATGTTCTGGGTGGTGGTAACAATAACCCAACAACCAGTAACCGTACTGTTGCAGTTGGTGTAGCTCACTCATTCTAATTTTAAGTCGGTTTAATACCGATTTGATTTAGAAGTGCTGTAATTAAAAGCCACTCTTCGGAGTGGCTTTTTTTATTACTTATTCAAAGCACACATATCACCGTATCAAGCCCATTCCAAATCTCTGACTCAAATATTTCAAACGTAAAAAAACCTGCCATCCGAGCAGGTTGTGAGTGTCGCTTAATTCTTTCACTCCTTTGCTCCACACTACATTTCGCCATTCCCAAATGACCAGTTTTTTGCGACTTCTACTGAGCTAATAAAAACATCTTCTTTACGCACCTTCGACTCTGCATATAAATCATTAGCAATGCGTTGATAGAATTTTTTTTTAAGCTCAACAGTACGTCCTGCGTTTAAAGTGATTTGTATGAATACAATCCCTTGCGTGTATTCAATGCCTAAATAGCTTTTAGGAGTGTTGATTTCATTCGCTTGATGTTTTTAAAATATAATATCAGTTGACAATACTATCGATATACAATAGTATTACTTATGACTATAGCCTCTTTCAATTGTCGCGATACTGAATTACTCTTTGAAGGAAAAAGGGTAGCGCGATTCAGAAATATTGAATCAGTCGCTTTAAGAAAACTTGCCATACTGAACCGTGTTATTCGCGTTGAAGAGCTAAGAATCCCTCCTAACAATCGACTCGAAGCCTTAAAGGGAAATCGCAAGGGACAATGGAGTATTCGGATTAATGATCAATGGCGGTTATGCTTTCGGTTTAGCAGTGGTAGAGCCCTTGATGTAGAAATTGTTGATTATCACTAATAAGGATTACGTTATGCGAAAAGTCCCTTATCCCAAACCTGGCGAGATTCTGCTTGAAGAGTTTTTGCAACCTATGGGTATTTCTGCTTACCGATTGTCTAAAGAGATAGCCGTGCCACAAATGCGTATCAGTGAAATCATTGCTGGTAAACGCTCTATCACTGTTGATACTGGTTTGCGCCTTTCACGTTATTTCGGCCTCAATGATGGCTTCTGGACAGGTCTGCAATTAGATCATGATGCAGCCGTGACAAAAGATGCTTTAGCTGATGTGTTGGCTGCAATTCAACCACTAGAAGCGGGAACTACCATCTGATTTTTAAGCCAGCAACCTTTGGTCGCCGGCGATCTTGGTAATTATTTTACAAAATCTATAATCAAACTAAATCGCTAAAAAAATTTTTACAAGGGTTTTCAATCCTTAGGCTCATACTGCATTTCGCCATTTCCAAATGACCAGTTTTCTTTAGCTACTTCAACTAAGCTAATAAACACATCTTCTTTACGCACCTTCAACTCTGCATGTAAATCATTGGCAATACGTTGATAGAATTTTTTCTTAAGCTCGACTGTACGGCCTGCGTTTAAAGTGATTTGTATGAACACGATGCCTTGTGTGTATTCAATGCCCAAATAGCTTTTAGGAATGTTGATTTCAT
>JBEDCU010000127.1:0-4026 GCA_041176585.1 Pseudomonadota bacterium
AGGTAATTGAATAAAACGAAATACAGCAAAACGCGAAGCACCATCTATCCGTGCAGCTTGATAATACGCATCAGGAATGGCGCGTAAACCGGCATAGCAAAGTAAAACAACTAATGGTGTCCAATGCCAGATATCCATTACCAACACTGTTATCCACGCATCAAAAGAATCTCCTGTGTAGTTATAGCTAATGCCTACATTATTAATAGTATTACCAAGTAAGCCTATGTCACCACGAGCAAAGATTTGCCAGATGGTACCGACCACATTCCAAGGTATCAGAAGTGGTAATGCAACTAAAACTAAAGATAAAGAAGCACGCCATCCTTGCGCAGGCATAGTTAACGCAACACCTATGCCAAGCGGAATTTGAATCACAAGTACAGCAATTGAAAATATCAGCTGGCGGAATAAAGCGCCATGTAAATCACTATCACGCATCACAGCACGAAACCATTCCATGCCTACAAAGACCGCTTGATCAGGTCCAAGAATATCTTGTACGGAGTAATTCACTACCGTCATTAAAGGCATGATGGCTGAAAAAGCCACCGATAAAATCACGGGAAAAATGAGCCACCATGCTTTGTTGTTATAGGTTTTCATCTTATCGCACCCGTTTATCGTTTACATAAAAGAGCGTGCGCTCTGAAGAGAAGCTAAGCCAGATAGGTGACCCAACTTTGCCCGGTTCATGTCGCAACTTGGCAGCTACTTTATGTTCGCCAAGCTGGCAACTTGCTAGCCAATGCGTGCCCATATTGCGCACCATACTCAATTGTGCAGGTAAAGAATTTGCTATGGATGTGGCATGACACTCAACAAACTCAGGGCGTATACCTAACTTAATTACATTGTTAGCTGATCCATTATTAACAGCATGCAGAAAATTTTCAGGCACTGATAAGGAGGTTTCTAAGCCGTTTATACGCACTTTATTTTGCGACACACTACAAGGCAGTAAATTCATACCAGGATTGCCGATAAAGTAACCGACGAATGTATGTTCAGGCTCTTCAAACAAAACCTGCGCAGAACCCACTTGTACGACTTCTCCTTGCGTCATCACGACCACTTGATCAGCAAAAGTTAAAGCCTCAACTTGATCATGCGTGACATAAATTAGAGAGAGTTTTAATTCATGATGAATCTCTTTTAGCTTACGTCGCAATAACCATTTGAGATGCGGATCAATCACGGTTAACGGTTCATCAAATAAAACTGCGGCAACATCAGGTCGTACTAAGCCACGCCCTAAAGATATTTTTTGTTTTGCATCGGCGGTTAAACCACTTGCACGATGTTTGAGATCAGAAGTGAGTTCGAGAATTTCCGCAATCTGATCAACACGTTTAGTAATGTCAGCTGTTTTCCATCCACGATTTTTCAAAGGGAAGGCAAGATTTTCACGCACGGTCATCGTGTCGTAAATAACAGGGAATTGAAAAACCTGCGCTATGTTACGTGCTTCGGTTGGCAGCCTGGTCACATCTTTACCATCAAACAGCACTTGTCCTTCGGATGGAATAACTAAACCAGAAATAATATTCAGTAAGGTCGTCTTGCCACAACCAGATGGGCCAAGTAATGCATAAGCACCACCATCGTCCCAAGTCATGGTCATAGGCAGTAGTGCATAGTCCGAAGGAGAAGTCGGATGTGCTTTGTAAGAATGGGCTAGGTTGACTAATTCTATACGTGCCATGGTCAAGCTCCTGCCTGGCTAGGTGCAAACAATAATGCACCGTCATGATCGAAGATAAAAACATCTTCTGGCTGAAAATACAGAGTGGCAGCCACACCGATTTCTAGTTGATGTACACCAGATAATTGTGCAACCAAAGAAATGCCTGCGTGATGAAAATGCACATAGGTTTCTGAACCACTAATCTCAGCTAGATCGACATTAGCATGCAGAGCGTAATCATTTCTGTGTTCAGATGAGAGTCGTAGACTATGTGCGCGCAGTCCAAGTACAACTTCATGACGACCTACTACACAAGCACGCTGACTGGCTGAAAGAGGCAGATGCATAGCATCATCAATGGTAGCAACACCATTTGCATCGAGCTTGGCTGGCATTAAATTAATCGGAGGATCACTAAAGGTGCGCGCTGTTTGTATGGAATTAGGCGCATTAAAGATCGCTAAGGTTTCGCCGTGTTGTAGTAATCGACCTTCATGCATGACTATGGTGTGTCCGCCTAATTGCAATGCTTCGAGTGGTTCTGTGGTTGCATACACCACGGTTGTTTTTCCACTTGAAAAAAGTTCGGTTAATTCACTGCGTAGCTCTTCACGTAATTTGTAATCAAGATTAACCAGTGGCTCGTCTAATAATAATAAGCCCGCTTCTTTTATCAAAGCGCGTGCTAATGCGGTTCTTTGTTGTTGTCCACCTGAGAGTGCAGCAGGATGACGATCGAGAAAAGCAGAAATATGTAAACGCTCTGCCATGGCATTGACGCGGCTAAGAATATGTTCTTCTGATAGTTGTCCTGCAATTCTTAATGGCGAAGCAATGTTTTCGAAAACTGTTAATGAAGGATAGTTAATGAATTGCTGATACACCATGGCTAAATGTCGTTCACGAACAGGAACACCTGTGACATCAACACCATCTGCTATCACTTTGCCTTCAGTAGGTTTATCTAGGCCAGCCATTAAACGCATAAGCGTGGTTTTGCCTGCGAGTGTGGCGCCAAGAATAATATTGATTGCGCCCGGTACTAGCGCAACCGTAAGAGGATAAAGATGCGTTTCAGCGCCCAGCTTTTTGCTGACGCCTTGTAGTTCAAGCCGCACTGCGCGTCTCCTAACTTTTTTCTGCGACCACTTTATTATTTGCTGCGAGGTCTACAGAAGTGTTTTTTATTTTCGGTTTTCAATCCAACGGTCTATCTTGTGTGCAGTGTCTGCTGGCACATGGAGTCCCAGCTTAGAACGTCGCCACAGTATATCGGCACTGTTATGTGCCCATTCATTTTTTAACAGATATTCCAACTCAGCCGCATACAAATTAGGCGCAAGCTCTTCACCCATATCAGCTAAGGTATGGCGTCCTATCAATAGCTTTCTAGTACGGGTGCCGTAAGCACGCGCATAACGCGTTACTAATTTAGTAGGCAGCCAATTAAATTCAGTTTGAAGTTGATAAACAAAACCTTCGTATTCTCTTACCGATTTATTTTGTGGTTGCTTGCCGTATAAATCGCCACCTGGTAGGCAGGCATGTTCAGTCCATTTTCCACCATGGTTGCCGAGTTTAGGTGCAAGCAAGTCAACCGCTTCTTCAGCGAGTTTACGGAAGGTTGTGATCTTCCCACCGAAAACGGACAGTAGCGGTGCAGTTTCACCTTCTAAATCTAATTTATAGTCGCGCGTAATTTCAGAGGCGTTGGCTGATTCATCTTCCAACAAGGGTCGCACGCCAGAATAAGACCAAACCACGTCAGCAGGGGTAAGAGGCTTTTTGAAGTAACGCTGCGTGAGCTCACATAAATAAGTGATTTCGCTTGCGTCGATTTCTACCTTATTGGCGTCACCGTGATATTCCACATCTGTCGTACCAATCAGCGTGAAATCTTGTTCATAGTTGATAGCAAAAACAATACGGCCATCTGGATTTTGAAAAATATAAGCAAAGGGGTGATCAAACAATTGTTTGACCACGATATGGCTGCCTTTTATCAAGCGCAGCGCTTTAGAGCTGGGCCTATGAGCAGCGTCTTGCAAAAATTGTGTAGCCCATGGTCCAGCCGCATTAACGAGTGAGCGTGCGTGAACTTGGGTGGTCTGGCCATTTTCATTACGCAAGGTGGCTTGCCATTGGCCCTGCACGCGGCCAGCTTTTTCACAACGCGTATGCGTCAAGATTGTGGCGCCATGTTCGGCAGCATCCATGGCGTTAAGCACGACTAAACGTGCATCATCCACCCAACCATCAGAATAAATGAAACCCTTAGTGAATTCGGGTTTAAGCGATTGACCGGCAGGGTGGGTTCGTAAATTGATACTGCCTGAACC
>JBEDCU010000128.1:0-5889 GCA_041176585.1 Pseudomonadota bacterium
TAATGTTGTAAGCCTGTCCGTCATCCCCAAAACCTATAGGAGAAATAATAGGAATGAAGGCATCGTCTTGTAATGCTTTCACGACAGCGGGGTTAATTGCTTCAATCTCTCCAACATAACCTATATCGAGAAATTCACCAGGATTGGTTTTATCTGGCATTTGCATTTTGCGCGCTCGAATTAAGCCACCATCTTTGCCAGTTAAACCCACTGCTTGACCGCCATAGTGATTAATCAACATCACGATGTCTTGTTGTACTTCACCGCCTAGCACCCATTCCACAACTTCCATGGTTTCTTCGTCGGTAATACGCATACCTTGTATAAAGCTACCTTCTTTACCAATTTTTTTCAAAGCACTATCAATTTGTGGTCCACCGCCATGTACCACCACTGGATTCATCCCTACTAGTTTGAGCAAGATGACATCGCGTGCAAAACCATGTTTTAGTCGTTCTTCCGTCATGGCATTGCCGCCGTATTTCACAACTATAGTTTTACCGTGAAATTTACGTATGTAGGGTAGGGCTTCAGCCAATATTTCAGCTTTGATTTGAGGTGGGATAGAGGCGTGAGGCAAATCAGTCATGAGCGATCCGAAAAAATTCTTAAGGTTGTGGCGGTACAAGCTGCATGGCACTACTAACTGCACAAATACAAACCGGATTTTACAGTGAAATTAGCTACAAACTAGCCATTACCACAGGCAGCCTAAAGATTAAGGCTGGCATTCGCTAATTTCTGTTCCGGCGAATTCAGTGAGTATGGACGCTAATTGCGGTTTCGCCTTAGTCGGCAAACCACGCAATTGATAAGCGATTCGGGTTACCGTCATCGTATAGTTTTCAATCCGCGCATCTGTAGCACCAATTCTATGAGCATGCTCTAACTGTAATTGCGCAAGCTCTAATTTTCTGAATACACCAAGCGAAATACCACCGCGACGTGCTGATTGATCTTGAATAAAGTGTAAGTCTGCAAAACCAAATTTACGTAATTCATCCATACGCTTTTGTGTTGCAGTTTGTCCTTTTTTTAAAGGCGGCAGAAAGACCATGAAGGTTCCTTCTTCACTCACCATGATTTTTTTTGGCAAGTCTTTCAGTTCTAGTCTGGCTAATCGATTTTCAAAAGCTGCCGTACTTTGCTTATTAAAGGTACCTACTTGTAGACAGTTTATGCTGGTGCTATTTTTTTCAGCTACAAGTAGTGCAGATTGTGCGGCTTGTTCTTGTTCAGTTAAAACACGAATACGTTCAGAATTTAATTGCTGCTTTAATCGCGCTGGTTCGCGTTCATCATGATTCCAAGGTGTTAGCCCAAGTAAATACAAGATCAGCACAATCAGATTGGCTATCAACAAAATCAGGAAAAATAGTCTGCTCATACTGCAAGCTCCGTTAAGTAACTGGCTGCTAAACCAATTAATACTAAATTTTCTATCTGCTGACAGGGGCGGGGCATATACGGAGCAATGTATTGTGCAGCACCACCAGAAAAAATACACAGTACTTCAGTCTGCTGCAGATGTTCAAGTGCGCGCATTACTGAGCCAATTTGTGCATTAATACATCCACTGATAATGGCATCTTGGGTATTGTCTGCAAACACGGCTTTAAAATCTACGGGACTAACTTCAGGCAAGCGCGCGGTGTTGAGTGCGAGTGATTGTGCCATTGTACCTAGGCCAGGCAATATCATGCCGCCATTAAAATTGCCCTCTGCATCAATCGCATCAACGGTAGTGGCGGTTCCACAAGTCACGACTAATAAAGACGTAGTAGGAAATAAATAATGCGCTGCGATGAGTGAAGCAAATCGATCTGAACCTAGTTGCTGCGGATTGCGATAATGATTCTGTATCCCACCATACTGCGCTTGTGAATGCAATACATGTATCTGTGAGGGATGAATACCGACAGCGTTGATTTGCTCAGTTAGACTCAAGAGCATAGCCTCACCAGCTACATTCGAAATAAAACAATGTGTTATTTTTTTATTTGTCCACTGATGCGCAAGCATACTAACATTATGCTGTGACACCGATTGAAATTCCAGCCAATCTCCAGGCTTATGATCTAACGCCCATATCGCCCATTTAATATTTGTATTGCCGGCATCAATCAGTAGCAACATGATTACACTCTACTTAAGCAAGTCTTAGTGATACATCACCAACAGCAATCGCCGTGAATTGTGTTGGTGTTGTAAGTGATTGCAATAACAAGCGACCGTCTGCGTCAATTCCGCTTGCTAGTCCTTCGTGCAAGAGTCGTCCTTGCTCTGTGATGCTCACCACTTGATTGGCATAAGCATGATATTGCTGCCACGGTACGATAAAGTTTTTTAATCCATGCTGTTGGAATTCTTGTAAAGCTTGTATCAGCCCGTCTACTAATTGCGCACACAATTTATTTCTATCCATGGGCTGCGCGTTAGTCTGCATTGAGAGTGCTGCGATGTCATGCCCTACGCTTGCGCATAAATTTTCACTCGGTTGTGTGTTTAAGCCTATACCAATAATAGCCCACACTGCATTCTGTTGACTGCGCACAGGCACACTCTCGATCAAGACACCACCTAACTTAAGTCCGTCTTTTAATAGATCATTCGGCCATTTCAATTGCACTGTAAAGCCTTGTTGTATCAGCGTCTGCGCTAGTGACACACCAACAGCAAGTGACAGACCAGCAAGGCTGCTTAATGTGCCCTGAAATTGCCAAGCCAATGAAAAACATAAACTAGAACCCAACTCTGCTTGCCAAGAACGTCCCGCCCGACCTCGACCAGCCGTTTGATTTTCAGCGACCAGCAATCGCGGGCCGGATAAATGCGCTAGCTTGGCGCGCAAATCTGCATTAGTCGAACCCGTACTCTGCACAACCTCAATCTCCAACCCCAAGCTGGAGGCTTGCGAGTGGCGCAAAATATCGGCGGCATTGAGTGGTAAATTCATGGGCTGCATTGTATCGGTATGCCTTGCAGCATGGGAAACATCAGTTAGATACGGGAAGTAGCCATTTTTTGAAAGTCGAGGCGGTACTCTGCAGGAAAAACTCCCGTAAACTGCGAACTATGTCGGATTCTGCTATTTCAACCCCTAAGCTTCCCGTATCCCACCTTGCAAACGCTGGTAAAGCCTCAGTTTTTGCGCGGATTGCACTAATTATGATTGCCCTGTTGGTGATCTATGCCAGTTGGTATCCGCTATCTGGTTGGCGCGATAATGGCATGGGACCCTGGGCTTTTTTGAGTGATGCCATGCCACGTTACTGGACTTGGTTTGACCTCATCGTCAATATTTTGGGCTATATCCCTTTGGGTGCTTTATCTGTGTTGGCGCTCTATCCTTTTTTAAGAGGAGTTAAAGCGATTTTGCTGACTACCTGTGCTGGCATTGCGCTGGCCATGTTAATGGAAGCAGGTCAAACTTATCTCCCAACTAGAGTGCCTAGCAATCTTGATTTGCTCACCAATACACTAGGCGTGTTCTTAGGTAGCCTGTGCGGTGAATTCCTACGTACACAATTACTCGAGCAAAGTCGCTTACGTTCACTACGACAAGCATGGTTTTCAGATCAAGCAAGTAGTGGATTAATTGTGATTGGACTGTGGCCTTTGGCGCAAATATACCCTCAAGGTTATTTATTTGGACATGGTCAGCTACTACCTATTATTTCAGGTTGGCTCTCTAGTGCATTGGGTACACCGATAGAGTTAAGTCAGTTATTTTGGAATGAATACAGCGTCACGGTAGAACAATATTTAATGGCAGAAGTCATTATTACCGCCTGCTGTATGACGGGCGCAGTACTAACTCTATTAAGTCAAGTGCGTACTACCGCTCCTAAATATATATTAGCGATCGGTTTGATACTAACTGCTATTTTTATTAAAGCGATGGCAAATGCGATTTTATTTACACCAGTAAATGCTTTAAGCTGGCTTACACCTAGCGCTGCTGGAGGCTTATTAATAGGCGCTATTATGTTGAGTGGCCTTTCAATGGCGCCACCCATTGCGCAACGCAGAGTAGCAATACTTGCACTTCTTATTTCGCTTTGTGTAGTCAATCTTGCGCCTGCTAATCCTTATTTCCAATCAACTTTACAAGATTGGGCGCAAGGTCGATTTTTAAATTTTAATGGTGCCGCACAATTTCTTTCTTTAATCTGGCCAGGCTTAGCAATCTGGTTTCTTAGTCATAAAATTCATCAAACAAATTAAATTCTGCTGAATTTAATTATTTTTCACATAAGATAATTCATATTCAGTTTGCATGGAGTAGAAATGAAAGATCAAGCTTATTTTCAGCATCATGTTTTTTTCTGCATTAATGAACGCAATGATGGCCGCGCTTGCTGTGCCGATCGTAATGCACAGGCTTTACAAGAATATGCAAAAAAACGTTTAAAAACATTGGACATGAATGGGCCAGGCAAAATCAGAATCAACAAAGCGGGCTGTCTTGATCGTTGCGAAGAAGGTCCGGTACTCGCTGTCTATCCAGAAGGGATTTGGTATACCTATATCGATGAAGAAGATATCGATGAAATTGTTGACTCTCATCTGATCGCCGGTAAACCGGTAGAACGATTAAAAATTTAAACACTACTTAGCTTTGCTATTTGAATTTTTATGAACGCACAAACGCAAGATTTTTTTATTGCTGGTGAAGTAGGGCAGCTTGAATGTAAGCTAGATTTACCATCCGATAGTACGCCACGTGGCATAGCTTTACTTGCGCATCCCCACCCTTTGTATGGTGGCACTATGGATAACAAAGTTATACAAACATTAGCCCGCGCATTCACCGCATTAGGCTATGTCAGTGTGCGTATGAATTTTCGTGGTGTTGGCGCTTCCGCAGGCGTGCATGATACAGGTGCTGGCGAAACCAATGACATGGCACTTTTACACACCCATATATCGCAGCAGTATCCTCACTTACCAGTCGCACTAGCCGGTTTTTCATTTGGTACTTTCGTACAAGCGCAATTACAACAGCGGCTGATTGCACTTCACACTCCTGCAGAACGTTTAGCGCTAATAGGAACCGCTGCTGGTAAATGGCAAATACCTGAGGTGGCGGCAGATACCATCTTAATCCATGGTGAAGAAGACGATACGATTCCATTAAGTGATGTATTGAATTGGGCGCGACCGCAAGACATTCCTGTGATAGTGATACCCGGTGCCGATCATTTTTTTCATCGCAAGCTACATCACATTAAACAACTCATCATTCAGTTGTGGCACAGATAAATTTCTTTACTATGCAAAATCTCTGGTCTAGATTATCTGTACAACGTAAAGACATGATGTTATTTACTTACCCTGTTACGCAGTTTATAAAGATTCGGGTTGCAACTTATTTTGCACTACTCATGCTGATAGCTGGACCTGTTCAAGCACTTACAACACCCTCTATTGCAGCACGCTCTTGGATATTATTTGATGTCACTAGCCATCAAACTCTCGCTTCGCGAGAACCACATCTTCGGATAGAGCCAGCTTCACTGACTAAGCTTATGACAGCCTACTTGGTGTTTGAAGCAATTAAAGAAGGCAAGCTCAGCTTAAGTCAGGAAATTAAAGTTACACCTAGTGTTTGGAAATTGCATCCTGAAGCAGCAAAAATGTTTATTGATCCTGCGCTGCCTGTAAGCGTAGAAAATTTATTATCTGGTTTGCTGGTGCAATCTGCTAACGATGCTGCTATCGCTTTAGCTGAAGCTGTGGATAAAAATGAAACGGCTTTTGTTGAACGCATGAATCGCACAGCAGTGCGTCTAGGACTAACTGCTACGCATTTCGTTAACTCACATGGACAAACTGATTCTCAGCATTATTCAACGGCACGTGATTTATCTGTATTAGCACTACAAG
>JBEDCU010000129.1:0-3124 GCA_041176585.1 Pseudomonadota bacterium
CAATTTTGTCCCAGCAGGGTGAAGCTTATCAAGTCGAAACACCTTCAGGTAAACGTACTAAAGTACGTGCACGTGATGTCTTATTGCAGTTTGCAAGTCCATCGCCAAGTGAATTAATGTCACTCGCTAGTGATGTGGCAAAAGAAATGGATACGGCTTTTTTATGGGAAGTGGCAGGAGATCAGGAATTTGATTTTACTGATCTCGGTGTTGAATATTTTGGACATAAACCCGAACCACAAGAAGCAGCAGGTTTATTGATTAAGCTCTCTACTGCACCTATTTATTTTTATAAAAAAGGTAAAGGTCGATATAAAGCTGCGCCCGAGGCATCGCTACAAGCAGCATTACTTGGTGTGGAAAAGAAAAAACAGCAAGCGTTATTGCAAGCGACCTATGTTGAAGAACTCAAGGCTGGTAAGTTGCCGAGCTCTATGGCTAGCATGATGCCGCAATTATTATTTAAGCCCGATAAAAATACCATAGAGTACAAAGCATTAGAAGCGGCCTGTTCTACTTTGCAAACCACATCTGCAAGACTGATGTTGAAGGTTGGTGCGATACCGAATGCTTTGCAATTACATTTCTCGAAATTTTTATTAGAGCAGTTTCCTAAGGGTAGAGGTTTTCCTGCAATTACATTACCAAACCCGCCTGAACTGCCTCTCGCTAATGTGCAAGCTTTTTCAATCGATGATGTCACCACCACCGAGATTGATGATGC
Organism: Pseudomonadota bacterium; assembly: GCA_041176585.1. GTDB lineage: Bacteria > Pseudomonadota > Gammaproteobacteria > Burkholderiales > Burkholderiaceae_D > Pernthalerella. Next base: position 725 of record JBEDCU010000129.1, read on the forward strand.
CTTCTCAGTCCAACATTTACCCGATGGTGATATTTGCATAGGTATTCATATTGCAGCGCCCTCATTGTCCATACAAAGAGATGATGCAATTGATGCGATAGCTCGTGCGCGTATGAGTACGGTGTATATGCCGGGTGACAAAATAACTATGTTGCCCGATGAATTTGTGAATCTCTATACACTGGCAGAAGGTATGCCTAGACCGGCACTCTCTTTATATGTCACTTTAAACAAAGAAGATTGGTCTGTGCGTACGACTAAGACAGTCATAGAACAAGTGCCAGTAGCAGCGAATTTACGCCACAATGATTTAGATGAGTTAGTCACAGAAGAAGCTTTACAAAATGGCGTAGGTGACTATCCATTTAAAAATGAAATCAGTGTGTTGTGGCAGTGGGCGCAAGTGCTAGAGCAAGGCCGTATGAAAAAACGCGAAGAGTTTGGTTTGCGGCCTGAGCAAAATAATCGTGTTGATTTTAATTTTTATGTAGAGGACGACAGTGTCACCATCACGCGTAGAAAACGTGGTGCGCCACTCGATAAAATCGTCGCTGAGCTCATGATTTTCGCTAACAGTAGTTGGGGAAAGTTAATGCATGAATGCGGTGTGCCTGGAATTTATCGAGCACAAGGTGGGGGCAACGGTTGGGCGACGCGCTTACAAGTGCGTATGCAAACCCATGCAGCGCCTCATCAAGGCTTAGGTGTAGATCAATATGCGTGGAGTACATCACCATTACGTCGCTATACTGATTTAGTTAATCAATGGCAGATCATGGCGTGTGTTTCACATACAGTCACAGCGCCATTGGTTGCACCATTCAAACCTAAGGATGCAGATTTATTTGCTATTGTTTCTGCATTTGATGGTGCGTATGCAGCTTATGCTGATTTCCAAAATACTATGGAACGCTATTGGTGTTTGCGTTGGCTAAGGCAGGAATCACAACGTATTGTTGATGCTGTGGTTTTAAAAGATCAAATGCTGCGTTTAACAGAAATACCTTTAGTGATACAAATGTCTAGTTTGCCTACCTTGACACGTGGTGCACAGGTGAAGTTGGAATTACTCGATGGAGATGAAGTTGATTTATCAGTACAAGCGCGTCTAGTAGAAGTGGTGAGTACTGAACCCGCTTTAGATGCGAATGCGCTCGCGGATGGGGAAGTTGAAGAAGAACCGAGCGAGGGAGAGCAAACAACGCTCTCCGCAACAACCGAGGTGGTTGAGCCATCTCCTGCTAATACTGAATAACATGCAAACCAAGGCGCCTAATCGTTCATTAACGATAGCGGTCAGTGTATCGCTGGTGCTGCATGTCATTTTATTGTGTATACATTTTGTCGCACCAGAACCATTTCGTTTTAAACCACTCGATCCCGCATTAGAAATTATTCTGGTTAACTCTAGTCATCAGCAAGCACCACTGAAAGCTGACGCATTAGCGCAAGCTAATTTAAATGGTGGTGGTGATGCTAAAGAAGGGCGAGCAAAATCGCCTTTGCCTGATATGAAAAAATCAGTAGATGGCAGTGCTTTAGAAGCACGTCGTAAACGTATTGCTGAACTTGAGCAAATGCAAAATCGTGTATTAGCACAGATGGAAATGAAAACACCGCAACGCGTAAAACAATTAACAGATAAAACTAAATCGCAGCAGCCTGATGCAGCTTTAAGCGCAAAACAACAAGAAGAAGCCTTAGCTTTGGCACGTAGAGAAGCCGAGATCGCACAACGTATTCAGGATTACAACAAGCGTCCGGTTAAAACACAAATCACGCCAAGTACCAAAGCAGTGAACTATGCTTTGTATTATGCAGCAGTACAAAAACGCATAGAGACCATAGGCACTGCACGTTTTCCTCAACAGAATGGAAAAAAATTATATGGGGAGTTGGTGATGTATATCCCCATCTTTCAAGATGGGTCTTTATATTTAATCGAAGGCGGTCCTCGTGTTGAACGTAGTTCGGGTAATCCTATTTTAGATAATGCAGCATTAGCGATAGTGCGTAGTGCAGCACCTTTTACTACGTTGCCACCCGAGATAAATGCACAAGGCAAAACCCGTGTGTGGGAAATAGTGACGCGTTTTTCTTTTTCTAAAGATGATGTGCTCACCACCACTAATCAAAAGGATGCGAATTGAATCCAACACAAGATCACTATGTGGTCATAGGTAATCCTATAGAACATAGTAAGTCGCCTGCTATTCATACACAATTTGCTTTGCAAACGCAGCAAGCACTGCGTTATGAACGTTTATTAGTGGCACTCGATGGATTTGACGCTGCTATAAAAAACTTAGTTGCGAGTGGTGTACGTGGAGCGAATGTCACCTTGCCGTTTAAGTTAGATGCCTACCATATCGCCACTGACTTAACGCCACGAGCTCGTGC
>JBEDCU010000130.1:0-6838 GCA_041176585.1 Pseudomonadota bacterium
AAAAACTGAATACGCTGTTCGCGATCATCACCAAACACACGCACTTTGATTAAGCCGTGCGAATTCAGACTCAGATCTATTTCTTTCATAACAGCGGGAGTCATCCCACTTTCACCAATGATGACAACAGGAGAGAGGGCGTGTGCCTCAGAACGTAATGCGCTGCGTTGCGCAGGAGAGAGTTTCAACATGAATGTCCTTCAAAATCGGTATTCTACGTGAATGGCTAAGAACAAACTCAATAAGAGCTGGTTGCATGATCACATTAATGATCCCTATGTGAAGCTAGCGCAGCGCGAAGGCTACCGTGCGCGTGCTGCTTATAAGCTGTTGGAGATTGATGAATCTGAACATTTAATCAAGCCTGGACAGATTATTGTCGATCTGGGCTGCACCCCTGGCAGTTGGTCGCAATATGTACGTAGAAAACTGGCGGGTAAAGAAGGTGGCGGGATTAAGGGCATTGTTGTCGGATTAGACATGCTCCCTATGGAGCCGATTGCAGATGTGCATTTCATTCTGGGTGACTTTAGGGAGCAGGAAGCACTCGACCAGCTAGAGCAGGTTTTAGAAGGCCAGAAGGTGGATTTGGTTTTGTCGGATATGGCGCCGAATTTATCGGGTATTGCTGCGACCGACGCGGCCAGGATGGAAGATATAATCGATTTGGCAATAGATTTTAGTCGAGCCCATATGAAACCTTCGGGCAGTTTGCTCGTCAAATGTTTTAATGGAAGTGGTTATACTCAAATTGTAGAAAAATTCAGGCTAGAGTTTAAGCAGGTTTCCCACAAAAAGCCCAAGGCTAGCCGCGATAAATCCTCTGAAACCTTCCTATTGGGGCGGGGATTAAAAAACCCTCTCTGATTCATTGCGATGTTACTCATTTAGCCTTGAAAAATCAGGGTTATAGCCCGATATCTGTTCAAGCAAGGCTGGTTTAATGCGAGTAGAATTTACTGCTAGCTAATAGCGTGTTCGATTTAAGGAGCGTTCGTGAATAATATGTTTTCTAAGGCAGCCATTTGGGTTGTGATTGCCCTCGTGCTGTTTACTGTTTTTAAACAGTTTGACGATCGCGGAATTGCCGGCGGCGCCACGCCTATCCCGTATTCTGATTTTCTCGATGAAGTCAAAGCGCAGCGCATCCGTGAAGCTACCATTGAGGACAGAACCATCGTCGCTATTACCAATGATGGTAAAAAAATCAAAGCAACCACTACGAACTTGGATCGTGGGTTGATTGGTGATCTGGTTAACAATGGCGTCAAATTCGATGTCAAGCAACCTGAACCGCCATCTTTCCTTTCACAGGTTTTTATTTCTTGGTTCCCAATGCTGCTGTTAATCGGCGTATGGATATTCTTTATGCGTCAAATGCAAGGCGGCGGTAAAGGCGGTGCATTCTCATTTGGCAAATCCAAAGCACGTATGTCGGATGAAAACCAAAACGCTGTGACCTTTGCAGATGTAGCTGGTTGCGATGAAGCGAAAGAAGAAGTTTCTGAGCTAGTAGATTTTCTGCGTGATCCAACAAAATTCCAAAAGCTGGGTGGACGTATTCCACGTGGCGTATTAATGGTTGGCCCTCCTGGTACAGGTAAAACATTGTTAGCGCGTGCAATTGCAGGCGAAGCGAAAGTACCGTTCTTCACCATTTCAGGTTCTGACTTTGTTGAAATGTTTGTTGGTGTGGGTGCTTCTCGTGTGCGTGACATGTTTGAAAACGCTAAGAAGCATGCACCTTGCATTATCTTCATTGATGAGATTGACGCAGTAGGTCGTCATCGTGGTGCAGGCATGGGTGGCGGTAATGATGAACGAGAACAAACACTAAATCAATTGCTAGTTGAGATGGATGGTTTTGAAGCGAATGCTGGTGTGATTGTGATTGCAGCTACCAACCGTTCTGATGTGCTCGATAAAGCTCTGTTGCGTCCTGGTCGTTTTGATCGTCAAGTAATTGTTGGCTTGCCTGATATTCGTGGTCGCGAACAAATCTTGGCAGTGCATATGCGCAAAGTGCCTATCGCTCCTGATGTAAGAGCTGACGTTTTAGCCCGTGGTACTCCTGGATTCTCCGGTGCGGACTTAGCCAATCTTGTAAATGAATCTGCCTTGTTTGCCGCGCGTCGTAATAAACGCTTAGTAGAGATGCAGGATTTTGAAGATGCAAAAGACAAGATAGTGATGGGTCCTGAACGTAAGTCTGCAGTCATGCGTGAAGATGAACGTCGTAACACAGCCTTTCATGAATCAGGTCATGCAGTTGTCGCTAAGCTTTTGCCGAAAGCAGATCCTGTACATAAAGTGACCATCATGCCGCGTGGTATGGCGCTAGGTCTGACTTGGCAATTACCAGAGCATGATCGCGTCAATATGTACAAAGACAAAATGTTGGAAGACATTGCGATTTTATTTGGCGGTCGTATTGCTGAAGAAATCTTCATGAATCAAATGTCGACTGGTGCATCAAATGACTTTGAACGTGCAACGAAACTTGCGCGTGCCATGGTGACGCGTTTTGGTATGTCTGAATCCTTGGGAACTATGGTCTACGAAGATACGGATCAAGATTCTTATTTTGGTCGCATGTCATCTAAGACAGTATCTGAAGCGACACAACAAAAAGTGGACAATGAAATTCGTAGCATTCTTGATCAACAATATGCTTTGTCACGTAGTCTCTTAGAACGCAATCGTGACAAAGTCGAATTGATGGCGAAGAGTTTGCTCGAGTGGGAAACCATCGATGCCGATCAAATCAATGACATCATGGAAGGACGTGATCCGCGCCCACCTAAAGCAGGGCCACCTCCTGCACGCCCAAGTGATGGCTCGACTGGCGGTGGTGTGGAGCCTGCTACTGCACCTGCATAATGTTACTAGCTGGCTGCGTGCTGGCAAGATGAATAGGGTGAGGAGTAATCCTCGCCCTTTTTCTTTATATTTCCCGACTACGTTGCTTACCCTTTAGTCAGCATGATGGAATCCAAAAACAATATTGGTGATTTAATTTGTGGTCGCTACCGACTTAAAATGTCTGGAGCAGAGTTTCGCCCTTTAGTCATGGGCGTGTTGAATGTCACTCCAGATTCTTTTTCTGATGGCGGCGTGTATGCAAGCTTAGATTTAGCGATCACACATGCAGAGAACATGATTGCTGAAGGGGTAGACATTATTGATATCGGTGGTGAATCGACACGACCAGGATCACCACCTATATCAGTTGAAGAAGAATTAAGTCGCGTCATGCCAGTGATTTATGCTTTGCGTGATTGTGGTAAGCCTTTATCCTTAGATACCCGTAGAGCAGTCGTTATGCGTGAGGCGATAGCAGCAGGTATTGATATGATTAACGATATCGAAGGTTTTCGGAACGAAGACAGCTTACGTGCAGTCAGTGAGAGTGATTGCGGTTTGTGTATTATGCATATGCAAGGCGAACCGCAAACGATGCAAGAGCATCCTCACTATGTGAACGTGATAACTGAGGTTTCTACGTTTCTGGCTAAGCGTGTTGCAGCGGTAGAGATGGCTGGTATTGCTAGAGATAGAATCTGTGTTGATCTTGGTTTTGGTTTTGGTAAAACACTGCAACACAACCTTGATTTGCTTGCTCATAGTGAGATGATTCAGTCTGAATTGAGATTGCCCTTATTGGTTGGCTTGTCGCGTAAAAGTATGATTGGACAGATAACTGGCAAGCCAGTCGAGCAGCGCTTGGCAGGGAGTTTAGCAGCTGCATTAGTCGCGGTTAAACATGGAGCACGGATTGTGCGTGTGCATGATGTGGCAGAAACGGTTGATGCACTAAAAGTGTGGCAAGCAGTAGAGTCAGTCTCATAAATTGATCATGCTGTTAGGGTGGATCAGTAATAGCGTTAAATTTTTTATAAATATTTAGTATAAAAATTAAAAACAATGACTAGACAATATTTTGGTACCGATGGAATTCGTGGCCGTGTAGGCACTGCACCGATTACCCCCGACTTTGTCATGCGACTAGGCTATGCAGCTGGTAAGGTATTAGCGCAAACAGAGCAGAGTGCGCTGAGTGCAACAAGCAGACCTGCTGTGTTAATCGGTAAAGACACACGTATTTCTGGCTACATGTTAGAAGCTGCTTTAGAAGCAGGCTTTGCAGCAGCCGGTGTAGATGTGATGTTAGCGGGACCTGTGCCAACACCTGCAGTGGCTTATCTCACACGTGCATTACGTTTATCTGCTGGTGTGGTGATATCAGCATCGCATAATCTTTTTCAAGATAACGGAATCAAGTTTTTTTCAGCGTCAGGAAACAAACTACCGGATACAGTTGAGTTAGCGATTGAAGCGCAACTAGCACAACCTATGTCTTGTGTGTCATCAGAAAAACTCGGTAAAGCAAAACGTCTCGATGATGCTCGTGGACGTTATATAGAATTTTGTAAGAGCACGTTTCCCAATGAATTGGATTTACGTGGATTAAAAATTGTAGTCGACTGTGCGCATGGTGCGGCTTATAACATTGCACCCGACGTGTTTCATGAATTAGGTGCTGAAGTGATTGCAATTGGCAATCAGCCAAATGGTTTCAATATCAATGATAAATATGGCGCGACTGAACCTGCTGCCTTGTCTGCTGCAGTCAAAGAGCATGCTGCAGATATTGGTATTGCATTAGATGGCGATGCTGATCGTTTACTCATGGTGGATGCGAGCGGTCGTATTTATAACGGCGATGAATTGCTGTATGTGATGGTGAAAGATAGACATACAAATGGTGGTCTAGAAGGTGCAGTTGGCACGTTGATGACAAATATGGCCGTTGAAACTGCATTTAAAAAAATGGGAGTCGGATTTGCGCGCGCTAAAGTAGGCGATCGCTATGTGTTGGAAGTATTGCAAGAGCGTGGCTGGCACATAGGCGGAGAAGGTTCAGGGCATTTGCTCTTTCTTGATAAGCACACCACAGGCGATGGCATAGTTTCAGCCTTACAGGTGTTGTCAGCCTTACAGCGTAGTCAACAAACGCTAGCAGAAAGTACGGCAGATATGAGCCTGTGGCCGCAGACTTTGATTAATGTAAAAGTGCAAGCGGGTTTCGATTGGCAAAAAAATACCAAGCTCATGCAAGCAAAAGAACAAGCGGATAAAAAATTGGCTAATGATGGACGGGTTTTGATACGTGCCTCTGGTACCGAGTCTTTGATTCGCGTCATGGTTGAAGCCCGCGATGCGGAATTAGCGCGGAGTTTGGCCGAAGACATCGCTGCACAGGTTTAGCTTTAAGTCGCAGCGCAACAAAATGCATGACGAGTGTGATGTTTAGAGTATAATTTCATCTTTCGGAGTGTGGCGCAGCCCGGTAGCGCACCTGGTTTGGGACCAGGGGGTCCAAGGTTCGAATCCTTGTACTCCGACCAGAAAAAAGAGCGGGCTGTCATTGACAGCCCGTTTTTCATTTAGCAAGACATCTTCGTTTCATTCTCTTCACGTACTGCCCATAGCTCAGATGGATAGAGCAACGGCCTTCTAAGCCGTAGGTCACAGGTTCGACTCCTGTTGGGCAGGCCAGTTTTCAATGGCTCTTAACGAACACATGGGTTCCTTGCTAGTCTGTTATTGACGTCTTTTCTTCTGTAGGTTAAATTGGGTACTACCTAAGTAACACCCTATATGACTGCAGTCGAGGACAGTATGGCAACAACATCTCTCAAATTATCAGATGAACTCAAAGAACAAGCGACCAATGCTGCAACGGCTTTGGGGATGAGTCCTCATGCTTTTATGGTCGAAGCGATTAAGCATGCAACGCATAATGCGGAACTTCGCAGTGCATTCTTAGCTCAAGGTAATGCAGCGAGGAAGCAGGCCATAAAAACTGGTAAGGCTTATGATGCAAAAGATGTTCATCAGCATATGCGTGATCGAATTAATGGCATCAAAAAAAACTCCCTTAAGATAAAATCTTGGTAAAGATTGTCTATGCGCAGCAAGCAGTCGATGATTTGTTTAGGCTGACAGATTTTTTATTTGAGTTAAATCCATCTGCTGCATTAGTAACGATTGAATTGATTGAAGAAGCAATCATGCTGCTTCAACGGCATCCTCTTATTGGTAGATTAATCGACGATGTATTGCGTGAGCTAGTTATTTCAAGAGGAAAGTCTGGTTATGTTGCTCTGTATAGCTATGAGCAGAGTAAAAATACAATATTAATACTTACAATTAGGCATCAGAGAGAAGTTGGATTGAGTTTTGATTCGTAAAATTAATAAGAGTAATTTTGTGGGATTAGCTTGTAGGCTCGATTCCTTTTGGGTAGGTCAGATTTACATACCGATATGGTAAGTTGCTACTGCAGTCGTGGATGACTCTGATTGACTAGGCTCTTGTCTATAAATTCCTAATAAACCTATGCGCTGATTTTCAGCGACATCGTAATAGGCACCTGCAATAGCTGATCTTCTAGTCTTAACTGGATTAGAGTTGAGATTGATTGAAGTTAATCCACTCACGCCAGTTGCTGAAATAACGCCATTGGTTACGTTCGTATCACTCTCAAGATTTGCACTCGCAAATAAAGTAAATTTCGGATTAAATTTATATAAAAACTCTACGCCTGCTAATGCAGTTGTAGCATTGGTGTAAATACCTGAATAGCTAAGCGGTGCAGTGACAGAGCTAGAACTTGCTTCTGTATATTTACCCACATTATTTTCAGTAAAGCGCATACCGAGATAAGGTCGAATCAAACCCTTCTTCTTCACAACGAAACCATATTTAGCCGTGATCTGTATGCCTTGGGAAGTGAGTTGCGTAAAACCTGAACCTGTTTCAGATGTACCTATAG
>JBEDCU010000131.1:0-14639 GCA_041176585.1 Pseudomonadota bacterium
AAACAAAAATGCCGAGAGAAAAATTGTCAATATGTATTGACGAGACATAATTGATTGGACGTGAACCAATATGAACAGCTAGGTCTGAATCAACAGTCAAAACTGAAATTGGAACGTCCGAAGTAGTAACGACGCTTAAAAATTTGTTGCTTGGTTATTTCAGTTATTTTTTGCCAAGGTTGATATTGGCATCATCACTTTGAAAGTTATCTTATAGCGCTTAAAAATTAAGACGTTTGTTTGAAATCTATTTGAATATTTTTAATTTTTATTATTAAACTAATTTAAATTTTCAAATAAATCAATGAAGCCAAAAATTCATCTGAGCGATGAACTCATTGCTCGAAAACTTACTGAGCGAACCCACACTTCAATTTAGTATCTTTGAACGCTTTAAGCCTAATTTCCGTATCAGGATGACTCGCTAATAATCTCTCAACACTTATAGTCGATTTTTTCGAATCATCTTCTTTGTGAGCGCCACTCAAGCGCTCAAGAATATTCACAAAAGCCATTGGTGATATGCAAGCATGTTGTAACGCTTGTAAAGCATAGGCATCTGCTTCTAATTCCATTTGGCGGGTATAGCGCAGTTGTAATAAGGTAGCTGGTAGACCTGATGCTATCGAATCAAAATCCCCAAGTACAGCAACCATGACTAAGCCTGATAGTGTGGATTGCAAGACCTGACGCATGGCATGTCGGCGATTGATATGTCCTAACTCGTGTGCAAGCACTGCAGTGATTTCATTATCATCACGTGCTAAGTGCACTAAATCATCGGTGATAATTAATGTCCCACCGGGCAAGGCGAATGCATTAGCACCTAGCCGTGCTGATTTTCTAAATAATAATTTATATGGCGGACAATTCGTTTGTTGCTGACATAAATTTTGTAATTGCAATTTGATTTTCTCTTGTCGAGAAACTGAGAGCAAAGAAGATTGAAAAACATATTCTTCTACATCCATGGCTTGCAGCACTTGCTCACCCATGGCCTTTTCAGTTGAAATTGGTATAGCGTGAGCCACTTGCTCAGCAATGAAAGGCACACCATAGGAGATAAAGCCCCAGATCAGCGCAACTGTCATCACTAAGGCTAAAGCGATATAGCGGAAATTATTTTCTAGTGCATAAATAATTTTAGTCACATATCCAGTCGAGGTATGGTGACTGAATTGACCTGATGGATCTGCCACTTCTAACCTACCACCATCTTCTAATTCTATGATACGCGTTACTTCTGCTAAAGCACTTTGTATGACGTATTGATTTTTTTTATATACAAGATGCGTATCTTGAAGCTGAAAAGATATTTCACCTTCCCGCAATGTCACAGTAACTTCATGTGAGGTTGCGCGTTGACCATCAAAGTAACGTGCTGAAAATTTCATCCTAATACTGGAAGATCAACATCAAAGAACTCGCCTATCTCTTGTCCGGTGGCGGCGAGTTGGTCTATTTTTCCAGCTACAAATTGATCAAAATTTGTATCGCCTTTGATTGCCATGCGACTAACCAGATACTGTGTAGAGCGAATTTTTGACCAAGGTATGAGTAAGCCAAAACTCAACACAATCAAAATAAAATTCGAGGCGTAGATCCAGATTAAATCACGTGCGCGCCAATCACATTTAAAAGAAAAGTTTTCTAAATGGGTGCTGTTATAAACCAGCTTACCTAAGCTTGCTTTCAAATAGGCTCCAGGACCAACAATCACAATTATCAATAACAGTAACGGCAAAAAGGAGATAAGCGCAGATAAATTAAAACCCAAACCGACTGTATGAGCCAAGCCCAACAATGCAGCACAACCAATAGCAACCAATATCATCCAACCACCTAACTTAAGATAAGTTAGATAAAAACTTCTTGCCGTTAGCTTAGCTTGAAAACGTGACAATCCAAAACAGGTATTGTTAATCGCAAAACTACGCGAGCGATAATTTAAAAAAGGTAGGATTAAACCTAAAGTAAAAACAATGAGTGCAGTGTAAAAAATATAGATCTTCACTGCTTCACCGAGTTTACCTACAAAATTAAAGCGTAAGCCGCGATGACTGGTATTGCGTAAATTAAAGCGCATCGATTGTAGGATTATCCAAGGCGTTGCTAAAAAGACGAGTCCTAAAAAGATAACTGCCAACAGCGGTGATGCTTGCGAAACAAAACCATAAATAGAATACAGCACAACTGCGATGATGCGCCCTTTTAAGATATTGAGTGGCTTTGCGTGGTAATCAAAGCCCGTACCCGCGATCAAAGTGTGATGAGCAAAGTATTTTTTTGTTCTAACTTTAGCCCACGCTGAATAAATGCCTATAGTGACTATGCTTAGTAGTATGTTGGTAATCCAAATACCAAAATACTCTGAAGCTTTACCAGTAAATTCTAGGGGAGTGAAGGTTTCGTTGGGATTAGATGGCATGCTCTCAAACTTTACTGCATCCACCATAACCCCTCCGACATTGCACCTACGATTGATTTACATAAGCAGCAATTCAACCTGCTGCCCTCAACAATTATTTGATAGGTGCTGAAAACTGAAACATCAAACCAGCAGCGCCAAATATATTCAACTGTACTTTCTTACCACCTTCTAATTCATAACCAAGGGCTGGAACAACCGCTGGTGAGAAGCCATTATTATTGAAAGGTACCTTATCTTCAAAGGGCGCTTTGTAGCCATACAACAAACCAGCGGTCCATTTTGCATAGAGATTTTCAATGCCGAGTATGTTTTTACTTACACCACCCCAAGGATAAAAATAACCAGTGGGCTGACCAAATGAATTTGAAAAATAAGCAGCGCCGGTAATGGTTCCATCGCTACGCTCACGCTCTACACCGACTAACCATACATATTTATGATCAGGGCTAGATGAAAAATGCACACTATAAGGCGACACATTAAAGTCCCAACGATCGCCTGCTTTTTGTTCTAAATTAAAACCTTCAGTCCAACTACCTGGAATACCTTTTAAACCTTCAGCATGGCTAGGTATGACAGCGCTTGCAGCGATCAGCATCATTAAGATGAAAGCACGATTCATAATAGGTGAAATAGTGTTGATGGGTGATACAACTAATTTAACGAAGTTCATTATTAAGCCTGTTTTTATTAATCCGTGTGTCGTCTGATATGCGACATCATGGGAATTATTCATATTCAAAAACATAGATAACGCTTTTGAATTGCCAAAATCACGCAATTTCGCGTGATAGAACAGGTGATTTTTAGATCAGCACTATTCAAAATACTTCAAGCCTCAATTCTACTAGGAAACATAGTCATTCAGACATTATCAAAAGACTAAAACACAACCCACTTAATGAAATAATGACGCTCACTGCTGCTAGTTGGCCTAGGCATTTACAATACGGCTTATGAAAATTTTCTCCGCTCAGTTTGCAGACCCACGTCGCAACTTTCTCATCGTTCTATTACTGACAACTTTAATTAAATTTTGGTTGGCAGTGGCTATATCCATTACAGGTGATGAAGCTTATTTTTATAAATGGGGCATGCATCTAGACTGGGGCTATTACGATCATCCGCCTATGGGTGGATGGCTGCTGTGGCTGATGCAGCAATTTTCATCTGAACTGATCGTGCTGCGCTTACCCGCGATTTTGCTATGGGTGGTGACTGCGCTAGGCATGATGGATATTTTCCGTCGCCTGCAACCTGAACAAGCCGATAAAGCGTGGCAGTTAGGCAGTTTATTTTTACTCTTGCCTTTTACTTGGGCACTGACTTTAGTCACTACCGACACACCGCTGATATTTTTTCTGTTTTTTTCAGCTTATGCGTTTTTACGAAGTGAATTAGAAAACTCACTTAAGTGGACTGTGCTGTGCGGGATCTTGCTAGGCTTAGCATTGCTGTCTAAATATTTCGCAGCTTTACTGGCGATTTCTTATGCTGCTTATTATATTTTTTTAATTCGTACCCGTACTGCTTGGCTGCGTTTAATCATCATTGCTGTATGTGCTCTGCCATTTTTTATAGTGAATCTTGTTTATAACAGCACTCACTGCTGGAACAATATTCTCTTTAACGTGGTCAATCGCAATCAAAGCTCGCAGTTTTCTTTCACCACGGTTGGTATTTATTTGGCCATGATGCTGTATCTACTCATGCCTTGGTTGTTGTATCAACTTTATAAAAACACGCAAAAGCAAGACTGGTTAAAACCACAACGCTTAGCTTTGGTTATTTTATTTGTTCTACCGTTTACGCTATTTTTAGCACTGTCTTTTTATAAAACCGTAGGCCTACATTGGGTACTAGCCTTCCTCCCTTTTGTGTTTATATTTGTTGCGTGCGTATGCGCCCCACAAACTTTGCGCCAGCTTAGTTTATGGACACTCGCCTTAGGTGTGCCGCATATTATTGCCTTAGCTATGCTCGCTCATGCGCCTACTTCAACATGGCAAAACATGAAACTGCATGCAGCCATCGTCATGCATAAGCAAACACCACAATTACTATCAGTGCTCATGCGCGATATGCCAGAAGACGGCGTGCTCATGACGCGTTCGTATTCTTCCGCTTCTTTATTTGGTTATTACGAAAGAACTGATATTCCGGTATTTGGCATGGGTAGTTTTCATGCACGCATGGATGATAATTTGACTGATTTTCATCAGTTTGCTGGCAAAACAATTCGTGTGTTTGATACACGTCCGATTACACAAGAAAGTATGGCGCCATTTTTTGAAGAAGCACATGTATCAATTGTGAGATTAAATGGTGCGCGCTACTGGCTAGCTGAAGGTAAGAATTTTAAATTTGACGTTTATCGCGATCAGGTATTAAGCACTATCGCGGCAAGCTACTATCGTATTCCCGCATTTTTACCCCAACGCGGTTGTAAATTTTTAGAACAATATGATCTACCTGCAGGCAAACCACTTGAGAAAATTAAATAGCGGACTAGTGCGAGTCTTTAAAAGACCAGCGCTTATGACCGAGATAACTGGTAAACACAGGTACGATCACACCAACAGCATGCGCGCACTCGGGCGCATAAAAATTAAATTCCCATGCAGGGAAAACAACATAGAGCAGACCCATACTAATTCCCCATGTCTGCGCAACAGCAACCACATTCACCAAGACAAAGAAAACAGCACTACGTTGCATAGATTGCTGACTGTTTTTAAATACAAATAATTTAGCCAAGACAAAAGCAGTGATCATCCCTGTCAGATAAGCCAGTACTACAGCTACAGAGAATGGCAACCACAAGCTATAAAGTATGCGCGAAAAAAAATTCACTGCAGCAGCTGTCCCACCTGTAATAAGAAACAGCAAGAACTGATGCGACATAAATTGTCGTATCACTGCACAGCCTCAATTGAATTAATGGCTGCCTGCGCCATCTTCCTACCGAATTCTATGCTCTCAGAAATGCCTCTATCTTCAGGATAGTAGTGTGAAGTATCCGCTACCCACAAACCTTGCACAGGTAAACGCGCTGGAGGCAATCTATCCAAATAACCTGGCTCACAAATGGGTTGAGCATGACGATAACGACTTGCATGCAGTGCGATGAAATCATCATCCGTTAATGCAGGATTAATTTTTTTAAAGTAGCGTTTTACCTTATCCAAAAATACTTGATCATCTTCTGCAAATTTAGGATGCTCACCTGGCATATAAAATGGCACATAGACGATATGACAATCCAAAGGACGCAGATTTGAATATTCCACTATGCCAGGAATATCCATATCAGGATCATTCGTGTTTAGCCAGAAATTATTAGTCAGTGGCTTGCGTAATTTTGCAATCACACAGACCACCGCAATATTTTTCAAAGCCTGAAACTGTTGCAACATCGCTGATGGCAAATCAGGAATTAACTTGGGAATATAAGGCAGAGGGACTGTGCTAATCACGGTGTCAAATTGTTCAATTTGACCGTTCACTTCCACACCACTGACTTTACCGTTTTGGATATATACTTTACTTACTGGTGTTTTAAGATGAATCACACCACCATGCGCTTCTATGTCAGCACGCATGGCATTCAGCAAAGTACCAGAGCCACCATCTAGATAACCTAATTTTTCACGGAACAAGCTATAACGCGAACGACCTATACGACGGATACGACTCCATATCCATGCAGCAGAAAGATTGGCGGTGTAATCATAAAACTTATAGTCAAACAATCGGCGCCATAACACTTCATAAGCTTCAGCACCTACCCAACGTTTAATCCAACCTACAGCTTCCACATTATCGAGTGGCTGCCAGTTAGTACGCTTAGTCGATAAAAAAGCATGCAGGCCATAGCGAAACTTGGCAATAAAACTTAAACCACGAAATCTTAATAAAGCAAATGGATTACCCCATGGCTGCAAAGTTTGACGATACCAATAAGCCATACGGGTTTCTACCCAATACATTTTATGTGCAAGATTTAATTCATCTAACACACGTAAAAATGCTGTATCAGAAATACAATGAAAATGGTAATAGCGCTCTATCTGCAATCCTGCAAAATCAAACATCGCTGTCATACCACCAACGCGATCATCTGCCTCAAACACCACAGGTTGATGACCATCGCGTGCTAGTTGATAGGCCACTGCTAAACCCATAGGCCCTGCGCCTAATACTGCTATGCGTTTACCTTGCATTTAAAACTCCAACACAACTTGACTGTATTGTGAATGATTAAAGGTTTCATCCACTGCTTGCGCAAAGGGCGTGTAAGGCCAACCAAACACTGTCGGCCAATCCATGACTTCGAATTCATCTTTGGCACATAAGGCAACTAACTGCTGCGTCGTGAAAGGCGGATTTTTATCAAACACAGCCCATAGCCAAAGTAAATTATAAAATAAGCTATAAGGAATATGCACTATCCATGCGGGCGCATGCGTTGCTTTTTTGATGGTATGTATCATATCGACATAGTCAATTTTTTCATGACCAGAAATATTGTAGATACCTTGATGCGCTACATTTTCTACACAACTGATAATGACTTCACAAAAATCACCTGCATACAAAGGTTGACGCATATAGCGTCCATTACCAGGTATAGGAAACACAGGGACTTTTTGCATGAAGCGCGCAAGCCAACCTAAGTGCTTGCGGTCAAACCATCCAAACATCAATGTCGGTCGCAGTATAGGACAGACAATGCCGCTATCTAATACCATACGCTCTTGTAATTTTTTAGTGTTGGTATAAAAATCATCCGCTACGGATTCAACAACAGAAGAACTAATATGTATGAGTCTAGCTCGCCCGCTCTCTTTAATGGATTGCAGTATCCATTTTGTGGCATCTAAATTATTACGAACAAAGTCTTGATAGTCATTACCGCCTATTTGCGCTTGCAACATCACTACTACATCAGCATCGTTAATATGATCTTGCCATGTGCCTTGCTCAGCGAGATCAGCATACTCAACTGTGATATCGGGCTGCACTTTTTTTAAAACTGCAATATTTGCCTGATGCTTATCCAGCACAACTATGTATTGATAGCCACGCGCTTTTAATCTGGCAACTAAATTTTGTCCCACCAGACCTGCACCGCCGGGCAAAACTATTTTTAGATTTTTTTTGTCTGGATTCACGGTGATAAGAATTTAGATATCAAGCTTGTTAAATATAAAGGCAGGTAAATGAATAATAATCATCATAATCACTGCCCATTTAGCTGGCGCATAAATTACTGGCTTACCTTGTGCAATACCCTGCACAATAGTCGCTGCAACAGCATCTGCTGCTGCTAAACCACGTTGCGGCAAATGCGCTGTCATAGCTGTGGCGGTAGGTCCTGGTTTAATTAACACTATCTTAATTGGTGTTTTTGCGAATCGATGCTGTAAGCCTTGTGCATAGCGCGTCACTAAACCTTTCGCAGCACCATATACATAATTTGATTTACGACCTCTATCTCCTGCAACAGAACCAATTAAAGCCAAAGTACCTTGCTGCGCTTTTTCCATTTGCGTTGCAAATGCTTCAGCAAATAAAACAGGGGATATGCCGTTGACTTCTAAAGTCTGCTGATTCAATGCTAAGTCTTGTTGGCATTGCTGTTGATCTGGTAAAGATCCGTGTGCAATTAAAGCAATCGAGACTGGAGCGTCTGCACAAATGGATTCCACTGTGTGTGCAATTTCTTTAGGTGATAAAAAATCCGTTGTCACCACCTTGATGACTGCAGCTGGATTACGAATAACTAAATCATCTGCTAATAATTGTGTTTTAGATTTATCTCGACCGACAAGTGTGAGCGTGATCGCTGATTCTTGTATCCAAATACGCGCACATTGTTCGGCAATGCCTGATGTTGCACCAACAATGACGATATGATTTTTTATAACTTGCACAGCTTACGCTCCCATCAAACGACGTGATAGTGCAGAACTAATTCCAGGATCACGATACGATAAAAATTCCTGCAATCTAGGATAGCCGGATTCAAATAAATCTTGTGGCATGCGTGCATCTTTAGCAGCATAAATTCTTCCACCTGCTTCACGCACAATAGCATCAAGTCGTGTAAAGAGCTGCAAGCTAGCTTCTCCCTTGTTAGGAAAATCTAAAGCTAGAGTGACACCATGCTGCGCAAAACTCAGCATGCCACGCGATTCACGATTGCCGAATGTTTTTAACACTGCTAAAAACGAACCTTCACCTGCTTTTGCAATTTCTTTCAACATGGCTTGTACGGCGTCATGTCCGGCTGCACGAGGTACTACACTTTGATATTGAAAAAATCCACGCGGACCGTAGATGCGATTCCAATGCAAGAGATTATCGAGCGGATAAAAGAATGGCGTCATGTGCTGCACACTATTACCTGCTTGCATTTTCTTTAAATGAAAATAACTGGCATTAAAAGACTTTAGTGTGAATGCATTGATTAATGATACTAGCGGTACAAACGGTACAGTACGTGCTTGTTTTTGCTGAGGAACTGATGCGTTTGTTGTAGACATATTGGCACGCATAAAAATACCGCGCTCTGCACGACTAACACAATCTATCCATGAAACTGTGTATTCCCACTCTTGTTCTGAGCTATCAGATAAAGTAAAAAATTCATCTAAGCTTGTATAAGGAATAGTTTCCACATCCAACCACGTACTTTGTATACGCTTTAATTGTAGACGTGCTTGTGTGATGACACCGGTTAAACCCAAACCACCTACTGTTGCAGCAAACCATACAGGATGTTGTGTAGGGCTACATTCCATTACCGTGCCATCAGTTCGTTGCAACGTAAATTGCAATACATGATCACCAAAACATCCCTCTGCATGATGATTTTTTCCATGTATATCATTTGCTATAGCACCGCCGACCGTCACAAATTGCGTACCTGGTGTAACAGGTAATATCCAACCACGGGGAGCAAAGGTGCGTTGTATATCGCGCAATAACACACCTGCTTCACAAATCAGCTCGCCATTCTGTGCATCGAAATGAATAAATCTATCTAAGGAAGTTGTACGCCATAAAACACCCTCAGGATTTAAACAAACATCGCCATAACTGCGCCCCATACCATAGGCTAAACCCGATTTATTTTTCTGCAACGGCAAATTAAGCGCGTGACGCTGCAATGTCTCTACCTCATGAGGCCATGCTCCTAATCGCCCCCAAGAAGAGACTGCTACCACGGCCATCCTCCTGCACCTGCTAGCAACACGAGTGTAAATACAATACCTGTAGCTAGACTGGCTTTATCTTTTAGTGCAAAGACTAATGGATCATCATGCATCTTGCCGCGATGCGCTTGCATCCACATCCAACTTATCCAAAACAACATCACGGGTACTGCACCCCAAATAATTTCTGGTGCTTTATAGAGCTTCACTACAGCTTCGCTATTTAAATATAGTGCTAAAACTAGGACGGCAGAGAAACCGGCAGTGACACCTAGGGTTTGTACTAATGATGCATCGGATGTGAAATAACCGCGACCATGGGTTTTTTCTTTTCCACTTAATAATTGAATTTCCAATTCCGCATAGCGCTTCACAAAAGCGAGCGATAAAAATAAAAACACAGCAAACGCTAATAACCAAAACGATAAACTCATAGAAGCAGCTGAAGCGCCTGCAATTAAACGTACTGTGTAAAGCACAGCGAGTGTTAAGCAATCAATCAACACTACCCGTTTTAGTAATAATGAATAAGCGCAAGTCAGACCAAAATAAAAAATCAGCCAACCGAGAAATTGTCCTGGTATTTGCATCCCCAAACATAAGGAAGCAATTAAAAATAATGGTGCGAGCAATACACCGGTCACAACAGATAACTGTCCTGAAGCGAAGGGGCGAAATTTTTTACGTGGATGTTGGCGATCACTGTCTAAATCTAATAAGTCATTGGCTAAATAGACTGCAGAAGCACATAAACTAAATGACAGAAACGCTAATAGCAAATCACTCAAGCGCATCGCATCTGGAATTTGATGTGCGGCTAATATAGGTACAAACAACAAACAATTTTTCATCCACTGATGTAGTCGCAGAGCGCGACGCCACACGGATAATCCAATCACTGGTTTTGGAAATATTTTTTCAACTTCACAACTAGCTGCAGCAGCGCGTTCTAGGGATTCTGATGCATTTACAACGATGGCACGACGTGCATGCTGCCAAACCTGCAGATCAGGCTGTGCATTGCCTACATAATCAAATCCTTTTTCACCAAACTGCTGAACCAGCACTGCTGCTTTATGACGGCCCGCTATATTCTGTTGACCATCAGTGGCGATGACTGACTTAAATATTCCTAAGTGCTGTGCCACTGCTTGCGCGATCACCTGATCTGCTGCAGTACATAAAATCAAAGAACGTCCTGCTGTTTGCTGCTCTTTTAACCACGCTATCAAGGCTTGGTTATAAGGTAAAGAACTCGCATCAAATTCGGAGCATGTAGCGAGTTTTTGTTTGAGATAGGCCTTGCCCTTCATCAGCCAAAAGGGAATGTTAAAGATAGCTAACGGCTTATCACACAGCACTCTTAATGCCGCTTCATGTAAGGTGTCCGTAAATACTAGAGTGCCGTCACAATCAACGACTAAAGGAGGTGCGCTCAAGCTAGTGCCTTTATTTGCTATGTTAAGAAATAACGCATATGAGCCATCCATTTGGCTACTACCGTATTGTAAATCAGGCTTGATTCGGCATGGCATTCATTCGCAAGATCATAGAATCAAAATGATGCGAGAAATGAAAGAGCCGCTAACTTAGTAAGCTAGCGGCTCTAATCAATGCCTTAAAAAGACTAACTCCGCAGACTAACGCTGAGAAACAGCGTCCACTACCGCCAGTGCCGTCATATTCACAATCCGTCGCACTGTTGCAGAAGCAGTCAGGATATGAACCGCTCGTGAACAACCTAGTAAAACCGGCCCTATCGCCACACCATTACCTGCAGCGACTTTTAATAAGTTGTAAGAGATATTCGCAGATTCAATATTCGGCAACACCAATAAATTCGCATCACCTTTTAATGGTGAGTCAGGCATTTGCTCTTTTAATAGATGTGCATCAAGTGCGGTATCGCCATGCATTTCACCATCGATTTCTAAATTAGGCGCCCGCTCTCTAATGATGGCTAATGCAGCACGCATTTTTTGTGCAGACTCACTATCACTAGAACCAAAGTTAGAATGCGACAGCAAAGCTGCACGTGGATGCAAACCAAAGCGACGCATTTCATCCGCCGCCATAATGGTGATCTCTGCTAATTGCTCAGCTGTGGGATTTTCATTGATATGCGTATCCACCAAAACTACTTGGCGATTTTCCATGACCAATGCATTCATCGCTGCATAGGTATTCACACCTTTACGCTTACCCAATACTTGATCGATGTAATGTAAATGCAAAGGTGGGCTACCAAAGGTGCCACAAATCATGCCGTCTGCATCACCTTTATGTATCGCCATTGCACCTATCAATGTATGACGACGACGCATTTCTAACTTAGCCCATTGCTCAGTTACGCCCTTGCGTCTAGTCATCGCAAAATAAGCTTCCCAATATGAACGATAACGATCATCACGCTCAGGATTGATGACATCAAAATCAATTTCAGGACGCAGACGCAAGCCATAACGTTGTATACGCTGTTCCAAAACAGCAGGACGGCCTATCAAAGTAGGTTTTGCTAAACCTTCATCTAACACCACCTGCACTGCACGCAATACACGTTCTTCTTCGCCTTCAGCAAACACGATACGTTTTTTAGCAGCCGGTGTTTTCTTAGCAATCGCAAACACCGGCTTCATGAAACTACCACTGTGATAAACGAATTGCTGCAATTTATCTGTGTAAGCGGCAATGTCTTGAATAGGACGTAATGCTACACCTGATTGTGCAGCCGCAATCGCTACTGCTGGTGCAATCTTCATCATCAAGCGTGGATCAAAGGGCTTAGGAATGAGATAGTCAGGGCCAAAGGATAAATTTGCATCACCATAAGTTGCAGCAACCACATCCGATTGCTCAGCTTGCGCTAACTCTGCAATTGCACGTACTGCAGCGATTTCCATTTCACGCGTGATCGTAGTAGCACCACAATCAAGAGCACCACGGAAAATATACGGAAAACATAAAACATTATTGACTTGATTCGGATAGTCAGAACGACCGGTCGCAATCACGGCATCGTCTCTCACTTCACGTACTTCTTCAGGCAAAATTTCAGGCGTGGGATTCGCCAATGCCATCACTAATGGCTTAGGTGCCATGGCTTTTACCATCTCAGGCTTTAATACTCCACCTGCTGAGAGCCCCAAGAAAATATCCGCACCCGGTATCACTTCAGCCAATGTTCTGGCTTTGGTATCTTGCGCAAAACGTTCTTTGTCTGGATCCATTAATTCAGTGCGGCCTTTGTAAACCACACCAGCTAAGTCGGTCACTGTAATATTTTTAATTGGAAAACCAAGGTCAACTATCAAATCCAAACAAGCTAATGCTGCTGCACCTGCACCGGATACCACTAACTTACAGTCTTGCATTTGCTTACCTACTACCTTCATACCATTCAAGATAGCCGCACCTACAATAATCGCTGTGCCATGTTGATCATCATGAAAGACCGGAATCTTCATGCGATCACGTAATTTACGTTCTATGTAAAAACATTCTGGCGCTTTAATGTCTTCTAGATTCACACCACCAAAGGTCGGCTCTAAAGCAGCAATGATGTCGCATAGTTTGTCTGGATCGTTTTCATTGATTTCAATATCAAACACATCAATGCCAGCAAATTTTTTAAACAGTACGCCCTTTCCTTCCATCACAGGCTTAGCTGCCAGTGGACCTATATTGCCTAAACCGAGAACTGCAGTACCGTTGGTAATTACCGCTACCAAGTTGCCACGTGCAGTGTAACGAAAGGCATTGGTAGGATCGGCGACAATCTCTTCACAAGCTGCTGCTACACCAGGCGAATAGGCCAGTGCTAAATCGCGCTGATTGGTTAACTGTTTAGTGGGAGTGACGCTGATCTTCCCCGGAGTGGGAAACTCGTGATACTCGAGGGCAGCCTGACGTAATTGCTGACGCAGGGCTTGTTTATCAACTTTATCTGTATCCATGCTGAAGGACTTTCTTCGCTATGTGAATAGCTATTTAATGAGGGGTCAAAGTGAATCTGTAAGATAGTGATTTTAGCAGACCAGCCTCCTATTCGACAGCGATAAGCTAGGGCTAGCCTCTCCTTGGGTACAATCTATACATGATGTCTGAATTTGATTTAATTACTCGCTATTTCACTCGCCCTACACTTACCTCTGCAGTGAGTCTAGCCGTGGGCGATGATTGCGCCCTGCTACAACCTCGAGCAGGATATGAACTTGCGATCTCAACAGATATGTTGGTTGAAGGCAGACATTTTTTTCAGCATGCTGACGCCAACGCTTTGGGGCATAAATCACTGGCTGTGAATTTATCAGACCTCGCTGCCATGGGGGCTCAGCCTCTCGCTTTCACATTGGCACTCGCTTTACCTAGCATTGATGAAAACTGGTTGTCTGCATTTTCTGATGGACTGTTTGCTTTAGCAGAGCAATATAACATCGCATTAATTGGTGGTGACACGACCAAGGGACCACTTACCATCTCCATTACCATCTTTGGTGAAATCCCTAAAGGAAAAGCATTACGCAGAAGTCATGCACAAGCTGGTGATGATATCTGGGTCAGTGGCACACTCGGTGATGCACGTTTGGCTTTATCAGCAATGCAAGGAAAGTTAGCAATAGAAGCAAATGCACTGAATCAAGCTGCACAACATTTGCATCGTCCAATACCACGCAATGCTTTAGGACTCGCTTTACATGACATTGCGCATGCTGCGATTGATGTTTCAGATGGTTTACTAGGTGATCTGCAGCATGTACTAAAACAATCAAACGTAGGTGCCACACTACAAGCAGATGATTTACCTTTAGGCGCAATACTGAAGTCCACACAAACAACCAACCTATGTCATGAGTTTGCATTAAATGGTGGCGATGATTATGAACTCTGCTTTACTGCACCCACTACAAAGCGTGAAGCAGTACTGCATGCAGCAAAAATATCAAACACACCAGTCACGCGTATAGGTCAAATCACTGCCGCACGCGAAG
>JBEDCU010000132.1:0-4661 GCA_041176585.1 Pseudomonadota bacterium
ATGATGTGCCTGCTGCACCTACACCTAAACCAATTAATACAAAACCTAAACCTGCTAACAGCACACCAGAAAAAGGTGAGCTAGCAAGTTGCCACGTAGATAGCGTAGCGCACAGTGCACCTACTGCCAAAGTAAACATACCGCCCATAATCCAAGGCGTACGACGTGAGCCTTGATCAGATCCATGTCCCATACGAGGACGTGACACTTGAACTAAATAATGTAAGGCGACTAATGCGCCGGGTAGTAATGCAGGTAGTGCAAGCTCAACCACCATGATGCGATTGAGTGTTGAAGTCATTAACACCACGATAGAACCGAGACAAGCTTGTACTAAACCTAGTCGTATGATGTCAGTCCAACCAAAAATTCGAGGCGTGGTCGTCATAGGTCACTCGCTCTTAATGCAAATGCTGAGACCATCATGCCAGCAACTAACAGCGGCACACCAAAACCTGAATACAGCAATGCACGTTCTACAGGAGCTGCAATGAAATGCAACATCAGCTTGCCTTGTGCCAGTAACAGTAAGATCACTGCTAGTGCATGCCATGGCTGATCCCATATAAATAATGCGATGATCACCACTATCTGCGGCACTGCCATTACCCAACATGCAGTACGTGCTGCACCATCTACACCTAATTGCACGGGTAATGAAGCGATACCCATCTGACTATCACCAGCAACAGATTTGAAATCATTCAAGGTCATGATGCCGTGGGCTGCAATGCTATACAGCAGAGCGAGTAATAAAGAATGCGCATGTGGGATAGCGCCACCTGCCATCACTGCTGCACCAGTTGCCCATGCCAATCCTTCATAAGAAAGACCGCATGCAGCATTGCCCCACCAACCATTTTTTTTCAGACGTAAAGGTGGTGCGCTATAAGCCCACGCCAACACTAAGCCGGCTGTTGCAGCTATAAATCCCCATGAACCCAACACCGTTGCAACCGCGAGTGAAAGAGCGGTCCATATAATGGCGATATATAAACCCCATTTACCTGGCATACGTCCAGAAGGTATGGGGCGATGTGGCTCATTAATCGCATCCACTTCACGATCAAACCAATCATTCACAGCTTGGCTAGTGGCGCACACCAGAGGGCCGGCTAATAAAATGCCAGTAATAATCAATACCCACTGTCCATTCGGAGACACACCGGATGCAACCACGCCACAGGCAAATGCCCACATCGGTGGAAACCACGTGATGGGTTTAAGGAGTTCGGTAAAAGCTGAGAAAGTGGGACGTGCCATGCAGACGATTGTGCCTGTGACACTCGAAAGCGTCAATTAATATTGACACTTTTTTGGGAAGATAAGCTTGTGTTACCTGTATTACGCCGGCGTTAGCACTTAGTTATCATCGCCGCCTAGATTACCTAGCCCGTACTGACGTAATTTCACGTATAGGCTTTGGCGTGATAGACCGAGTATTTCCGATGCGGTTGCCCGATTATCTTGGGTCAGCTGGAGTGCTGCATCAATACACAGTTTTTCAATTAATTCCGTGGTCTCGCCTACGATTTCACGCAAAGGTACGCGGCCTACTAATTCGGTCAGTTGTTCAACCGAGCGCGGCATTTCATGTCGGGTAAGGTTTTCGTTGCCTAGTCTGCGTCCGACATCACGGATAGTGAAACCCAAGGTGATTTGTTCGCCTTGTGGCACGGATACAGCAGAAATTTCGACTGGAATTGCTGCGCCATTTTCATTGCGGAAGGTGGTCGCAAACAGTCGCACTGAACCGCGCTGACGTAAATTCGCAAGCAAGACATTCATGTCTACACCGGCGCGACCCAACCAATGATCGAGTGATTCACCCACTGCCTGCTCTGGTCGTGTTAGCTGCGACATCTCAATAAATGCACGGTTAGCTGCGAGTACTTCACCGTTGTTATCGGTTACGACAAAGGCATCCGGTGCTTGTTCAAGTACTTTTAATACGATCGCAGCTTGAACCGCGCTACCACTGGCAGGTTGTGGTTGTTGGTTGTTTGCTACCCGCAACAGGAATAATTCGCCGCCTTCTTCATGCATCATTGATGCAGACAGAGTTAATTTACTTAAACCACTGCTAATTTTTGCGTCCGTTTGATCAGGCTTACCGTTGGCTTTCACGGAGTCGAGTAAACGGCTAAGACTAGTACGCGAACTGCCATCGACACAATCTAGAATGCTGCGCCCTATCAAACGACGTAAGGTTTCGCCGAACGCAGTTGCAGCAGCAGGATTAGCTTCAATAATTTTGAGATTTTTTGCATCGACAACCAAAACACCTTCGGAAGTCAGATCAAACAAGATGCGATAACGTGATTCCATGTGTCGCAAACGCAGATAATCACGCTCCATCGCTTGCTGTGCATCGACTAGCTGTTGCTGCAAATCAGATTGCGCACGCATGTTGCGGCCAAATGCAATCATTCTGCCCTTAGGACCAACGGGTACAGCGCAAAATGAAAAAGGCAAATCTACGCCACGTGGTATGGGGATATTTATTTGGCGCCAGATAGGCTTAGCGTCAATATTAGTTTCTTTGAGTAGCCGACTGATTTTTGATTTGCTCTCAACCGTAACAATGTCGGACCATGATTTGCCTATCCAATTGCTCTGATTAACAGTACTAGGAAGTTCTTCAGTACTGACTGCAACGTCTTGTATGACGCCATCATCGGCGATTACCAGCACCACATCGGCTGCGGCAGCCAATAGAGCAGCATTAGTCTCTATGCTGAGACCTGCAAGTGATTGCTTGGGAGTTTCAAATTGGATCAAGTGGCAATTCCAGATTAGGGTGAAATAAAGTCACTGGGATCACAGAGCTACCCGATGGCGATAAATTAGTGCTTTAAAACAGTTGTATATTGTCACCCTAAACGGAGACTTAATCAATTTTAATTGTCAGAAAAGGGTGTCAATTAAAGCTGACTTCATGCTGTTCTTTTAATAACTGTGATGCAAGCATCAACGCACCAGGCGCATCTATTGCAGTGCCATCTGCGCCGACTGACTCGGCTAATTCGGGGTTATTAATGAAAAGCGGGCCACCCGCGATAACGCTGATTTCAGGGTTGCAAGAACGTTTACGAGCAAACTCTATGATATTTTTTGCATTATCTAGTTCACTATCTAAGCTAATAGAAAGTGCAAAGACATCCAGCCAATTATTTACCAGCGCTTCTATCAACTCACGTTCGTCTGGGGCAGGTATAGCTAAAACAGTCCAGCCTTCACTGCGGAAAAATTCAGACAGCATTGATAAACCAAAGCTATGTTGTGAGCCAGGTAATGTCGCAATCAGAATACGGCGCTGTTTTCCTGGGCTTACAAGAGGTTTGCGACTGGCATGAAATACAGGACTTAAGTCATACATTAACTGTTGAATGCGCCACATACCCAAGGTAACTTCTGTGAAGCTGCATGCATCTGATTCCCATAATTCGCCTAAATAGCGAGCGGCGGGAGTCAATAAATAGAGATACACCGCATCCGGTGTTAAGCCGTGTGAGCGTAGTTTAGTAATCTGTTCATTTGCGACGGTGGAATCTTGCAGCAAAATCGCTTTGGTAAAAGCCACAACTTCATCTGCAGGCAGCAACTTCGCTTCATTGGTGTTTTTATTTTCGCGATGACTATGCGCCTGCATCAATCTAGGAATAATTTCTGCCTCAACCAAAGGTAAGAGGTGATTTTGATTATTGTTTTCTGAAGGCGATCCTTGATTACTAGGATCAGCGCTCTCATCAGCATAGCCTTTTTGGGCTTCGTCCATTCTTGTCTCCTAGAACACGGGCTACACAGAGAGCGGTTGGCCATCCGCCAAGCGCTAGTGTGGATCCTGATTTCATCTGCAGCTAAACAAAGACTGCAGTTTATTTTTTAATAACTTTTTTCTTGGGCAAATCAAACTGTCAACAAAGTATGACAAAAATGCCAGAATTAGAGAATTGTGTCAATTTTAGTTTATGTAACATTTAGTTGACATATTTTGATCTTCACCCTAAAGTGCATTTAACCGCTATCAACCGGTGGAGAAGTGCTTATGGTTTCAGACAATAAAGAAATGCGGCAAATTAGACCGCTATATACACCCGACGAGCGTTTGCGACGCGATGCTACGCGCTGGACGTTAGTTCAAGGCCTACTCGCGCCCATACAATTCTTTGTGTTTTTGGTGAGTGTTGTGTTGGTCTTGCGTTATTTGCAGACAGGCGAAGGCGAAACAGAAGCCACGATTTCTATCGTCATCAAAACAATTCTGCTTTACACCATCATGATTACCGGCTGTATCTGGGAAAAAGTAGTGTTTGGGCGTTATTTATTTGCGCATAGTTTTTTCTGGGAAGACGTGTTCAGTATGTTGGTGCTGGCTTTGCATACCGCATATTTGTTTGCGTTATTCAGTGGCAGTCTCTCAGTGAAAGAGCAAATGCTATTAGCCTTAGCGGCTTACGCAACCTACATCATCAATGCCATACAATTTTTGCTTAAGCTGCGCGCAGCCAGATTGCAATCCCAATCGCAAGGTGAATCTGAAAATCAAAGTGTAAAGCCGCAAGGGGTAATTGCATGAATGCCGTTATTCCTATCAAGCCTACAGGTGGCTGTAGTGATGCACCAGTTCTCCGCGAGCGCGGTCAACGTGAAGTATTTTG
>JBEDCU010000133.1:0-8676 GCA_041176585.1 Pseudomonadota bacterium
CACCCTCTTCTACGCATAATATTCAATTACCAAGCAGCCAATTTCATGTTGTTTCAAATACGCTAGAAAAAGCTTTGGTCAAACATGAAATACGTAAGGATCATGTAGCGCAACTCTGTCACGATAGTTTAGAAGTGATAGAGGAATCACGTAGTCAAACCAATGATGATTTTTTATCGGTATTAAATCCTATCGATGTAGATTCAGGCAGTTTACATTTATTAATGAAGCGCCAAAAAGTCTACTCCGAGATAACACCTGCCAAAGAAGTGCATATAAAAAGAGGTCTCTCGCATGATGTATGGGTACATGTTGATCACGATGAAAAGCATTTACTCATCGAAGGTAAAATTTACATACGCGATACTGCATTTGAAGACCAAATTGAAGACATTATTTTTAAGCAAAATGAAAAACACGGCATAGTCAGACTTAAACTGCAGGAAGAAATTGATAAGTTTTATCTTTATGACCGACATATTCTGCCATTTGCAAATGGAGTACCGGTTCGCCTGCTAGTCAAATACTTAAAAAGATTTAGTATGGAATTACATTTAACGCAAAATTATGATTCAGACAAAATCCTACTTAACTAAATATAGTCTAATCTAATCGCACTCCTCCTCAGCAGCACTTTCACTTTCTCTATACACAAAAAAATAGCCCGCAATCGCCATAGGCGCGCGGGCAAATCCTAGATCCCTAAGAAAATTTAACAGGGGATAGGAGGAGACACTGTTTAGCAAGAACGCATAGCTACTGACATAAAACGACAGCGCGCCTTCATTCTTTTAACGCAAACTTTTAATACCTATTACGAGATCGATGTCGATGTCGATTTATCAGTAATACGCATTGAGGAAAATTCATGGCGATACTCAGTTGGCGGAACCCAGCCATGCTTACGCCATAAATCCTGAACATTCTCTATATGTGTACGTTTAACAATTTTTTTAACATCGCCGACTTTTGGCACGGCCATTCCTGAAACAGAAGCGTAGTACTCCATAAAAAGCCCCCTCTCTGGTTGTAATAACCAGATATAAGCAAATAGTGTGCCAATTCGTTTGCCGATAATCCGACATATTATTAAATTGAAAATAACGAATGCATCTCTGCTAACAATGGCCGCAATAATGAATTAATGCAGTCCATAAGCAGAACGCTACTGGTTGAGGGAGGAACAAACAGTGTAAAAAAGCGGAAGAAAATAACCTGTCAACGGCAAACTACCCGAATCAAGGGCATAACTGAGGAAATAAGATAATTAATGAGCCTTAGCAAGGTACTCATGCCAAAGCTGTCTATAGGCCCGCTCTAACTCTTTAGTGCGTGCCATATGATCTAAATAAGGACTTGCCAACAAGCGCTGACGACTATCTGTTCTAAGTTGATCAATTATTTCAGGCTGGTTGATTAAATCGGATGCTAGCGCTACAAAATGCTCGGGATTATTAGCAATACAGCTATCTAAACCGAGCATACGTAAAACATTTGCTGTGTATGAAAACAAAGAGATGGGCTTGGGGGGCTGTAAGGTCAAGACCGGCAAACCCATCCATAATGTGTGAAATGTCGTGACACCGCCAGAAATCGGCGTGGAATCTAGCGCGAAGTCTGCATAAAAAGCCAATCGCATAAAATCGCGCATTCTCAGCTTAGATTTAATTTCTATCCTATCCAAAGGCAAAGCCAAACGCTCTAACCTAGGGATAAATATCGCATTCGCTCCCTCTTGCGTACGCTCGGTTGAAACAATAATCAACTTAGCCTTAGGATTATTTTTTAAAACATCACGCCATAAAATTAAAGCATCATCACTCACTTTCCTACTGTGGTTGAGTGAAATCATCGTCACATAACTATTTTTTTTCCAAGGACTATAAGGCGTATCATCACTGGTGAGAGGTGGCTGATAAGCGGTAAAGCACTGTAAGCGATATAAATCCTCAGTGTAATAATCCTCACACCCCTCAGGACAATTCATACTATCAGTTAATCGATAATCCATTTGTTGCATACCTAGGGTCTGCACAAAACCATACCAAGTTAACTGTATAGGTGCGGCTCTTCTAGCAAACACCTCTAAGCGTTCACCTTCACTATGGCCAGATAAATCGACTAATACATCAATATCCTGTGCTTGTATCAGCGCAAATAATTCTTCAATGCTCTGCTCCTGTACATCATGCCAATAATCTGTGTATTTTTTTAAGACGCTAGTAATAGGATCACTGGCCTGCGTCATAAACGCATGAATTTCGAAATGCTGATGATCGTGATTTTTAAGATAGGGCTCCATAAAATAACGTATCGCGTGATTTTTAAAATCACCAGAAACATAGCCTATTTTTAATTTCTTGTTCTTCTCTGTATTTTTATTCGTAAATGGTTGAATAAACTTTGCATGGGGATCAAGATAATCTCTACACCATGATTCATATAAGTTACGAATCTCTAATGGATCAGAAGACCGACTAGCCTGCCAAGCAGCTAAATTAATTCTTAAGATAGGATTATCCGCATTCAATCCCAGTGATTTTTTAGCATAGGAAATCGCTTGGTCATAATCCCCCACCTTCATCATGATTTCAGCTAGTTGCGCCAACACTAGATAATCAGAATTGAAATTTTCATGCGCTTTTTTTAAGGTATCAATCGCAAGAAAATACTTATTTTCAATCGAGTAGGCATAAGCCATATATTGAAAAGCAATTAATGATTCAGCATCATTTTGATGAATAATGTGATTGAATAATGCGCGCGCCTGCTCTAGATAGCCATCCGATAAATGCTGTAGTCCTTCAAGCAGTATGGGAGAACGCATGGTTGAATTAGGGCAAATAAATTAATAGCTTAACATTAGAAGACAAAAGACCAAGTTCACTAATCATCACGCCATCTAGAAAGTATTATTCACAAGTAAAAACTGTCTGACATGCTAAAAAGCCGCAATCTGTAGCCTGCGGCTTAGCTTTTTTACCCTCTGCCTGACAAATGCTTTTAGCCTTGCTCCAAAGATCACCAGAAAAATTAAACGTACTATAAGAATAAGCAAATTGATTTGCTGATTGCCTTTTAGGCTCTGTAGCACAAGCGCTTAACAAACATATTGATAAAAGAATGATGTATCTAGACATAGTGACAACCTTTTAAGCAAAAATAATAAACTGATGAATGTCAAACAAACCCCATCCAATCATCCATTTTATTCATTAGCGCTATAAGCTAGAGATAGCAGCTTTACATTCTCATTATTTTAATAAAGATACTTATGCTACAAACTGTTGCAATCGTTTTATTCGTTTTGTGGTTACTAGGTTTGGTTTCATCCTATACCCTAGGTGGGTTTATTCATATTTTGCTTGTTATAGCCATCATCATTCTATTAGTGCGTGTCATACAAGGAAGAAAACTATAGATACCATTACAAAGTTGAAGAATTTTCTTACCTAGCTATGCACATACAGAATCATTACTAAGTTGTATGAAACGATGGGCTCATTTTTTAAAAACTACTCTACTGCACTCACACAATAGGCTGCAATCGCATCAAGCACGATGGTATTTTCTCCAACTGCCTGACTGACTTGTAAACCCACTTGCGGATAAAGCGCGGTTAATTCTTCTATTATGAGAGGTAAATCACGCAGCACATGCGCACCCTGCCCTAAGAACACTGGCACAACCTGAATCTGCTCACATCCACTTTGCACGAGTTCAGCCACCACATCCGGCAAACTCGGCTCCATTAATTCTAGAAACGCTAACTTCACCGTTGCATCTGTCAGCTTTGCCTGTGACAGCGCCTGTAAACGTTCAAACGGCTGTTTCCATGAAGCGGCGCGCGCGCCATGCGCAAACAGTATTAAAGCTTTTTTATGCTGCATTAATGTCTCTCCACCCAATATAAGGCTGCAATTGCTGATAATAAAAATAAAGCACTCGGTGTGACTGCTGTCACAAATGGCGGCCAAGTGTTGAGTAAGCCCACGTGGGAAAACAAGCTATTTAATAACTGAAACGACACCCCTATCATGATGCCTATAAAAATTTTCAGTGATAAACCACCGCTACGAACTTTTAAATACGCAAACGGCAAAGCTAACGCCATCATCACAAATACAGCAAAGGGATAAATCACCTTTGCCCAGAAGGCAATTTCATAGCGTTCAGTTCTTTGTTTATTGTCCTCTAAATGCTGACTAAATTTTGCTAAATCAATTGCTGACATTTTGTCTGGATTCGCAACTAACACCGCCATGATTTCAGGTGTGATTTCAGAATCCATCAGACTGGTGGTCAGTGAGCGATTAATAATTTTTAGTGGGCGTTGATCTGCAGCTAATGAATTTTTAGGATTAGGAAAGAGCATCTCTTGTACATTACTTAATTCCCAGCGCCCATCTGCTAAAAACTTGGCCTGCTCTGCATTAATACGAGTCAGTAAATGCATGTCTTGATCAAATTCATAAATACGCACTGACTTAAGACTACTGTCTGGCTCTATCTTTTTTGCATTTAAAAATCGCGAGCCAATTGCCGCCTTAGTGACTGGATCACGCACTACATCTTTTGCCCACAAACCTGAACGAAACTCGGATGAAATTGCCGCACCCATTATTTTTCTTTTAAAGCTTTCAGCAAAATCACTAGCTTTAGGCGCGATAAACTCACCTAATAAAAAAGTCACAACTGATAAAACGATAGCTATACGTAATAACAAAGAGATAGCTCCCATCATGGACAATGATGATGCACGCATTACGGTGAATTCTGAACGCGCTGCAAACTGCGCCATGACATAAATCGTACCGATTAATGCAGCGATAGGCATTAATTCATAAGCATAAGAAGGCAAACCTAAGGTCACATAAAGAAAGACATGTTCAATGCGATAAGGGCCTTGTCCTACCCAACGCATCTCGCCCATTAAATCAAAGAAAGCAAATAAGGAAAGAAAAGCTACCAGCACAAACAACACGGCTTGATAAATCTCGGTAGCAAAATAACGACTTAAGACTTTCATGATGCCACCACTTTGGGGGAGAACAGCAGTCGTTTCACCATGCTTAATAAAATCACAGGATGCCAACGACTATTGGTGTTATTGCGCCATGCGAATAGCAAGGCAATAAAGATTAGGCCAAATAAATGTAATGGCCACCATGACCAAGCCCATGTCCACTTTGCTTGTGCTACAAACGATTGCACTATGCCGACTGCATTGCTATAAGAAACAGCAAGTAATAAAGCAATCATGAGATTAATGGTGCGACCTCGGCGCGGATTCACAAACCCCAGAGGTATCGCTAATAGGGTAAGTAAAAAACTCATTAAGGGTAAGCTAATACGCCACAATAATTCAGACATATGCTCTGGCGTTCCCATCTCCCATAAAATCGGAGTGGGGAGATTACGCACCGCTTTGTAGGCTGTGATTTGCTCTGCTTTACTCGCAACTAAGACACCATAGCGCTGAAAATCCATCATTTGAAATTCAGCCTGACCCGGTTGGCCATCATAACGACGACCTTTATCTAATATGAGAAATTTATCGCCGTATTCATCAATCACAATTTCACCCTGTTGCGATGAAACGATGACATCACCCTTGCTGTCACTTTGATTCACAAAGACGTTTTTTACTTTTGTGCTGTCAGCGGTTAAGCCTTCCACAAAAAATATTCTGTCACTCGCTGCTGATTCTTGAAATTTTCCGGGTGAGATGCGTGAAATATCTTCTCGGTTACGAAAACGTTCTTTAAATTCTGCACTCTTGCCGTTGGCCCAAGGTGTCAATGCCAAAGAAAGTACGCCCACCAATAACATAATCGGTAAACCAACAGACATTACAGGTCTAATCCATTGCATGAGTGATAAACCTGATGCAAACCAGACCACCATTTCAGAATCTTGATAACTACGTGCGACGACAGACAATACTGCAATAAAAATAGTTAGCGTGAGAATGACTGGAAGATAATTGAGTGTGGAGAAACCTAACAAAGCAACCACATCAGCAGACGCGACTTTACCGGCAGCTGCATCACCTAATATGCGTATCAACATCACCGTAATGACGATAGTGAATAGCGTGGTGAACACAGCGCCTGTCGTGTTCAACAACTCTAGGCGGATTGCGCGCTGAAAAATCATTCGGGGACTATAATGTTGGGAAAACAGGAGTAACTATGGACTTTAGCATAAAAGCTTTTGATACAAAAAACGCAATCTCACAAGCCAAATCGGGCTGTATCGCGGTTGGTATTTTCGAAAACGGCAAACTTTCTGCTGCCGCCAAAGCAATTGATAGTAAAGGTGCGATTACCAATGCCTTAAAGAGTGGTGATATTTCAGGCAAAGCCGGTAGCGCATTGCTCTTGCAAGCGCCTGCCGGAACCACTGCTGATCGCGTGCTGCTAGTGGGCTTGGGAGCGGAAGATGCCGTCTCAGACCGCAATTTTATCTCTGCATTACAGACTGTGATTCGGGTGTTCAGTAGCTTAGGAGCTGCGGAAGCCTTATTTGCCTTACCTATGGATGGTGTACGTGGACGCGATTTGGCTTGGGCCGTGCGCACTACAGTCGTCACTATCCGCGAAGGTCTGTATCGCTCGGATGAATTAAAAAGTAAAAAAGAAAACACTAAAGCTGGCGTAAAAAAACTAGGCTTAGTCGTCGATACTGCACAAGCTAATCAGGCAAAAAATGTATTAGCTCAAGGTCTCGCACTTGCCAATGGCATGGATCTCAGCAAAACACTTGGCAATCTCCCACCGAATATTTGCACACCGACCTACCTCGCTTCAACAGCGCGTAAGTTAGCTAAAGAATTCAAACTGGGTGTAGAAGTACTAGACCGCAAACAACTTGAAGCTTTAAAAATGGGTAGCTTTTTGTCGGTCACCAATGGCAGTGAACAACCGCCTAAATTTATCGTCTTAAAACACATGGGCGGCAAAGTAAAATCTGCGCCCGTCGTCTTAGTTGGTAAAGGCATCACCTTTGATACTGGCGGTATTTCACTCAAGCCTGGTGCTGGCATGGATGAAATGAAATACGACATGTGCGGTGCAGCTTCAGTATTAGGCACATTTCGCGCTATCGCAGAAATGCAGTTGAAACTGAATGTAATCGGCGTTATCCCTGCTTGCGAGAACATGCCTTCTGGTAAAGCTTCACGACCAGGTGACATCGTGACTTCTATGTCAGGTCAAACCATAGAAATTTTAAATACCGATGCAGAAGGTCGTTTAATTCTCTGTGATGCCTTAACTTATGTAGAACGCTATAAACCTGCAGTGGTCGTTGATATCGCAACGCTAACAGGCGCTTGTGTAACAGCACTCGGTCATCACAACACAGGTCTCTTTACTCGTCATGATGAAACTCATGATGAACTCGCTAATGAACTACTCGCAGCAGGTAAAGATTTTAATGACACAGCATGGCGCATGCCTGTGGAAGAAATCTATCAAGAACAATTGAAATCTAACTTTGCTGACATGGCAAACATCGGTGGCCCACCAGGAGGCAGTATTACCGCAGCTTGTTTCCTAGAACGCTACACCCGCAAATACACTTGGGCACATTTGGATATAGCCGGCACAGCATGGAAGAGTGGCGCTGCTAAAGGTGCAACTGGAAGACCAGTACCTTTGCTGACTAGCTTTTTAATAAAACGGGCTCATGCTTAATTCAAACTTCATTACTGCGTAGCGAGTGAGAACATGAAACTCGTTACGTGGAATGTGAATTCCCTCAAGGTTCGTTTGCCCCATGTGCTTGAATGGCTGCAAACTAATCCAGTCGATGTGCTCTGTTTGCAAGAGACCAAACTCACTGATGATAAATTTCCTATCGCTGAAATCAACGCGGCAGGTTATCAAGTCGTCTTTAGCGGGCAAAAAACTTATAACGGTGTCGCAATCTTATCGCGCCATCCTATTAGTGATGTTGTTAAAAACAATCCACTCTTCCCTGATGAACAGCAACGCATCATCGCTGCCACCATTTCCGGTATTCGTATTGTTTGCGCTTATATACCAAATGGCCAATCCGTCGGCTCTGATAAATACGAATACAAACTACGTTGGTTAGATGGCTTAATCAATTGGTTAGCATCCGAATTACAGCAACATCCTAAACTTGCTTTACTGGGTGATTACAACATTGCACCAGAAGATGCTGATGTACATGACCCCGCAGCATGGGAAGGACAAGTTTTAGTTTCAGAACCAGAGCGAGCTGCATTTAAAAAGCTGTGTGATCTGAATTTAAAAGATGCATTTCGATTATTTCCACAAGCAGAAAAACTCTTCAGTTGGTGGGATTATCGACAAATGGCATTTCGCCGCAATCGGGGAATGCGCATAGACCATATCCTGCTCTCCCCACCTCTTAGTGCAATCTGCGCTGCCTGTGAAATCGACAAACTCCCACGTAAATGGGAACAACCCTCAGACCACACCCCTGTTATTGCCACACTCGCTGATTAATTTTCTGGCAGCTCGCTTCACTTCCTGAAATAAATATATCCAATACAAATGCTTTATAGCATTTGTATGTTTGGCTTATGGCATGTGCGAACAGTCAAAACAGTATTGAAGAGCATTACCACGAGGGAATGTACAAACCGATTATCGAACTTATAGTCGTTAGTCGTTACCAACC
>JBEDCU010000134.1:0-15150 GCA_041176585.1 Pseudomonadota bacterium
CACCGTACCCCTTGCATTACGCAAGGTAGCGACATGATCTATGTTGACACCCAGATCTAAGCTGGCATGTTGGGGTTGAAGGAAGCTCATAGGAGAAAATTATAACTAAAGATAGATTAAGCTGTTTTATAGCTGTAATAAGTCGATTAAGATTTGACGCGTATTGAGTGGTGTGCCGCCCAGATGATGCGCTAATAAATGCCGCATTAAAAATTTGCTTTGGGTTTGAGTTTGGCTATCTTGATAATCTTCTGCAGCCATATCAAGCAGGGTTTTACCAGACACCACAGGCACATTGTCACTGGCCCAAGGTTCTCTAGCGCCACGCTCAGGATCAAACACATACAGTAAATCAGGCTGTACTTCTTGTTTCGCACTTGTGCAATAGGTCAGGCTACCAATGACACCCGTTTCTTTTAACAAGGCCAATTCAAACTTACGCAAAACGATAGCTGGTGCTTCTTCATGTGCCAATTGATTGAGTGCAGAGACATAATGATCAAATAAGACAGGATGTGCATCATCCCGCGCTAATAATTTGACGAGTAGCTCATTCAAATAAAATCCACACAAGAGCGCAGAACGCTCTAGCGGCAATAAGCCACCTACCCATTCGGCACCTATCAAGGTGCGCACTTCTGATTTACCACTCCAACTCAATTGCAAGGGCTGAAAAGTTTGTAAAACACCACGCAGTTTTGAATGCGGACGTTTGGCACCTTTTGCAATTAAGGCGACACGGCCATGCTCACGTGAAAACACATTCACAATCAAACTGGTTTCTTTATAGGGATAGCTATGTAATACAAAACCAGGCTGACCAATCACACGATGTTCACGCTCTTGCGGGCGGCTTTGTACCATGGGCTTGATAGAGGCAACACGTTTTTTACTTGCAGTTGAGGTTGCAGGTACTACAGACGTAGTTTGTACAACTGCTGGCTCAGTGCTTAGCTCGCTGTCGTCTAGGGGATTGGCACGCTTATTCGTAGCCATAAGCACGTAATCCTGCTTCGTTATCAGCCCAACCAGATTTAACCTTGACCCAAATTTCTAAATACACTGGACCACCAAACAGCTTTTCCATATCTAAGCGCGCAGTCGTAGAGATTTCTTTGAGTCGTGCACCTTTATTGCCGATCACCATAGCTTTATGCATATCACGCTCAACTAAGATGGCAGCGAATATTCTTCTAAGTTGACCTTCTTGTTCAAATTTTTCTAACACGACAGTGCTGGTATAGGGCAGCTCATCACCTACATAACGGAATACTTTTTCACGCACGATTTCAGTTGCTAGAAATTTTTCGCTACGGTCAGTGATATCGTCTTCACTAAAGATAGGCGCATTGTTAGGCAAATAAGTTCGAATCTCTGCTTCTAGTTGATCGAGCTGAAAACCCTGACGCGCAGACACCGGCACGATGGCAGCAAAATCTCTTTCTGCCGCGACCTTTTGCGCAAACGGCATGAGCAAAGCTTTATCTTTGATTTTATCGGCTTTATTAATCACTAAAATAACCGGCACACCTTTGGGTATTTGTTCTAATACTTGCTGATCTGCTGTGTCAAATGATCCTGCTTCAACTATAAATAACACCACATCGCAAGACACTAAGGTATTACTTACCGTTCGATTTAATGTTTTATTTAATGCATTGTTATGACGTGTTTGAAAACCCGGCGTATCGATGTAAATGAATTGCGCATTGTCACGCGTTTGTATGCCAGTGATGCGATGTCGAGTGGTTTGTGCTTTACGTGAGGTGATACTGATTTTTGCGCCTATGAGTTTATTCATTAGCGTGGATTTACCTACATTCGGTCTTCCAACGATGGCGATATATCCGCATCGAAAATCTTCAGTGACCGTTGTTTGTGTCATGCTTATTTACTTTGACCAGTGCCTACTGAGGGAACTTCTACTTCATTAGATTTTAATAGATCAGGTTGATTTTCATCATCCGTATTCGATTGAAGTTGCTGCGTGTCCGAAGCATGATCTTCATTTTCATGGGTTGCATGTGATTGATTATCTGGATCGGATTTTTTACTTTGTCCTTTAGTCGTCTTGCTCGACTTAGTTATATCCATGTGTGAAACAGGCGCATCTGGTTGTATGGTAGCGATACCGGCTAGTTTTAACTGCGTGGTACGCGGCTTATTCTTTTTCGCAGCAGCGGGCGCTTTGGCTAATGCTATTTGTACTGCTTCTAGTGCTGATTTAGCAGCCGCTTGTTCTCCGGCACGACGACTACCACCTGTTCCAAAAACTTGTATGTCTAGTTTAGGCACTAAACATTCGACTTCGAATTCTTGATTATGTGCAGCACCATGAGTTGCGACTACATTGTATTGAGGTAGTGCGATTTTTTTACCTTGTAAAAATTCTTGTAACAAGGTCTTAGCATCTTTACCCAAGGTTTTAGGATCGACAGTATC
The DNA here is from genome assembly GCA_041176585.1 of Pseudomonadota bacterium. Lineage (GTDB taxonomy): Bacteria > Pseudomonadota > Gammaproteobacteria > Burkholderiales > Burkholderiaceae_D > Pernthalerella. Next base: position 2,443 of record JBEDCU010000134.1, read on the forward strand.
TAAGATAGGAATATACATAGCGCTAATCACGCTACTTGCTGCATCAAATCCCGAGTCCAGAAAAATCGCGCCGAACAAAGCTTCCAAGGTGTCCGCTAAAATCGATGGCCTACGAAAGCCACCTGACTTCAATTCGCCCTCGCCTAAGCGTAAAAAATTCGAGAGTTCGATTCTCTGTGCAATCTCATACAAGGATTGTTGTTTAACGAGATTGGCGCGCAATCGCGACAGATCACCTTCATCAATTTTTCCGTAGCGATCAAACAAAACTGACGCAACCACACAGTTCAATACAGAGTCACCTAAAAATTCCAGTCTTTCGTTATGCGTACTGCTATGACTACGATGCGTTAAAGCCTGTTGTAACAACACAGGATTTTTGAACGTATGTCCTAAGCGTTCTTGCAGCAGCACGATGTCGATAGAGGATTTCAGGATACTTACTCCGATTTACCCGATTTTTCTGCGTCAGTCGATCCACGATAATCAATCATCAGACTAGCAGGACCTGCAAGCGGGATGTTCGCCAAAGGTATAACTTTTTGATAGCTAAAACTAATCTGCATTGCCGAACCAGTTCCCTGTATGACTAAGGATTTTCCATCCAAGGTACTGATATGACTTGCATCAGCAATTTTGTCAAAAGCGACTCTTAATTCTGCCGGTGTTTTAGAAACGACCTTAGCAGCGGCGACGGCTTTCTCAATCGCCCAAAATTCCAACATAGAAGGAACAACACGTATCGCTAACCAAAAAAAGGATGCAAACACAAATAGCGTACACAACAAACCTATGAGTGACATGCCCTTCTGTTGTTTAACAGTTAGTCTCGTTCTCATGTGTTGAGTTGGTGTGTGACTAAGATTCCGCATCTGCTTCATCATATTTTGTTTAATCAAAACTACCTATACGTTTGAAATTTCCTAAATTCATCCAAACAAAGAAAGCTTTACCTACGATATTTTTGTCTGGCACAAAACCCCAATAGCGAGAATCCAAACTATTGTCACGGTTATCACCCATCATAAAATAATGTCCTTCCGGTACTGTGCAGCTAAAGCCTTCCAAGTTATAAGTGCATAACTCATGCTGAGGAAACGCATCCGGACTAGGCACATAAGAAGGTATGCGATCATCATTCAAAATGCCATGCGCTTTGTTGTTAAGACTCTCACGATAATGACTGTAATACGTTAATCGCTCTTCATCTAAATATTCAGGCAATTTCTCATAAGTAAGCTCTCGACCATTCACCGTCAAACGCTTATTTTTATAAACAATTTTGTCACCCGCCACACCCACTACCCGCTTGATGTAATCCAAAGAAGGATCTTTAGGGAATTTAAACACCATTACATCGCCAGCTTTAGGATTATTAAGATCAATAATTTTTTTATTAATAATTGGTAGTCTTATTCCATAAATGTACTTATTTACTAAAATCAGGTCGCCAATCTGTAAGGTTGGCACCATAGAGCTAGAAGGAATTTTGAACGGCTCGTAGCCAAATGAGCGAAACAAAAATACCGCTGCGATCACAGGAAAGAAGCTACCGGTATACGTTACCCAAGCAGGCTGACGATCAAAATTTTCTATGATCTCTTTACGACCTGAAGGATCGGCCTTCACACCACTCTCTAATAAACGCGCAGTACGCGCATCATATTCAGCTAAGGCTGCATCAAGCGCCTGACGACGACGTGGTGCTAAATAAAAGCGATCAATAGACCAGATGATGCCGGTCACTATTGTTAAGCTAAACAGGATTAACGCAAAATTTCCTAATATTGATTGCAGACTCATTTATTTCTCTTCGACTTGTAAGATTGCCAGGAAAGCTTCCTGAGGTATTTCAACTGAACCGACTTGCTTCATACGTTTTTTACCGGCTTTTTGTTTTTCTAACAGCTTACGTTTACGTGAAATATCACCGCCATAACATTTAGCCAAAACATTTTTACGCAAGGCTTTCACATTTTCACGTGAAATAATATTTGAACCGATCGCTGCTTGAATCGCTACATCAAACATTTGACGTGGAATCAATTCACGCATTTTTGCAGCCACTGCGCGACCGCGATATTGAGAATTAGCACGATGCACAATGATCGCTAACGCATCGACTTTCTCCGCATTGATCAACATATCTACCTTCACTACATCAGCAGCACGATATTCTTTGAATTCATAATCCATCGATGCATAACCACGAGAGATTGATTTCAAACGATCAAAGAAATCCAGCACCACTTCAGCCATAGGAATTTCATACGTGAGTTGGACTTGCTTACCGTGATAACTCATGTTGATTTGTACACCACGCTTTTGGGTACACAAGGTAATCACTGCACCGACATATTCCTGCGGCATATACAGATTGACAGTGACGATAGGTTCACGCACTTCTTCAATCCGTGAGGGATCCGGCATCTTAGATGGATTGTCCACCATCAGCATGGTGCCATCACGCATAACCACTTCGTAAATAACTGTAGGCGCAGTGGTAATGAGATCCATACCAAATTCACGCTCTAAACGTTCTTGCACAATTTCCATGTGCAACAAACCTAAGAAGCCACAACGAAATCCAAATCCTAATGCTTGCGAAACTTCAGGCTCGTACATCAACGCAGCATCATTGAGTTTGAGTTTTTCTAATGAATCACGCAAAGCATCATATTGATTCGCTTCCACTGGAAACAAACCTGCAAACACTTGTGGTTGTACTTCTTTAAAACCAGGTAATGCAGCGGGTGCAGGTTTCGCTGCCAAGGTAACGGTATCACCTACCTTAGCGGCTTTTAATTCTTTAATGCCAGAGATGATGAAGCCAACTTGTCCTGCTGAGAGTTGTTCACGCGCTATAGACTTCGGTGTAAAGACACCTACACTCTCCACTAAATGCTGCGAGCCAGTCGCCATCAAGAGGATTTTTTCTTTGGGCTTGAGTGTGCCGTTTATGACACGCACTAACATCACCACACCCACATAATTATCAAACCATGAATCCACGATCAATGCTTGCAAAGGCGCATCGGGATCACCCTTAGGTGCTGGTACTTTTTGGATTAAAGCTTCCAACACATCTTGCACACCCAAACCTGTTTTTGCAGAACAGTGCACCGCATCCGAAGCTTCGATTCCTATCACTTCTTCAATTTCTGCAATCGCATTGTCGGGATCAGCAGAAGGCAAATCAATTTTATTCAACACCGGTACTACTTCCACACCTAAGTCTAGTGCGGTGTAGCAGTTAGCAACCGTTTGCGCTTCTACACCTTGTGAAGCATCGACCACAAGCAATGCACCTTCACAAGCGGATAATGAACGACTGACTTCATAACTAAAATCCACATGACCTGGGGTATCAATTAAATTCAAGTTATAGACTTTGCCATCGCGTGCTTTGTAACTCAGCGCTGCAGTTTGCGCTTTAATCGTGATGCCGCGCTCACGCTCCAAATCCATAGAGTCGAGAACCTGCGCTTCCATCTCACGATCGGATAAACCACCGCACAGTTGGATGATGCGATCTGCCAAGGTGGATTTGCCATGGTCAATATGCGCGATGATAGAAAAATTACGTATGTTATTCATTCACTAAGTAGACACAAAAAAAGCGCTCTGGGCTGGGGACGTGCCCCAAGCGAGCGCCTTGTTACGGAAACCAGTCAAGTCAGGATTTTACCGGATTTGTAAGCCTCTCAGAGGCTTCTGACAGGCGGGTTGGGCTGGACTTTAGGACTACATAAAACATCTACCACTCAGGCGGTCGAGAAATTGTCTTTTTAAAAATACAATTCCTTCCAAATGAAGGCTCGGACTCAGCTTACCCCTATTTTTCAATTCGGGTAAGAAAATCCCGCACCACGGGCAGATCTAAAAAATAATGGCATAACTGCTGTTCTGGTTGACCTAGTCGCTGCCCAACCAAGACAGGTACTAATTCATCATAACGCTCGATCAGTGCTTCATCTGCATCAACATCAATCACTTCCACAGAAAAATCAAATTCCGCACGCAGATTTTCTAAGGCCGCCAACATGTCGTCGCACAAATGACAATAAGACCGAGAATATAAAATGAAATGAACCACACTACGCTCTCAAAAAAAACAGTCTATCTAAAACAATCAGGGCTGCACATAGCAGCCCTGATATCACATCTCACTTCTTTATTTCACAATCACGAATTAAGGTTTAGTTGGACGCAAAGGAATGAACTGCGATGAATCACCACGTCTCACTAACAATAAAGCATTCTTATTGGTATCGAGCTTAGCAACCAGTCCATTAAACTGCTTCGCATCTTTGATATCTGTGTTGTTGAGTCTGACCACCACATCGCCAGACTGCAAACCAGCACGGCTAGCAGGACCATCTGCTAATTCAATCAACACACCGCCATCTAACTTCAACTCACGTTTTTGTGCATCGCTAAGGTCGGTCACGATTAAACCTAATGCATTTAAGGTTTGTTCTTGCTTAGGTTTTTTCTCTTCTTTCTTTACAACCTTAGCCTCTGCTTCTAACTCAGCGACGATAACGTTCAAGTCTTTTTTCGCACCCTTACGCCAGACACTAATCACAGATTGAGAACCAGGCTTAGTGTTACCAACTAAGCGAGGTAAGTCACCTGATTTTTCTATGCCTACACTATTGAAATGCGTAATGATGTCACCCGCTTCCACACCCGCGGCCTCAGCTGGGCTACCTGGCTCTACTCTAGCAACCAAAGCACCTGCTGCACGTGGCAAGCCCAAGGACTCAGCCACTTCTTTTGTGACTTCACCAATTTGCACACCAATGCGACCTCGTACGACACGACCTATCGATTTCAATTGTTCAGATACACGTATCGCTTCATCGATCGGCACAGCAAATGAAATACCCATGTAGCCACCAGAGCGACTATAAATCTGAGAATTAATACCAATGACTTCACCACGCATGTTAATCAGTGGACCACCAGAGTTACCAGGATTAACAGCAACGTCGGTTTGAATCAAAGGTAAATAATCACCTGTATCACGAGCAATCGCTGAAACAATACCTGCAGTGACGGTGTTCTCTAATCCAAATGGTGAGCCAATCGCAATCACCCATTCACCAACACGTACTTTGCTACTACCACCTAAAGTGATCGTAGGCAGATTTTTGCTATCAATCTTCACCACTGCTACATCAGTGCGACGGTCAGATCCTATGATCTTGGCTTTGAATTCACGCTTGTCACTCATGGTGACTAAGACTTCATCTGCGCCTTCTACTACGTGAGCATTGGTTAATACATAACCATCTGGCGAGATGATGAAACCTGAACCCACACCACGTGGTACTTGTTGTTCTTCTTGCTGAGGTCCCTTACGACCTTTAGGAGCAGGAGGCTGCTGCGGTGAACGCGGCGCTGGCTGACCAAAAAAGCGACGGAAGAATTCCTGCATTTCTTCATCATTCATATCTGGTGCACCACCTTGTGGTCCACCCTGAGCTGCTGCGCCTTTGTTTTTTTCTGTGGTACGAATATTAACCACTGCTGGACCCACTTTATCGACTAAGTCTGTAAAGTCAGGCAATGTAACTGCATGCGCTGTTGTTGTCACAGTAGCAGCAAGTGGCACAAACATCAGGCCAGAAATAGCCAATGCGGAAAGAGATAGAATTTTTTTAATGTGATCAAACATATGCATAGGATGGATTAGGTTAAGTTCAAGCCTATAAATCAGCGACTTGGCAGATTGGCTACAAAAAGATTTCAACAACAATGGTAAGCCAAAATTCTTTCATGCGCTTGCCGACCATGCTGAATGTACCTGTATGGTCTCTTACGACACCCTATCATGGCGTTTTATGCGGCTAAGCCGCTAGCAAAATGGAAATTCTAGCTTATCTGGCTACAACATCGAATCACATCAATTCTCTAGTCTGAGCGCGTCGCAGCAGTCCTTCTCATCTTCTTTATTGCGCAAGATGAACCGGTGTGTGCTGGTAATTTACTTTGGTAGCGGGCGCGTTGTTAGGCGAGTTGTTGGGTGCATGGTTGGGTGAGCTGTTGGGTGCGTAGTTGGGGGCATGGTTGGGTACGTTGCTAGGTACGCTGTTGGGTAAATTATTAGGTACATCCTCACGCACTTTTTTATCAAGCAGTGGTAGTGATGATTTCACGATCAATACCGTAGAAGGAACAACAACGAACATGACTAACATCGCAACAAGGAGGACAATTTTTTTTGAAACAAGGCTAGTAAGTTCTGCGAATTTTTGTTTTGGTAATGTGTGCTCTGGCTGTTGGTCTAGTTGATTTATTAGCTTAACTTGAAAATCATGGCTGAGAGCTTGATGCTCAAAGCGAAGTAAGTCGCCGATCTGATGATAAATAGACCATGTATTTTTTTGCTCTTCTGTAGCATGCAAGGCATCGATTTGCGCAGCAGTCAGATGCGCTAACTCACTATCCATGAGCGCAGAAATCCACTGACGTACCTGCTTATCTCCTTCCATCATTTTCCCTTTTGCGGCTTAACTATGATTGCGGTGTCATTGTTATCGTGAATAGTTTTTTAACCACAGCTATCATCACACTACCATTCGCATTTAACATTGTTTTTTTGACTTCTAGGGCACATCATTGTGCTTCTTGTCGACTTACCATCTTTTATCACCTGCAGTATCGAGTAATGGCCTAAGTTTTTCTGCGATTGCTTCGCGTGCTCGAAAAATTCTGCTGCGCACTGTACCAATAGGACAATGCATCGCTTCTGCAATATCTTCATAACTCAAGCCTTCAATCTCACGCAAAGTAATCGCAGTACGTAATTCTTCTGGCAAAACTTCCATTGCTAGATTCACTGTTTCAGCAATTTGCTTAGTCGCGAGCATGGATTCCGGTGTATTGATATCTCTTAGTTGGTCTCCATCATCAAAGGTTTCCGCTTCTTCTACATCTGCTTCAGTAGATGTAGGTGCACGTCGTCCTTGTGTGACTAAATAATTCTTTGCTGTGTTAATACCAATACGATAAAGCCACGTATAAAACGCTGAATCACCACGAAATTGCGGTAAAGCGCGATAAGCTTTGATGAATGCTTCTTGCACAACGTCTTCCGCTTCGGCTTGATCTCGAATTAATCGAGAAATCAAACGCATTAGCTTACGTTGATATTTCACCACCAAAAGCTCGAACGCTTTCTTATCGCCGTGCTGAGCGCGATCAACTAGTAGTTGATCTATGTTTCGTTCTGTCGTCAAATCTTGCACCTTCTTACCATGCACTGACAAACAGAATCGCGACACCCGCTTGACGTCCTATCATGCAACGAAAGGAGCAAGCTTTGCTTCTGATTTTTAGTACCTAGCATGGCAAGCTAGCAATGACAGCAGTGGAATCGAGGATGATTTCTGCGAAACCTTGGCGTTAGACCAACTGATATAAAACAAGTTCAGTCGGTATAAGAGAAATTTTATGGAAGAGAAAGTTGTTGAGCTTCTTGGTTTTTGACGCAACGCAGTGCAACTATCAAAGATCGATAGATTTTCTTTTCTACAGAATCGGGGAATACAAAAACTGTAAAAATTTTTCCGCTCTCCGCTTGCAAACGTAGTGACATGATATGAGGCCAAAGGGTGGAGTCTCCGAGTAAACGCACAATCACTCCTGCATCTAGGTCAAGTTCTGAATAAAGTTGAACTTGATAGTGAGGAGTCGTTCGCTTAGTTTGAAACAAGCGAATTTGTCCATTTCCTGAAATATCAATCCTGACGATATTTATAGACCTAAAAACAGGGAAAAGAAGCGCGAACACTGGGATAACGCAAACTATAAGGACTGCAAGACACTGAACTAAGTTGAATAACTCAACTAAACGATGACATAGCAAGACCGCGGTGATGCAAAGATCAAGAGAAAACAGGAGGCAAAGAAAAAGATAAATACGAGATGGTCGGATCACAGCGGAGACTGCAATGCTCATCTTTTGTAGGTAAGATCAGTGAAGAAACATCAGAGGTGCTATCAAGTGTATTAAGCGTCGCACTGATCTCAGATGCAGTTCGATGCTAATAGAGAATCAGAGTTTGCCGAATATCAGTGTTCCATTGGTACCACCGAAACCAAAGGAATTTTTTACTGCAACATTGATAGTCATTTCACGCGCTGCGTTAGCGCAGTAATCGAGATCACATACAGGATCTTGATTAAATATATTGATTGTTGGTGGTGATAATTGTTTATGCACTGCGAGTGCAGTAAACACCGCTTCCAAACCACCTGCACCACCTAATAAATGACCCGTCATCGATTTAGTGGAGTTCACTACTATCTTTTTAGCGTGATCACCGAGTGCGCGTTTAATCGCAACGGTTTCAGCCACATCACCTAAAGGTGTGGATGTGCCATGTGCATTGACGTAATCTACTTGATCCGCATTAATGCCTGCATTTTTCATAGCAGAGACCATGCAACGACGAGCACCATCACCATCTTCTAGTGGTGCAGTCATGTGATGCGCATCTGCACTCATACCAAAACCTAATAGTTCGGCATAAATTTTCGCACCACGTGCTTTCGCATGTTCATACTCTTCTAGCACCATCACACCAGCGCCTTCACCGAGCACAAAACCATCACGGTCTTTATCCCAAGGACGTGATGCAGTAGCAGGATCATCATTGCGAGAAGACAGTGCACGCGCTGAAGCAAAACCACCGAGACCTAAAGGAGAAATCGTTGATTCTGCACCGCCCGCTATCATGATGTCGGCATCGCCGTATTCAATCAAACGTCCTGCAACACCTATGGAATGTAGTCCTGTAGTACACGCAGTGACAATCGCGAGATTCGGGCCTTTAAGTCCATACTTAATAGACAAATGCCCTGAGATCATGTTGATGATAGAAGCCGGCACAAAAAACGGACTAATTCTGCGGGGACCGCGATTCGTCAGTTCAGCATGCGTTTCTTCAATCATAGGCAAACCACCTATGCCTGAACCAACAATCACACCGATACGCTCAGCATTAGTTTCAGTCACTTCCAAACCACTATCTTGCATCGCTTGTATACCTGCAGCCATACCATAATGAATAAAGGTATCCATATGGCGAGCTTCTTTGCCGGGCATGTAATCCTCGACATTAAAGCCTTTCACTTCTCCGGCGAAATGCGTAGAGAAGGGACTAGCGTCAAACTTGGTAATAGTCGCAATACCTGATTGACCAGCAATCAGTGCATCCCACGCGGTGGATACTGTATTTCCTACTGGCGCTACACAACCTAGGCCAGTAATGACGACGCGACGACGATTTGGACGACTCAAACGATGCTCCTAGCGATCTTAGGCGAAGAGATTAAGACTTTACGTGTGCTTTTGCGTAATCAATCGCTTGCTGCACAGTCGTGATTTTTTCAGCTTGTTCGTCAGGGATTTCCATTTCGAACTCATCTTCTAATGCCATCACCAACTCAACTGTGTCGAGTGAATCAGCGCCGAGGTCATCAACAAAGGATGATTCGGTTTTGATATCAGCTTCTGCAACACCCAGCTGTTCTGCAACAATCTTCTTAACGCGTGATTCAATATCAGACATCTCTTACCTCCAGATTATGGGTTACCCAAAGTGCGCGCATTTTATCAGGTTTGCGACGCGAAACTATACTTTCGACTTTTGCTTTTAACAACAATTTCAATCACTACTTTACTTCACAAAACTTCATACGACTACATTAACCACCACTCATATACATACCGCCATTCACATGCAAGGTCGTGCCAGTGATATAACTAGCCTCATCCGAGGCAAGAAATGCCACTGCTGCTGCGATATCTTCTGGTAAACCAAAGCGTCCTGCAGGTATCTGCTGCAATAATGCAGCAACTTGTTGTTCAGTCAGTGCTCTTGTCATATCGGTATCAATGAATCCTGGTGCAACGCAATTCACCGTGATGTTGCGACTACCGATCTCACGTGCGAGTGCACGACTCATACCCGCCACACCTGCTTTAGCCGCTGCATAATTCATTTGCCCAGGATTACCTGCTGAGCCCACCACAGAAGTGATGTTGATAATACGACCGTGTTTGGCTTTCATCATGCCGCGTAATACTGCTCTTGAGAGTTGCGCAACTGCAGTCAGATTGGTAGTGATAACAGCATCCCACTCTTCATCTTTCATACGCATCGCAAGTTGATCCTGCGTGATACCTGCGTTATTCACCAAGATAGAAAGCGAACCAAATTCTTTACCAATCTCTTCCACCAAATTCGTTGATTGCCCTGCTTCATTCACATTCAATACCTTGCCGTGCCCTGCTTCAGGACGCACAGCATGTAAATAATCAGTAATCGCTTGTGCACCTGCTTCAGAAGTTGCAGTACCAATAACGGTTGCACCACGACGTGCTAACTCTTGCGCAATCGCTTTACCTATTCCGCGTGAAGCACCTGTTACCAATGCAACTTGCTTATCTAGCGTGGTTTGTCTTTGCGTCATTTCAATGCCTCCAACATCGCATCCAGACTAGCCTGATCATTAATGGCATCTGACTGCAAATCGCTATGAATTCGTTTCGTTAATCCTGATAGTACTTTTCCAGGACCGCATTCTATGAGTCGTGTAATGCCCATCTCTGACATTTTTTGTGCAGTTTCTACCCAACGCACAGGACTCGCTGCTTGACGTACTAAAGCATCTTTAATCGCATCCGCTTGATCTTCAATACGCACATCCACATTGTTAATCAATGGAATAGTCGGCGCTGCAAAATGTATGTCTGCTAAATAAGACCGTAAACGATCTGAAGCAGGCTTTAATAATGAAGAATGAAATGGTGCCGATACAGGTAGTGTTAAAGCACGTTTTGCACCTTTGGCTTTGGCAGCTTCACATGCACGCTCTACCGCTTCTTTATGACCTGCAATCACCACTTGTGCAGGCGCATTGAAATTCACTGCTTCAACGATTTGTTGTTGTGCTGTCTCTGCGCACACTGCACGTACATCATCATCTGACAAACCTAAAATCGCTGCCATACCACCTTGACCAACAGGCACAGCTTCTTGCATAGCTTGCGCACGAAAACGCACCATTGGTACTGCATCTTTAAATTGAATCACACCGGCTGCCACTAACGCAGAATATTCACCTAAGCTATGTCCTGCCACTAACTGCGGCAATGTGCCACCTGCTGCCAACCAAGCACGATAAAACGCAACCGCACAAGTTAACATCACAGGTTGAGTATTGGTGGTGAGGTCTAAAGCTTCTTTCGGACCTTCAGCAATTAAGTGAGCAAGGTCTGTCTTCAATACATCTGAAGCTTCAGCTATGGTTTGCTTCACATGCTCATTATCAGCAAAGCCATTCAACATGCCGATTGCTTGTGAACCTTGTCCGGGAAATACAAATGCAAAGGAAGTCATACTGTTTTTAAAAGTAATTAGATTGTGGCGAGTGCCGCGCCCCATGTGAAGCCACCACCGACGGCTTCCATGAGTATATTTTGACCTGTCTTGATGCGACCATCACGCATAGCGACATCAAGTGCGAGAGGAATTGATGCAGCAGAGGTATTCCCATGCTGATCCACTGTGACTACCATTTTTTCCATAGGCAAACCGAGCTTTTTCGCAGTGCCTTGCATGATACGAATATTCGCTTGATGTGGAATCAACCAATCCACTTGTGACGCATCCATATGGGATGCTGCTAAAACTTCATTCGCCACTTTTTCTAACACTGAAACAGCGAGTTTAAATACTGCTTGTCCATCCATGTGCAGAAAACCACTGCCCTGTAACGCACCGGCAGTCACAGAACCTTTTACGCAAAGAATATCAGCATGTCTGCCATCAGCATGCAGTTTAGTTGCATGCAACCCTGGTTGATCGGATGCAGATAACACTAATGCACCTGCACCATCACCAAATAGAACACAGGTGGTACGGTCATTGAAATCTAAAATGCGTGAGAAAACTTCTGCGCCAATCACGAGTACTTTTTTATGCATACCGGATTTAATGAAGTTATCCGCAACTGATAATGCATAAATAAAACCACTACAAACAGCTTGCACATCCAGTGCAGCGCAATCATTGGTAATGCCTAACTTACGTTGCACCACACAAGCAGTGCTAGGGAAACCGCCTATGAAATCAGGTGTCGATGTTGCCAAGATGATGAGATCAATCTCACTCGCTTGTATGCCAGCCATCGCCAGTGCATGGGTTGCTGCTTCAGTTGCAAGATCACTTGCCACCACACCTGATGCAACATAATGACGCGCAGAGATACCACTACGCGAGACTATCCATTCATCCGACGTTTCCAAGCCCTTCTCACCTAATATGCGTGTGAGATCATCGTTCGTGACACGATTAGGCGGTAAACAACTACCTGTTCCAATAATTTTTGAGTAAATACTCATAGGGATTTTGTTGAGTCTGTAGATGCAGCAAGCTCAGCATGGGGCATGAGTTCTGCAATCGATTTTTCTATTCGGGTTAATACATCATGATGTACAGCATCAAAAGCACGTCTTATCGCCCATTCAAAGCCATAAGCTTCTTCACCACCATGACTTTTAAAAACTAAACCACGCAAACCTAATAAACTAGCGCCATTGTAACGGGATGGATTGAGTCTTTGTGAAACTCGTTTCAACGCACGATAAGCAATCAATGCACCCAACATATCAATCCAACCTTTACTGAG
>JBEDCU010000135.1:0-9367 GCA_041176585.1 Pseudomonadota bacterium
TACGCTGATTTACACAGACCTCGCTAATTAATTAAATTGCACTAACACTAGGAATTTAATGAAAAAAAGCCAGTTTTCGCCCAATTCTAACTAAATTTCTACTAATTTTGGCTTGTGTCGCCTCTCAGTTAACGCTACATTAGAGCAATGTTTGATGTCCTCGTTTACCTATACGAAACCTATTACCGCCCAGATGCCTGCCCTGATTCAGAGGCTTTGGCAAAAAAATTGACGGCTATCGGTTTTGAACAAGATGAAATCACCAAAGCGCTAGGTTGGCTGACTGACCTCGCCCAAACCACGAATGAAATTTTTAGCCAGCAAGCTAGGCAGACAGCATTTTCTTTTGGATTTCGTGTCTATGCTGAACAAGAATTCGAGATTTTAGGTACGCCTGCCATCGGTTTCATTCAATTTTTAGAGTCTGCTGAAGTGATTAATGCTCTGCAGCGAGAAATCGTGGTCGAGCGTGCATGCGCTTCAAGCGAATCGCCGATTTCTCTTGATAAGCTAAAAGTCATCGTATTAATGGTGCTATGGAGTCAAGGCAAAGAACCAGACGGCTTAATGTTTGATGAGCTGTTCAGCGATGAAGATGATTCAGAAACCCGCCTTTATCACTAATAATTCCGTACCAAGTTCGAGAAAGCCCGCTAAATTAGCGGGCTTTTGATTTTTTAAGCATCCAAAAAATTTACCGAATTGCAATCAGGTAAAGATGAGAACAGTAACTTTAAAGCGTGTAACTTGCGGATTTTGCAGCAACCCGCTTATCATTGGCCGCACAACGATTGATGTTGCCAAAAAACTAGTTTTGAGCAGCTCAATAAAATGCCGGTGTTTACAAACACAGCGATTGCCACATGAGTATTCCAGATTCGGACAGACACTATGACTAAAACGCTCATCATTGCAGAGAAGCCTTCTGTTGCAAATGATATTGCCAAGACTTTGGGCGGCTTTACTAAACACGATGAGTACTTCGAATCCGACGACTATGTTTTGTCGTCGGCAGTTGGTCATCTGGTCGAGATCGCCGTTCCAGAAGAATACGATGTAAAACGCGGTAAATGGTCATTCAATCATTTACCCATGATTCCGCCTCACTTTGCGCTCAATCCTATAGAAAAAACGCATGCGCGTTTAAAAGTACTTGGTAAATTAATTAAGCGTAAAGATGTAGGTGCACTAATCAACGCATGTGATGCGGGGCGCGAAGGTGAATTAATTTTCCGTCTCATCGTGCAATACGCCAAAGCAAAACAACCTATACAGCGCTTATGGCTACAGTCCATGACACCAGGCGCAATCCGCGAAGCCTTTACGCATTTGCGTGCGGATGAAGAAATGATGCCCTTGGCAGATGCAGCGCGCTGTAGAAGTGAAGCTGACTGGCTAATTGGTATTAATGGCACCCGCGCCATGACAGCTTTTAATTCCAAAGAAGGTGGCTTTTATCTCACAACAGTAGGTCGCGTACAAACACCTACGCTCTCTATCGTTGTTGAGCGTGAAGAAAAAATTAAACGTTTTATTTCGCGTGATTTCTGGGAAGTACGTGCTGAATTTGTATGCGCACAAGGCGTGTATGAAGGCAGATGGTTAGATACAAAATTCAAAAAAGATGAAACTGATCCAGAGAAAAAAGCAGAACGTCTCTGGAGCAAAGCTGCTGCCGATTCTATTGTGGCTGCGTGTAGAGAAAAATCAGGCAGTGTCACTGAAGAAGCCAAACCAACGACTTCTATGGCACCGGCTTTATTCGACCTCACTAGCTTGCAAAGAGAAGCGAATGCACGCTTTGGTTTCTCTGCCAAGAACACACTAGGCTTAGCGCAAGCACTGTATGAAAAACACAAAGTACTGACCTATCCGCGTACTGATTCAAGACACCTGCCAGAAGATTATTTGAATACAGTTAAAGAAACGATGGAGATGTTAGGTGAGAACAATAATTACTATCAGTTCTCATCACAAGTTTTAAAAAATAATTGGGTCAAACCGAATAAACGTATTTTCGATAATACGAAAATTAGCGATCACTTTGCGATCATCCCTACGACGCAAGCGCCTAAAAGTCTGTCTGAGCCTGAACAAAAACTGTATGACTTAGTGACACGTCGTTTCTTAGCCATATTCTTCCCAGCAGCAGAATTTTTAGTCACCACACGTTTTACGGAAGTATCGGGTCATCAATTTAAGACCGAAGGTAAAGTGCTGACTAATCCTGGATGGTTAGCGGTCTACGGCAAAGAAGTCATCGATGAAAAGCCAAATAAAGATGGCGAGTCCAGTAGCACTACCTTAGTTGCTGTAGCTAAGGGCGAGAAAGTAAAAACAGAACAAGTGATTCCACATGCACTGGTAACTAAACCACCTGCACGCTATTCAGAAGCGACATTGCTCTCAGCGATGGAGGGCGCTGGAAAACTTATAGAAGATGAAGAGCTGCGTGATGCCATGGCAGGCAAAGGACTAGGCACACCAGCCACACGCGCTGCGACGATTGAAGGCTTATTGAATGAAAAATATCTCGTGCGCGAAGGACGAGAACTCATTCCTACGGCTAAATCATTCCAACTCATGACTTTATTGCGAGGCTTAGATGTCACCGAGCTCACCGCACCTGAATTAACAGGAGAATGGGAATATAAGCTTTCTCAAATCGAGCGTGGCAATATTAGTCGTGAAGAATTCATGCGTGAGATTGCACAAATGACGCAAGTCATTGTTAAGCGCGCGAAAGAATATAACAACGACACTATCCCTGGTGACTATGCCACGCTGAAAACACCATGCCCTAATTGTGGCGCAGTCGTGAAAGAAAATTACCGACGCTTTAACTGTACTAAGTGCGAATTTTCTATGAGTAAAATTCCAGGTGGTAGACAGTTTGAAGTACCTGAAGTTGAAGAATTACTGACAGCGCGCACCATCGGTCCCTTACAAGGTTTTCGTTCTAAGATGGGTCGACCTTTCGCAGCGATTTTAAAAATTTCGCGCGATGAGGAAATTAAAAACTTCAAACTTGAATTTGATTTTGGTCAGGGTTCGCAAGATGATGAAAATGCAGAGCCGGTTGATTTCACTGGTCAAACATCCTTAGGCCCTTGCCCTAAATGCGGCAGTGGTGTGTATGAAATGGGTCTGGCTTATTTCTGTGAAAAGACTTTAGCGAAACCTAAGGCCTGTGATTTCCGTAGTGGTCGTATCGTATTGCAGCAAGAAATTTTGCCTGAACAAATGGTGAAATTACTTAACGATGGCAAGACCGACCTTTTACCTGGCTTTGTTTCACAACGTACTCGTCGACCTTTTAAAGCTTATCTCGCCAAGGGCAAAGATGGCAAAGTAGGCTTTGAATTTGAAGAGCGTAAACCTAAAGGCGATGGGTCAAAAACCAAAGCAACTAAAACAACTAAAGCAGAAAAAGAATCCGGTGAAGAAGAAGCAGTAGCTCCAACAAAAGCTGCTGCTAAAAAAGCAGCAGTGAAGAAAACAGCTGTTAAGAAAACGACTAAAACTGCAGCTAAAAAAATCGCCGTAAAAAAAGCAGTCGCAAAAAAATAACGTAAGCAAGTAAACCTGCCTTTATTTTTTTTTAGGAATGATGGTAGGCTATTCTATTCTTTACTTAGTTCTCCGCTTGCTTCTCCACTCTCTTATCGCTGCTAACTAAAGTGAAGTCTATGTTTAGCGTTTCTCAACCACCCAAACTGAAATCCATCCTAATCGCAAGTGGCTTGATTATTTCACTCGCAATGGGTGTCAGACATGGTTTTGGTTTCTGGCTACAGCCAATTTCACAAGCGCATAACTGGACGCGTGAAACTTATTCGATGGCGATGGCTATACAAAATATTATGTGGGGCTTGTTTGGTCCATTAGCAGGTATAGCAGCAGATAAACTAGGTGTGGCACGCATCGTAATCATCGGTGCAGCACTGTATGTAGCAGGTTTGTTGTGTATGTCTTTTGTTGATCAACCTACGCTCTTCATTATAAGTACAGGCGTATTAATTGGCGCCGCTTTATCTTGTACTGCGTTTGGTCCATTGTCTGGCATAGTCGGTAGATCTACTACTGTGAGTGAACGCTCTTGGGCGTTTGGCATACTGGGTGCTGCAGGATCATTTGGTCAGTTTGTGATGATCCCTGCTGAACAACAACTGATTGCACTCACTAATTGGCAAGATGCTTTGCAATTATTAGCTGTTGCGATTTTAATTGTCATGCTGCCTATGGCATTTTTATTACGCGAACCACCACACGCTGTCACGCATCATCAACATCAGCAAAGTTTGACTGAAGCGATACAGGAAGCGTTTTCTAATCGTTCTTTTCGTCTTCTTATCTGTGGTTATTTTGTTTGTGGATTTCAAGTAGTGTTCATAGGCGTACATCTGCCCGCTTACTTAAAAGATGCCGGATTAGCTGACCCAAGCATTGCCGTCATGGCGTTAGCACTAATAGGTCTGTTTAATATTTTTGGATCTTTTTATGCTGGTAAGTTAGGTGGAACTGTACCTAAACGTTATCTGCTGTCTGGTATTTATTTTTCGCGTGCAGTATTTATTTTGATTTTTATTCTGGCGCCGCTTTCTGCATTTTCTGTTTATGTATTTGCTGCATTCATGGGTTTGCTCTGGCTATCTACCGTTCCTTTAACGAATGGCGTGATCGCAGGTATATTTGGAGTGCGCCATCTTTCTATGTTGTCTGGTTTTGTATTCTTTTCTCATCAGTTAGGTAGCTTTCTTGGTGTGTGGTTAGGTGGTTATCTCTACACCTTAGAAGGAAATTACAACACGGTGTGGATGATTACCATAGGCTTAGGGATTTTTGCGGGTTGTATTAATTTACCCATCAATGAAGATCCCATAACACGACAAGCTCCATCTCTTGCTTAAGATAGTGTATGAGGCTACGACTACAAAAATTATTTTTTCTCAGCCTATTAGCGTTTATTCTCGCTAGTGCTTTTTATGCTTATCTTAGACCTGCATTCATACTGGATTTAGGCAATCGACTTTTACTCTGCTTTTCATGAATAGCCATCCTCATCATTATTCACTAGAGCCGCGCTCTGCTATTCAATCTTTAGGTGCTTCCCGTATTCGTGAAGTGGCTAATGCCGGCATGGGTAGAAAGGATGTACTTCCTTTTTGGTTTGGTGAACCCGATGAAGTGACGCCTGAAACTATACGTTTAGCCGCAAAAAACTCTATTGATTTAGGCGAGACTTTTTATGCTCATAATTTAGGTCTGCCTGTTTTACGTGAAACGATCGCACACTATGCCTCGCAACTGCATGGTGCTACCGATGTTAATCACATTGCAGTTAGCTCATCGGGTGTTTCTGCGCTCATGTTGATTGCACAGCTATTATTTAATCCTGGCGATAGAGTCGTTGCTGTTACGCCGCTGTGGCCTAATTTAATTGAGATACCTAAAATTCTTGGTGCTGAAGTTGTTTCTGTACCTTTAGAGTTAAATACCAGCTCAGCACATCCAACTTGGGAGCTCAATCTTGATCGTTTACTTCAAGCTCTCACGCCTAACACCAAGGCTTTATTTTTAAATTCTCCCAACAATCCAACTGGTTGGATGATTTCACGTGCAGAACAAGAAATTTTATTAGCACACTGTCGCAAGCACGGTATTTGGCTGATTGCTGATGATGTCTATGAAAGATTAGTTTATTCCACGTCCACTTCTGCGTTGCATTGTGCTCCATCTTTTTTAGATATCAGTGAAAGAGATGAACGTGTTATCTCGGTGAATAGTTTTTCTAAATCTTGGTTAATGACAGGTTGGCGTTTAGGTTGGATGCAAATCCCAACTGACCTCATGCAGGGTTTAGGAAAATTAATTGAATACAACACTTCTTGCGCTCCTGTGTTCATACAACGTGCTGGTGTTGTTGCTATTGAGCAGGGCGAAGAGATTATTGCGCGCACGCAAACTCGTTATACAACCGCCAGGGATTTTTTATGCACTCGATTATCTCAACCCTTTTTCCGTGACACCGGATTAATTACGCCTGTGCCGCAAGGCGCTATGTATGTTTTTTTTAAGATTCAAGGACTGTCTGACTCTCTCGAACTCTGCAAAAGCTTAGTTACTGAGGCAGGCTTAGGCCTAGCACCTGGTAGTGCATTTGGCCCTGAAGGTGAGGGCGCGATTCGCTGGTGTTTTGCAAATACACTAGAAAACTTAGAGCTTGGTTGCCAACGACTTGAATATTTTTTAAGATCAAAAAATACGAAGTAATTCCTGCGTTATCTCTTTTCTCTTCCTCTCTAATTTCTTGCTGCTGTTCCTACGCCATCCATTTGAAGAAAATTCTTATTCCAGTCTCAAATCTTATATGCGCAACTTATAAAATAGATTTTGCTAAGCGCAGTAAAATAGCGGCATGGAATTAGCAATCACAGAGTTGGAACAAGCGATTAATCACTGGCGAGGACTTCGTCCCTCTAGCGGTGAGGAACGCGCTTTATCGACTGAGGTCAATGTATTAGCGAATGTTTATGCTTATATGATTTTCCATCACCTTAAAGCCATGCCCCTTGCATCTCTTGATGAAACTGCACAGCGTTTGATTGAGAGCTGGCGTCGCGCTTAACTGCTAGCTTTATTTAAGTACTTAAATCCGGCATTTCACTGCGTTGTTTTCATGCTGCTAAATGGCGCGACTGTCTTTCTGGCGCAACTCCTGCGCTGATTATTTTTTTAGTTTTGTTTTTTGGATCCGTGCTTGCGATCTTGCCGGCATAGTCAGCTCCCACTAATTCATTCGCTGCTTCTGTTGAAAAGCCTTGCTCTACTAACCATTTTTTTATGAGCGTTGCCAGTCTATCGAGTGCAATTTTATGAGTTGCATCTGTTTTATCGTAAAGCCAATCTGATAGTGCGAGAAAATTTTTAAATGGACTGTCGCTTAGAATTTTAGGTAAGGTGGATGAGAATCGACCTGAGTTAGCTACTAAGTCCCAATAGCGTGCAAACCGATTCAGTCTTTGCATGGTTGAAAAATCTAGGCGATCAGTTTCAACAATAGAGTAGGGTGGAAAAGCATCAAATACCATTTTATATTTTTCGGTATGACGAATTATTGGTGTTCCACGCAAACGCTTTAAGATACCGAATTGAATTTCATGCGGATTAAGTGCAACTAACTTATCAAACCCAGCAGCAAAGCTACTTAAATCTTCTCCTGGCAAACCTGCAATCAAATCGACATGTAAATGGGCTTGCGATTCTTCTCTTAACCATCTTAAATTTTGACTCGCTTTTTCATTATTTTGTTTACGACTAACAAGTGACTGCACTTCAGGATTAAATGTTTGTATACCTATTTCAAATTGCAGACTACCTGCTGGAAATTTTTTAATACTAGTTTTTAATTCTTCAGGTAAGTGGTCTGGCACTAATTCAAAATGCGCGAATACGGGATCAGCTGGAAATTGCTCAATTTTGTCTAAGAAAAATTGCAAAATCTTTAAACTCGTTTTTACATTTAAATTGAATGTTCTATCTACAAATTTAAATTGTCGAGCACCACGCTCATACAAGCTTTGTAGTTGTGCTAAAAACGAATCTAATTCAAACGGCCATGCGGTTTTATCTAATGCAGAAAGACAGAATTCACATTTGAATGGGCAACCTCTAGATGCCTCTACATATAGAGTGCGATGCGCAAGATCTTCTTTGGTGTAAAGAGCGTAAGGTGGTGTGATCTGTTCTAAAGGTGGCTGTTCGCCACTATGTACTTTCATCAAGGGTTGTGGGCCATGCAAAATCGCTCTACATAATTTTACGAAACTCATTTCTCCCCAACCTGTGATGAGATGATCAGCTAACTTAACGATTTCCTGATCTTGATATTCATATGAGACTTCTGGCCCGCCCAAAACAATAACAATATCGGGCGCTACCCGCTTTAACATTGCGACGATACGAGTGGTTTCTTCTACATTCCATATATAGACACCGAATCCAATAATACGCGGCTGCATGGCGAGCAGCTTCTCAACGACGTCTGCTGTTCTAGCGCCAATCACAAACTCTTTGAGTTCAGTTTGTGGCGTTAACTCCTGCATATTTGCCAGTAGATAGCGCAGCCCTAAAGAGGCATGGGCAAATCTCGCGTTGAGTGTGCTTAGTACTATGCTCATTACTTTTTCTCTAGTTCTTTTGTATGCGCTATGTGCTGTTAGGCGAATTCTGCCAACATCAGTGTTGCTTGATGTGCGTGAATGGCCTGCGCTGTCTGTGATTTTTCATGTCGGGGCATTATAGGCAATCTACCTTTTTCAGGCCGAGAATGATTGCTTTACTCGTAAGGAAAGCCTTGCTTACAGCCCTTTTTATTGCCATTAAATTAATTAACTCATGGTTTTTTGCTGCTTCGCACAAAAACTTCTTGACAGCTTCTTAAAACACCCTAAAATCGGGTTTGTTGCGACGCACAAAGAGGTGTCGCTGAACGAATCATTTTTTTATTAGGGAGTTTAACTATGTTCTCGAACACCGACCAATTTTCCAGCGCAACCAAAGCAACCATCGAATCAAATCTGGCTACGATGAATGAATTAACCAGCAAAGCACTAAGCAATTTCGCAGAATTGATGGAGCTGAACCTAGCTACTGCAAAATTATCTTTAGAGCAGTCTGCTGCTGCTGCGCATCAAATTCTGTCCGCAAAAGACGCACAAGAAATTTTCAGCGTCACTTCTGCACATGCACAACCAAATACCGAAAAAGCGATGGCTTATGGTCGTCAATTAGCCAGCATTGCTTCAAAAACCCAAGCTGAATTCACCAAAGCTGCTGAAGTTCGCGTTGCTGAGTCTTCGCATCAAGTGACTGCGTTGATCGACGAATTAACAAAAACTGCTCCAGCTGGTTCAGAAAATGCAGTCGCAATGATGAAAGCGACAATCTCTAACGCGAATGCTAGCTACGAACAATTCACCAAAGCAGCTAAGCAAGCTGGTGTTGCATTGGAAGATAACATCAACCAAGCAGCAAAGCATTTTTCACCTGCTAGCGAAAAGCCTGCTAAAGCTAAGAAGTAATTAATTTTTAGTTTGTGAAAAAAGGCCGTGATCATCACGGCCTTTTTTTGTGTGGCTTTGCTTTTAATGCTGCGTTACTTTTAATGCGCACAAATCGATAGTGCCACCGCTTCAGCTACACGTATACCATCTATTGCAGCAGACATAATACCGCCGGCATAACCGGCGCCTTCACCAGCTGGATAAAAACCACTTGTATTGATGCTTTGAAAATTGTCGTTGCGCTTGATACGAACCGGTGAAGAAGTTCGCGTTTCTACTCCAGTTAACAAAGCATCTGCTAA
>JBEDCU010000136.1:0-19862 GCA_041176585.1 Pseudomonadota bacterium
GTTTAAATATTGGTAATTTTGACGTCGACTCTGATGATGATCCCAAAACTCCTACACCTGCTCAAGATATTAAAAAGGCTATTGATCGCATACTCAGCGAACCAAAATACCAAGAAAAATAATTTAGATTTTCACTAATTCAAACAGGCTAAATTATTTCTTAGGTATATATAAATCCGTAATACTGCCCAATCCCATCTCTGCTGCAAACATAGGTGTTTCAGATAAAGTGGGATGGGCATGCACTGTTAAGGCTAAGTCTTCCAGATCCGCACCCATCTCCATTGCAAGCACTGTTTCAGCCAATAACTCACCCGCATTCACACCAACAATGCTCGCGCCTATGATGCGTTTACTTGTTGGATCCCAGAGTAATTTCGTTACACCATCATCTCTACCCATAGCTAGTGCACGACCAGAAGCACCCCAAGGGAAGCTTGCTTTTTCATAAGCGATGCCTTTTGCTTTGGCTTCAGTTTCTGTTACACCCATCCAAGCAATTTCTGGATCGGTGTAAGCCACAGAAGGAATAGTCATCGCATCAAATGCGACTTTATGACCTGCGATAACTTCTGCTGCGACTTTAGCTTCATTGGTGGCTTTATGTGCCAGCATAGGATCGCCACAAATATCACCAATCGCAAAGATATGCGGCACGTTAGTGCGCTGTTGCTTATCAACCGGAATAAAGCCACGCTCATTCACAATCACACCTGCTTTATCAGCATCAATTTCACGTCCATTCGGACGACGACCGACTGCCATTAACACCATGTCATATAACTGTGGTTCAGCCGGTGCAGCATCACCTTCAAAACTTGCAAGCAAGCCATTTGCACGTGCTTCTAGTTTTGTAACTTTGGTTTTGAGATAAATCGCTTCGTAACGTTTTTCTATACGTTTTTGTAAGGGCTTAACAATGTCTCTATCAGCAGCAGGAATCAGGCCATCGGCAAATTCAACTACAGTGACTTTAGATCCTAAGGCATCATAAACACAAGCCATTTCAAGACCTATGATGCCGCCGCCGATAACTAACATGCGCTTAGGTATTTGACGTAATTCCAACGCACCAGTGGAATCAATTAAACGTGCATCATCATAAGGAAAGCCGGGAATTTTTACGACGGATGAACCTGCTGCAATGATGGCATGGTTAAATTTCACCACCTTATTACCTTCAGCAGTTGCTACAGTAAGCGTATGTGAAGAAGAGAATGCTGCTTTACCCTGCACCACTTGCACTTTGCGTGCTTTGGCTAAACCCGTTAATCCACCAGTGAGTTTTTTAATCACACTGTCTTTCCAACCACGTAAATCATCTAATGCAATTTCAGGCTTACCCATCTTCACACCAAAGTGTGACATTTCTTCGGCTTCAGTAATCACCTTCGCTGCATGCAATAAAGCTTTAGAGGGAATACAACCTACATTTAAACAAACTCCACCTAAAGTGGGATAGCGCTCTACCAATACAACTTTTTGGCCGAGATCCGCTGCGCGAAATGCAGCGGTGTAACCACCAGGACCCGCACCTAACACCAGCGTGTCGCATTCAATATCAGCCTCTCCTTCAAATAATGAAGCCTGCGGTGCTGGAGTTGCTTGTGTTGTGGTTTGCGCAGTTGCTTGTGCATTTACTTGAACTGCTGCGGCACTTGTTGTTGTCGCACTAGTTGCAGCAGGCGCCGTTTGCGGTACTGTACTAACTGTACTTTCCTGTACTTCTAGCATGAGTAGGACAGAACCTTCAGCAACTTTGTCACCAATTTTTACTTTTAACTCTTTCACGACACCCGCCATATTGCAGGGAATTTCCATGCTGGCTTTATCTGATTCAACTGTAATCAGAGATTGATCAAGCTTGACGGCGTCACCCACTTTAACGAGTAGCTCTATGACTTCAACTTCTTTGAAATCACCAATATCGGGAACCTTGATTTCGACTAGACTCATGATGCTTAACTCCGATGCTCTTACTTCGTTGATCTTATTAAGTTATTAAAGCTAATGATGTTTAGCTCTTTACGTTCTATTTATTGCGCAGACAAACTGAAAATTTTGCAGGGCAAGGATGAACTCTTATCAAACTCTGCGCCTGCATTCACACCCAATTCAGCGATAGCACGCGCTGAACTCAGATGATCATAAGCAGCATACATCGCACCTAACGCAAAGGTTTTACCACTACCTATTGCCCAAAATCGCTCAAAAGCAAACACTTCGCGATAGGAATACACACCAAAAATTCCAGAGGAATTTGCTATCAGTGTTGTGATTTGTGATGATTCATACGGATCATCTTCCTCTTCTTTGGTATTGAGAAAAAACTTTTCTTTTAGGATTTGATGCGCGCGCGTAAAAGTTTCAAACACATCTACTCGCGTATGCAACTTACAGTCTTTATCCATTTCAGTTAGCAGCTTTTTCATCACAGGGAAATGCGCTGTGGTACCTGCTAAGGCGATGTAGGAATCGCCTATCTGAAAAATTTTCTCATTCGATTCATAAGCATGAGATAAACGCGTGTCCCCAAAGGTCACTAAACTATCTGCCGCAATAGCTATCTCATTATTTTTTCTTACAACAACGCAGGTTGTCATAAACAGCCTATAAAAGTGTACGACGCATATCTGCTAACACCTCTGCTAAATACACCGCAAAGCGTGCACCCATAGCGCCATCAATCACCCGATGATCATACGAAAGCGAAAGCGGCATCATGAGCTTAGGCAAAAATTGTTTTCCATCCCAAACTGGTTTAATTGATGATTTAGACAATCCGAGAATAGCGACTTCAGGTGCGTTAATGATAGGTGTGAATGCCGTACCACCTATGCCGCCTAATGATGAAATCGTAAAGCTTGCGCCTTGCATATCAGCAGGCTTAAGTTTGCCTTCACGTGCTTGCGTAGAAAGCTCAGCCATTTCTTTCGCAATCTCTGCAATGCCTTTTTGATCTGCATTTTTAATGACTGGCACGACTAAACCATTTGGTGTGTCAGCTGCAAAACCAATGTGATAGTAGTGTTTGAGTATGAGGTTTTCACCTGCCGCATCGAGTGATGCATTAAATGCTGGGAATTTTTTAAGCGCGGCGACACTGGCTTTAATCACAAATGCCAACATAGTGAGTTTCACACCAGACTTCGCTAATGCATCATTACTCTGCTTACGGAATTCTTCCAGATCTGTAACGTCGGCTTCTTCAAATTGCGTCACATGGGGAATCATGACCCAGTTGCGATGTAAATTCGGACCACTGATTTTTTTGATGCGTGAAAGTGGTTGTAATTCAGTCGAACCAAATTTAGAAAAATCGAGTGAAGGCCATGGCAGCAATGACATGCCACTACCACTTACACCACTCGTTACTGGCGATGCTGATACACCACTACGCATCACGCCTTTTATAAAGCCTTGTACATCTTCCAATACAACTCGACCTTTAGGGCCACTACCTTGCACTTGTGCTAGATCGACTCCGAGTTCGCGCGCAAATTTTCTTATGGAGGGTGATGCATGGGATTTTCCATGCTGAACCGGTACATCTACTGATGCTGGTAGTGGTAGTGATACTGGCGCAGGCTTTACTTCTGGCGCTGCCGCAACGAAAGCTGGTGCAGGAGTGGTAACTGATGAAGTCGCTGATGAAGTCGCTGGTGTAGATGCAACTGCAGGCGCAGGTGCGCTCGTATTTGCACTCGCACTCGCTTCTAACATGAGCACTATAGAACCTTCAGCAACTTTGTCGCCTAGTTTTATTTTCAGCTCTTTTACTACTCCAGCATGACTGCTAGGTATTTCCATACTCGCTTTATCGGATTCAACCGTAATCAGTGATTGCTCAGCTTTGACGGTATCACCAACTTTAATCAGTATCTCGATCACTTCCACTTCTTTGAAGTCACCAATATCCGGTACTTTAATTTCTATCAGGCTCATAACGTGCTCCGTTCTTTTCCCATGCTTGGAATAAGAAAGTGGGTAAATTTTATTTAAGTTTTATAGAGTGACTGGATTCGGCTTATCCGCTTGTATGCCATATTTTTGTATAGCTTTGGCTACGATTGCTTTATCTAGACTACCTGCATCAACCAATGATTTCAATGCAGCGATCACCACAAAATAGCGATTCACTTCAAAGAATTCACGTAGCTTTGCGCGTGTATCTGAACGACCAAATCCATCTGTGCCTAAGACTTTATAAGAACGACCTGTAGGCATGAATGCACGAATTTGCTCTGCATAAGTACGCATGTAGTCGGTTGCAGCAATGATAGGGCCAGCGCTGTCTGTCAATTGTTGTGTTACATAAGCTAAGCGCGGTGCTTTAGTAGGATTGAGCATATTCCAACGCTCTGCGTCTTGACCATCACGCGCTAATAAAGTGAAGGAAGGTGCTGACCAAATATCTGCCGCAATATCCCACTCTTGTTCTAGCAATTCTGCAGCAGCAATCACTTCACGTAAGATCGTGCCTGAGCCCATAAGCTGTACACGATTCGTTGCTGTTTTACCGCTAATCTTCAAGCGATACATACCTTTCAATATGCCTGCTTCTTGTCCAGCCTGTAATCCTGGATGACTGTAATTTTCATTCATCAAGGTGATGTAATAGAACACATCTTCTTGTTGCTCGACCATGCGTTTTAAACCGTCATGCATAATCACTGCAACTTCATGCGCAAAGGTTGGGTCATAGGGCATGCAATTCGGAATCGTAGAAGCTAATACATGACTATGTCCATCTTCATGCTGCAAACCTTCACCATTCAAGGTTGTACGTCCTGCTGTACCACCGAGTAAGAAGCCACGCGCACGCATATCACCCGCTGCCCATGCAAGATCACCAATACGCTGTAATCCAAACATAGAATAAAAGGTGTAGAACGGAATCATGACTCGGTTATTCGTCGAGTAAGAAGTCGCAGCAGCAATCCATGAACTCATTGCGCCGGCTTCATTAATCCCTTCCTGCAAAATCTGACCCGCTTTATCTTCACGGTAGTAACTCACCTGATCTTTGTCGACAGGTTCATATAACTGACCTTGTTGATTAAAGATACCAATCTGACGGAATAAACCTTCCATACCAAAGGTACGTGCTTCATCAACCAAAATAGGCACTACACGTGGACCTAATGATGCATCACGCAACAGCATGGTCAGCAGTCTTACATAGGCTTGCGTGGTGGAGATTTCACGACCTTCTGCTGTTGGATCAAGAATAGCTTGGAAGGTAGAAAGTGCAGGAATTTTTAAAGCATCATCTGCTTTGCGACGGCGCTGCGGTAAATAACCGCCTAACTGTTTACGACGCTCATGCAGATAAACCATTTCTGGTGAATCTGCTGCAGGTACGCAGAATGGGACTTCATGTAAATGTTCATCGGAGACGGGTATACCAAAGCGATCACGCATTTCACGAATTGCATCATCATCGAGTTTTTTCGTTTGATGCGCAGTATTACGCGCCTCACCCGATTTACCCATACCATAACCTTTGACTGTTTTCACGAGCAATACAGTAGGTTGGCCTTTATGTTCTTGTGCAGTTTTGAATCCCGCATAAATTTTATGTGGATCATGGCCACCGCGTGTTAAGCGCCAGATATCATCATCTGACATATTGGCGACCATTTCTAATAACTTAGGATGCTTACCAAAGAAATGCTGACGGACATAAGCACCATCTTTAGCTTTGTAGTTTTGATATTCACCATCTACGGTTTCCATCATTACGCGTTGTAGAATCCCGTCTTTATCACGTGCTAGTAAATCATCCCAACCTGGACCCCAGATCACTTTGATGACATTCCAACCTGCACCACGGAAATCAGCTTCTAGCTCTTGAATAATTTTCCCATTACCACGTACTGGACCATCTAATCGCTGCAAATTGCAATTGACGACAAAGATTAAGTTGTCGAGCATTTCGCGACCTGCCATACCAATCGCACCCATGGATTCTGGTTCATCCATTTCACCATCACCACAAAACGCCCACACTTTGCGTGGTGCTGTATCCGCGATTTGACGTGCATGTAAATATTTCAAGAAACGCGCTTGATAAATCGCCATCAGTGGTCCCAGACCCATGGACACCGTTGGGAATTGCCAGAAATCTGGCATGAGTTTCGGATGCGGATAAGAAGACAAACCTTTACCATCGACTTCGCGACGGAAATTCAGCATTTGCTCTTCTGACAGACGACCTTCTAAGAAAGCACGTGCATATACGCCAGGTGAGGAATGACCTTGTATATATAAGAGATCGCCACCATGATGTTCAGTCGGTGCATGCCAGAAATGATTAAAGCCTATGCCCAGCATGTTTGCGAGTGAAGCAAAGCTAGATATATGTCCGCCTAAATCGCCATCAGCGCGATTGGCTTTGACCACCATTGCCATAGCATTCCAACGCATAAAAGAACGTAAGCGTTCTTCGAGTTCTAAATTACCGGGGCAGTGTTCACCTAAATGGGCTGGAATCGTATTAACGTAAGCTGTGTTGCTGGAGAAAGGAATGTGAGCACCACGACGGCGCGCTAAATCCACCATGCGCTCCAATAAATAATGCGCGCGCTCTGGACCTTCTTGGTCCAAAACAGATTCGAGTGCATCTAGCCACTCTTGGGTTTCTATTGAATCCGGATCATTGGCAGCTTGCGCCAACAGGACGTCGAGTTGTGCAGACATGATTGTGTCTCCCTGATGTGGTTAACAGCCTTGTTTTTGGGACGCCCAACCTGACCATACATTGATTTTGGTCTGACATCCAAGCTTCTCCAAAGTGTATCAGGACTTTTTAAATTTTCAAAATACGATATTACATTTCATATTATGAAAAATTATGATTACTTTTCTCCAATTCAGCTCGCCATTCCTTAACAATCACCATCATCCATCCCATAAACAGGGAGGCTAAGCCCATTGCCCAGCATCAAATCTATTGACGCTTATAATGATTGTTTACCACTTTTCATGAAAGGTTAATCGTTATGTCAGCCAAAATCATCAATGGAATCGAGCTCTCCCACACACTGCGTACTGATGTGGCAAAACGTGCTGCCGCCCTTACAGCAAAAGGACAACAACCAGGACTCGCTGTAATTTTGGTTGGCGATAGCCAAGCTTCACAAGTCTATGTGCGAAATAAAATTAAAGCTTGTGAAGAAAATGGCATTCACTCCGTTTTTGAAAAATATGATGCCGCGATGTCAGAAGCTGAGTTATTGGCACGTGTAGACGCACTTAATCATGATCCTAAGATCCATGGCATTTTGGTTCAGTTACCTCTTCCAGCGCATATCGATGCAAATAAAGTCATCGAAGCCATCGCTGCCGAAAAAGATGTAGATGGTTTCCATATTAGTAATGCGGGTTTACTCATGACAGGACAACCACTGTTTCGTCCATGCACTCCTTATGGCGTAATGAAAATGTTGGAATCAATTGATTACCCAGTCCGTGGCGCCCATGCTGTTGTAGTAGGTGCATCCAACATCGTTGGTAAACCACAAGCTATGTTGCTGTTGCAAGCTGGTGCAACTGTCACTATATGTAATTCTAAGACGCGTGATCTTGGTCATCACACCCGTGACGCAGACATACTCGTGGTGGCAACAGGGAAACGTAATATCGTTACCGCTGACATGATTAAACCTGGCGCTGTTGTGATTGATGTCGGTATGAATCGCGATGATGCAGGCAAACTATGTGGCGATGTTGATTATGAAGGTGCGCTCAAAGTTTCTGGTTGGATTACACCTGTACCAGGTGGTGTAGGCCCTATGACAATCACTATGTTATTAGTTAACACCATAGAAGCAGCAGAACGCATTTAACAATTACAAGCGCATTGAACTCGACGGAAAGAATACATTAAGCAATGTCTGACATAAAAAACCCCTTATTAGATTTTTCTGACCTGCCACGCTTCGATACATTTCAACCTGAATATGTATCAGAAGCGATTGCCAGTTTAATTAGTGAAGCGCAAGCAGTGGTTGCCACTCTGGAGGTGCCTTCAGCCCATGTCACTTGGGAAAATTTTGTAGCACCGCTTGAGGAAACTGCAGAAAAATTATCACGTGCATGGGGCATAGTCGGACATTTAAATGCAGTCGTCGATACACCGGCATTACGTGCGACCTATAACGAGAATCAACCTAAAGTCACTGAGTTCTGGACTGCTCTGGCACAAAATCTTGCGCTATTTGAAAAATATAAAGCTATCCAAGAAAGTCCAGCTTACGCACAACTTTCAGCGACGCGACAACGCATTATCGAGAATGCGATTCGTGATTTTCGTCTAGGTGGCGCAGAATTATCAGATGAAAAAAAGAGTCGCTTTGCTGACATTCAAGAACAACAAGCCGCATTACAAACAAAATTTTCAGAAAACGTACTTGATGCAACTAATGCTTATGAACTCATCATCACTGATGAAAAAAGATTAGCTGGTTTGCCGGATGATGTAAAACAAGCTGCACAGGCTTCCGCAGAAAAAGAAGGCAAAACAGGTTGGCGCTTCACCTTACATTTCCCTTCTTATTTCCCGATTTTGCAATATGCAGATGACAGAGCATTGCGCGAAACGATTTACACCGCGAATGCAACCAAAGCTTCAGAGTTGGGTGAAAATCCTGCATGGGATAATTCACAAAATATTATCGACATACTGAAACTGCGTCATGAAGAAGCACAACTGCTAGGCTATAAAAATTATGCAGAAGTATCACTGGTACCTAAGATGGCAACCCAGCCAACTGAAGTGATACGCTTTTTAGATGATCTTGCCCAGCGCGCCCGACCATTTGCAGAAAATGATTTGGCTGAACTGAAGGCTTTTGCTAAAACTGAATTAGGAATAGACAAACTAGAAGCATGGGACACCACCTATGCATCTGAAAAACTCAGAGAAAAACGCTATGCCTTCTCAGAGCAAGAAGTTAAACAATACTTCCCTGAACATAAAGTAGTCGATGGCTTATTTCGCTTAATTCAAACCCTGTTTGGTGTCAGCATAAAAACCGATCAAGCCCCAGTTTGGCATGAAGATGTGCATTTTTATCGTATAGAAAAAAATGGAAATCTGATCGGTCAGTTCTATCTTGATCTCTATGCACGCAATGGTAAGCGTGGTGGTGCATGGATGGATGATGCACGTGGCCGTAAAAGTAATAGCTCACACATACAAACACCGGTTGCATACCTAACCTGTAATTTTACAGAACCCGCTGTAATAAATAGCGTTAAAAAACCAGCTTACTTCACCCATGATGAAGTTATTACACTGTTCCATGAATTTGGACATGGCCTACATCACATGCTGACAGCAGTCGATGAACTCGGTGTTTCTGGCATCTCCGGCGTGGAATGGGATGCAGTTGAATTGCCTTCGCAATTTATGGAAAATTTTTGTTGGGAATGGGATGTGTTGCAGCACATGACACAACATGCAGAAACGGGTGAGCCACTACCTCGCAATCTGTATGAAAAAATGATCGCCGCAAAAAACTTCCAATCCGGTTTACAAATGCTGCGTCAAGTTGAATTCTCTTTATTTGATATGCATGTGCATTTTGAATTCAATCCACATGGCGCACAAACTGTGGCTGAGTTATTAGCTGAGGTGAGACATCATGTAGCCGTCATGATTCCACCAGCATTTAATCGTTTTCAGCATTCCTTCTCTCACATCTTTGCAGGCGGCTATGCTGCAGGCTATTACAGTTATAAATGGGCTGAAGTGTTGTCTGCTGATGCCTATGGCGCATTTGAGGAAGCGCAAGGAGATCCTAAACGTTTAGCTGAAACCGGACTTGCTTTTCATAGAGAGATATTATCGGTCGGAGGTTCTCGTCCTGCCATGACATCATTCACTGCATTTCGTGGACGGGAACCTAGTATTGATGCTTTACTTCGTCACAATGGCATGATGCAAACATTATGACCCGTGTTGATTTTCATAGCAAAGTACCAGACAAACTTGCCTATGCCTGCCGCTTGATACGTAAAGCCCGCGCTAGCCAAATGCAAGTGGTCGTGTTCTTGGAAGATCAAGCACAACTTACTCAATTCGATGACATGCTGTGGTCGTTTTCAGAACAAGATTTTTTACCGCATGTAGCCGCTACTGATCCACTTGCTGCGCAAACACCAATCATTCTGACTGATAATGCAGAAGCCGATTTGCCGCATCATGAAATCATGATTAATCTTTCAACTAAAATTCCTGAGCATTTTGCGCGCTTCACCAGATTATTTGAAATCGTCTCAACTGAAGAAACCGATTTAACTCAAGGGCGCGATCGCTATCGTCTGTATCAGCAACGCGGTTACCCACTGACCAATTTTATGGCAGATAAATCATGACCACTCTACCGAATGATGCAGACATTCCGCTTTTAACTGATATCGTGACCGATACGCCTAGCACCACGGCGAGTGGATTAGTCATGACTGAACAGGCACAGAAAGAATTAGCTGCAACACTATGCGCACAACTTTCTTCACAAATCCCACATCTGATTGCTACTGCAGTGCAGGAACATTTACCGCAACTCATAGGTCAACGACTAGAGAGTGCAACCACCTCGGCGCTGGGTAGTGTCTTACCTGAAGTCACCGCATCAGTCACTAAAGAACTAACTTCACAATTGATGTCGGAACTCAGTCTAAGATTAAGTAAAAATCTAGAAGCTGAAGTGAAAGCTGCTGTTACTGATCAAATCGCGAGACATCAATCCTGATACAACTGTAGCGTGATCCCCCATCTTTGCTATGAATTACCGTCATCTCCAAAGAATCTATTTAACGACGCCACAATGACCGTAAAACCTTTAGCAGACTTTTTACAATCTCTGTATCGCTGTCAGCTCCTATGCTGAACAGTATTTATTTTTACGGAGAGTCGTAATGAAAGTTATCGTTCTTGGTGCAGGCATAGTGGGAACAGCCTCAGCATGGTTCTTAAATAAAGCAGGCCATGAAGTCACCGTCATAGATCGCCAGCCTGCCGTTGCACAAGAAACGAGTTTCGCAAATGGTTGTCAAATTTCTGTTTCACACGCCGAACCATGGGCGAATCCATCAGCGCCACTAAAAATATTACAATGGTTAGGTAAAGAAGATGCACCACTGCTATATCGCTTTCGCCCCGAATGGTTGCAATGGCGCTGGGGCTTAGAATTTCTTAAGCAATGTACACCTTCACATACTGCGAATAATATTCGTCAAATCATTGCAATTGCAGAATATAGCCGTCAAATTCTGCAATCAGTTCGAGAAGAAACACAGATTGAGTATGATGCATTAACCAAAGGGATATTGCATTTCTATACAGACGAAAAAGAATTTCAACATTCTCTGCCTTCTGCTCAACTCATGCGTGAATTAGGCTGCCCACGTCAAACTATCTCCACCGAAGAAGTTGTAAGATTAGAACCTGCTTTACAATCCATGCAAGAAAAAATAGTAGGTGGAGACTACACAGCAAATGATGAATCTGGTGATGTGCATAAATTTGCAATCGGCCTAGCATCTCATGCAAGCAAGGCAGGTGTGCAATTTCAATTCAATACTCTCATTACGAAATTAATCAAAGAAGGCACGGGATCTAGTGCTCGTATCACTGGCGTAGAAATCATTGATGACCAAGGCAATCATCAAGTCCAACATGCTGACGCCTTTGTGATTGCGATGGGAAGCTTCTCGGTTGCACTAGCTAAACAAGTTGGAATTGATTTACTCATCTATCCTGGCAAAGGCTATTCTGCGACTTATTCTGTATTGCATGACACACTCGCCCCTTCTGTATCACTGACTGACGACGGACACAAGCTAGTCATCTCTCGTTTAGGTGATCGACTACGTGTAGCAGGTACTTGTGAATTGAATGGCTATGCACGCGACTTGAATCCTACGCGTTGCGCTGCTATTACACGACGTACACAAGAACTATTTCCTGACGCTTGTGATTATGAACATCCGGTGTATTGGAGTGGATTACGACCTTTAACACCCTCCAATGTGCCTTACATAGGCAAAACACGTTATCCGAATTTATTTTTAAATACAGGTCACGGTACTTTAGGCTGGACCATGGGTTGCGGCTCAGGTAAAGCAATTGCCGATATAGTCTCTGGTCATAGTCCTGAACTTGATTTTGCATTCACAGACCATCGCTTCTAAGAAAAAATCTCCATAAGTACTGAAAAGATTTGGGACTTTTCACTAATTTATTGTACCGTCTAACTTAATTTCTGCATCATTAAGAATTATTCGTCTATTGAATGCCATTTTTTCAGGAGCTGCTGTATGCAAACTAAATCATTCATTTCTCTGTTTCTTGTTATGTGCGGTCTAAGTGCAACCACATGGGCACAAGAACAAATCGTAAAAATTGGTCATGCAGGGCCTTTGTCTGGACAGATTGCTCATCTAGGTAAAGATAATGAAAATGGCGCACGTATGGCGATTGATGTTTTGAATACTAAAGGCATCAGCATCGCTGGTAAGAAAGTTAAATTTATTTTGGTGCCTGAAGATGATGCTGCTAATCCTCAGCAAGCAACTACAGTTGCACAAAAATTAGTCGACAATAAAGTTAACGGTGTGATTGGTCATTTAAATTCTGGCACAACCATACCGGCATCAAAAATTTATAACGATGCAGGTATTCCTCAAATTTCACCCTCTGCTACTAATCCTAAATACACACGCCAAGGTTACAAAGGTGCGTTTCGTGTGGTCGCTAATGATGGTCAACTCGGTGGTGCATTAGGTCGTTATGCTGCTAACACCTTAAAAGTAAAAAATATCGCGATTATTGACGACCGCACTGCTTATGGTCAGGGTGTGGCAGATGAATTTGCAAAGGCTGCAAAAGCCGCAGGAGCGCAAGTAGTCAACCGACAGTTTACAAATGATAAAGCGATGGATTTCAGTGCCATTCTGACCGCCATTAAAAAAACAAATCCAGAACTCGTTTTCTTTGGTGGTATGGATGCCGTTGCTGGCCCTATGCTGCGTCAAATGCATCAACTTGGATTACAAGCAAAATTCATGGGCGGCGATGGCATCTGCACTGAACAACTCGCTTCACTTTCAGGTGGTGGTATGACAGACGGTCAAGTGATTTGCGCAGAAGCAGGCGGTGTAGAAGAAAAAGATGAAAAAGCGATAGCTGATTTCCGTGCTGCTTATCAAAAGAAATTTGGTGTCGATGTAAAACTCTATGCACCGTATGTTTATGATGCCGTGATGATGATGGCAGGTGCTATGCAAAAAGCCAATTCAACTGAACCTGCGCGCTACTTACCTGAACTAGCAAAATTAAAATACAAAGGCGTAACAGGCCAAATTGAATTCGATGCTTATGGTGACGTTAAAAATGGCACGCTAACTTTGTATACTTACAAAGCGGGTAAACGTGACCGCATCATGGTGACAAAATAATTGAAGTTGTATGAAGGATTAGCTTAGCGACATCGTTAGACTGTTTTTTCGTACGAATACGCTTTGCTATTCGTACCTACGCCGCATATGTAATCGAAGTTGTAGGAACGATTAGCGTAGCGTAATCGTTCGCGCATTCCCATTTACCATGCGGCGCAATTCATTGCGCCCTACCACACACTTCAACATTTTTCTGTAATTCGTATGATGTTGAATTTCGTACGAAATGCGTGCATTTGAATTTGTAGGAACGATTAGCGTAGCGACATCATTCGTACTTTCCATCAAACCATATGGCGCAATGTATTGCGCACTACCTATACACAATAAAAAAAGCGCTCTTATGAGCGCTTTTTTTCATATCATCTGATTTTCAATTAAGGTAGTTACGTACCAACGTAATTTACGAAATAATTATTTCAGAGACAAAACCCATTTTGCTAACTTTACAGATTCAGCTTCAGAAACCTGAGGATTCGCTGGCATAGGGATCTGACCCCACACACCTACGCCGCCTTCACGAATTTTCTTTGCCAATTTAGCTTCTGCAGATTTGTCGGCTTTGTATTTAGCAGCGACTTCTTTATATCCAGGTCCAACTAACTTGTTATCAACTGCGTGGCAAGCCAAGCAATTTTTTTCTTTAGCTAATTCAGCATTAGCAAATACGCTATTTGAAGCTAGTGCGCTGATTGCAATAACCAACAATGCTATACGTTTCATTTCACTCTCCCTGTTTCAAAAAACGGCTAAATATTACCTTGTTTTCATGCCGGATCTGGCCGTTTCAGGCTATCACCGATTAAAAAAAGCCTAGTCACTTTTTTACATTCGCTCACAAATTCTAAAGCTGACTAAAAATTATCAATCAGTCACAGCACCCTTACTAGCACTTGATGTCAAAGTAGCAAATTTTGCCAATACACCTCTGGTGTAGCGTGGCTTAGGTGGCGTCCAAGCAGCACGGCGGCGAGCGATTTCTTCATCAGCCACATTTAATTGTATGAGTAATTGATGCGCATCGATGGTTATGGAATCACCTTCATGCACCAAGGCTATGGTACCGCCAGCCATGGCCTCTGGAGCGACATGACCAACTACCATGCCCCAAGTACCACCTGAGAATCTACCATCCGTAATCAAACCCACTGATTCGCCAAGTCCTTTACCAATTAGCGCAGAAGTAGGCGCTAACATTTCTGGCATACCAGGTCCACCTTTTGGTCCTAGATAACGCAAGACGATGACATCACCAGCATGAATTTTGTCAGCAAGGATAGCGTCTAGGGCAGTGTACTCATCATCAAATACACGAGCCGGTCCGGTGATCACAGGATTTTTCAGACCCGTGATTTTTGCTACACAACCTTCTGGTGAAAGATTGCCTTTCAAAATCGCGAGATGGCCTTGTTTATATAAAGCACGTTCAATCGGCATAATCACATTTTGATCTGCTGCCGGTGCGTCAGGCACGTTGGCTAATTCTTCCGCCATGGTTTTACCTGTGATGGTCATGCAATCACCATTCAGTAAACCTGCATTCAATAAAATCTTCATGACTTGCGGTACACCACCTGCCTTATGCAAGTCAGTCGCAACATATTCGCCTGAAGGTTTCAAGTTACAAATGACAGGTACTTTTTTACGCATACGTTCAAAGTCATCTATTGTCCATTCCACATCTGCTGCATATGCAATCGCTAAATAATGCAAGACTGCGTTTGTAGAACCGCCAGTTGCCATGATGACGGCAACGGCATTTTCTATAGACTGACGAGTAATGATGTCACGTGGTTTCAAATCTTTTTTGACTGCTTCTACTAAAACGCGCGCAGACTCTGCAGCAGAACCAGTTTTTTCTTCATCCGGATTAGCCATAGTTGATGAATACAACAATGACATACCTAATGCTTCAAATGACGATGACATAGTGTTAGCGGTATACATGCCACCACAGGATCCAGTTGAGGGACAAGCATTTCTTTCTATGCCATCAAAATCTTCCTGACTCATTTCACCTGCAGTAAATTTGCCCACTGCTTCAAACGCAGAAACAATAGTGAGATCCGTACCCTTCCAGTTACCCGGTCTGATAGTGCCGCCATAGACATAAATGCTAGGCACATTGGTACGTGCCATAGCAATCATCCCAGCCGGCATATTTTTATCGCAGCCACCAATGACTACACAACCGTCTAACCATTGGCCATTCACACAAGTCTCGATACTGTCTGCAATTACTTCGCGACTGATCAAAGAAAATTTCATCCCCTCAGTACCCATAGACATACCATCAGAAATTGTCGGTGTACCAAATACTTGAGGATTGGCTCCAGCATCTGTGATGGCAGCTATCGCAACATCTGCTAGCTTTTGCAAACCTGAATTACACGGCGTGATGGTGGAATGGCCGTTTGCGATACCAATCATTGGTTTATCGAAATCAGCTGTCTTGTAACCCATTGCGTAATACATTGCACGATTCGGACTACGTGCCACACCTTGGGTAATGTTTTTTGAACGACGATTAAATGCCATGGGTTCTCCTGAAAATTCTAATAACGCAAAAAACTGTTTTAAATTAACTAAGACAGTCTTAGTCATTTTTTTACTAAACTGTCGTAACAAGTTGGCTTATGCCACAATCTGCTTCACACACTCTTGCATGACGCACTGTCATGCATTCTTAACTATTTTCGCAATAAGAGAAGTCGCATGTTAATTCATCCTCTGCCCGACCCCATCGCCATTTCACTAGGACCACTCGCCATACGCTGGTACGGCTTAATGTATCTGACGGCCTTTGCATCCTTCATCGTGCTCGGTCGATTACGCATTCAACAAGCACATATCGCTAAAGCAGGCTGGAATAAGCTTGATCTAGAAGACATGCTGACCTACGCCGTATTGGGCGTCATTATCGGCGGTCGTCTAGGCGAGGTCGTATTCTACCAACCTGTTTACTTCCTGAGCCATCCTTTAGAAATTTTCGCAGTTTGGAAAGGTGGCATGTCTTTTCATGGAGGATTCTTAGGCGTGTTAATCGCTATGGCGATCTGGGGAAAACGTCATGGCAGAGCATGGATGGAAGTCATGGATTTCATTGCGCCTTTGGTACCGCTAGGTTATGCCGCAGGTCGTATCGGTAATTTTATTAATGCAGAACTACCAGGACGCATTGCAGATCCTACTCTGCCTTGGGCCATGATCTGGCCGAATGTGGATAGCTTGCCGCGCCATCCTTCACCACTTTATCAAGCACTGATTGATGGTGTGCTGTTATTCATTGTTCTCTGGCTCTATGCACGCAAACCCAGACCACGACTTGCTGTCAGCGGCGTATTCGCTTTAGGTTATGGCTGTGCGCGATTTTTTACTGAATATTTTCGAATACCAGATTATGAAGTGCAATTCGCTCAACTCACTATCTCGGCTGGACAAATGCTGTCATTACCCATGATTGCACTCGGCATCATCTTATTAATGCTCGCTTATAAAAAACCAACTATAGATAGCAACGCATCATGAACGCTAATCTTTATAATTTATTTCAATCACGATTTCCAGCCGACCTCGATGATTGTTGGTGTGAGACAGAAGATCAACACTATTACAGTTGGCGTGATCTAGAACGTGGCACTGCCAAGATTGCAAATTTATTATCGAGCTGTGATTTACCAGTCGGTTCTCGTATTGCTGCACAAGTTGAAAAATCGCCCGAAGCACTGATGCTGTATCTAGCAACAATACGTGCTGGTTTTGTTTATCTACCTTTGAACACTGCTTATCGAGCAAGTGAGATGGACTACTTCATCAACGATGCCACACCGGCCGTTGTCGTTTGTTCACCGCAAAATTTCGGATGGGTTTCTCAGCTAGCTTTTAAAGCTGGCACTAGACATGTCTTTACACTAGACACACCTCATGCTGGAAAAAATAGTGGCTCACTATTATCGCGTGCCGCAACTCATAGCGATAAATTTAAAACACTAGAAAAAAATCCTGATGATTTAGCCGCCATCCTCTATACATCAGGTACCACAGGACGCAGCAAAGGTGCCATGCTGACTCACCATAACCTTGCAAGCAATATTCAAACTCTACAAACTTATTGGCAATGGCAAAAAGGCGATGTCTTATTACATGCCTTGCCACTATTTCATATACATGGCCTATTTGTTGCAGCACATGGTGCTTTGATGAATGGCAGCAAAATGATTTTTTTGTCTAAATTTGACAGTGCTGCAGTCATCAACCAACTTCCACGCAGCAGTATTTTTATGGGTGTACCAACTTATTACACACGCTTACTCAGCGATCCCAAATTCAATCTCGAATGCTGTGCAACCATGCGTTTATTTATTTCAGGTTCAGCTCCCTTACTCAGTGAAACGTTTCATCAATTCATAACCAGAACAGGACACACCATACTTGAACGCTACGGCATGAGTGAAACCGCTATGCTAACTTCAAATCCTTATCAAGGCACACGCAAAGCAGGCACAGTGGGCTTACCATTACCCGATGTGTCTGTTCATATCATTAATCAAGCAGGTGATCAGTGTAAGTCTGATGAGATAGGCGATATACAAGTCAAAGGACCAAATGTATTTAGTGGCTATTGGAATATGCCTGAAAAAACAGCAGAAGAATTTACTACTGATGGCTATTTCAAAACTGGTGACGTAGGTTACTTTGATGCCGATGGTTATTTGTCTATCGTGGGACGCAGCAAAGATCTCATCATCTCAGGGGGATATAACGTCTATCCCAAAGAAATTGAATCCGAAATTGATGCACTATCTAGCGTGATGGAATCTGCTGTGATCGGTATTCCGCATACAGATTTTGGGGAGGCAGTGATTGCGATTGTGGTGTTGCATAAAGGTGAAAAACTCAGCGAAGAATCCGTCATCCAAACTTTAAAAAATTGCATCGCTAATTTCAAAGTGCCCAAGCAGGTTTATTTTATAGATGAACTACCTCGCAACACTATGGGTAAAGTACAAAAAAATATTTTACGCGAGACTTATACTAAACAATAAATCATGCATGCTTAATGCAATGCTTTATAGAGCATGTAAAACGCTAAGGCATATAGTACGAGTGCGAATATTTTTTTCAATGATTTCATGGGCAAAGCATGAGCAGTGCGCGCACCTAGTGGTGCAGTGGTGACACTGGCAATCGAAATTGAAAATAAAGCCGGTAAATAAATATAGCCCAATGAACCTACTGGCAAATTAGGCTCATGCCAACCAAAATAAATATTCGATAAAGTGCCTGCTAATGCAATTGGAAAACCCAAAGCAGCACTAGTTGCGACTGCATTATGAATTTTTACATTACACCACGTCATAAAAGGCACAGATATAAAACCTCCGCCTGCCCCCACTAAACCGGATAAGACGCCAATCACAGAACCTGCTGCTAACATGCCGCTGGTTTTTGGTAATTCACGTGTAGCAGATGGTTTTTTATCTAATAGCATTTGGGTAGCAGAGAAGCCGACAAACAATGCAAAAAATAATGCTAAACCCGATGAATTCATTTGCGCACCTAACCATGGACCTATCCATGAACCTATCAAAATACCTGGCGCAAATAATTTAACCACTGGCCATAACACTGCACCTCGTTGATGATGAGCACGCACGGAAGATAAGGATGTAAACATAATCGTAGCTAGTGACGTGGCAATCGCCATATGCACGACTAACTCAGGATTAAATTCTTTATAGGTGAGTAGCATGGTAATGAAGGGCACCAACAACATACCTCCACCTACACCTAGCAAACCAGCTGCAAAGCCACTAAAAATACCCATTACAATAAAAATCAGTATCAGACTTGCATCCATAATTTTTCCAGATGAGATTAAATTTTAAGTGCAAGCTATGCAGCACCACCGCAAGCACTATTTTTTATTTTTCTTTAGCCGTTTTTCTTTAGCAGTTTTTTTGTAATGAAATTCCATTCCGCAGTTGTCACCGGCATGACAGATAAACGATTCCCTTTTCTCAGCAAAATCATATCAGCCAATTCATCTTGCTCACGTAATGTTGATAAAGCGATGAGCGGTGTTTTTTGCGTGACCTTGACATCAACTAACATCCATCGTGGATGTTCCTGATCAGATTGTGGGTCGTAATACGGACTTTTTTTATCAAATTGCGTAGGATCGGGATACGCAGTACTTGCTACTTCTGCTATTCCTGCAATACCAGGTTGCGGACAACTAGAGTGATAGAACAAGACGCCATCCCCTATGCGCATGCTGTCACGCATAAAATTTCTTGCCTGATAATTACGCACGCCCGTCCAAGCGACGGTTTGCAAAGAGGCAGCGAGTGCATCATCCACACTCACCTCATCAGGCTCAGATTTCATTAGCC